>JASMLX010000175.1 GCA_030748495.1 Candidatus Poribacteria bacterium | reverse complement strand
AGTGGACTTCGACCACTCAATGTGTCGACTATCATGAGAGATATCCAAGTTGCTGATCAGATCTCTGGATTCAGTTTCACTTGTGGCTCAAACTGTTGAGGGATTCCAATCGCACGAATAAAAGGATTCACAATAGGTAGAAATTTTACATTATTCACCTGTAAACCGGTGGGATCTGGCTCATCGAACTCTCCGCGATAAATGGCCTGAGAATTCAAGAGGATAACCCTGTTTCAAAATTAAGAACGCCCCTTGCATTATCTTGCGAAATGTGAGTTCTTTCAACCTCTTGTGCAAGATTTAATGTTTCAAAATATTTCCTCTAACCATATTGTCCGCAGTCACGCTAGGCTCGTATCATCTCGTGGCAGTTCTGCATGGGAGTTTCCAATACCGTGGCGTTAGATGCACCCAGAACCAGGCCACCGCCCTCTTTGCATTCCTGCAGAATATCACGAGTAGATTCGTATATCTCCGCTGCCGGACCTGTTACCAGAAGACCGGTGTCTACATTTCCGCACAAACAGATCCGATCCCCCACCTCCGCTTTTACCTTTTTAATGTCCATGCCTGCCACCGGGTCTATTGCCTGCAGAGCGTAAATGCCGGTATTCGCCAGATCCGATAATATGGGTGCCAGATCGCCATCGGTGTGTAACATGACATACATTCCCATCTCTTTCAGTTTCTCCGCCATTTTCCTGATGTAGGACAGGATAAACCGATCCATCTGCTCTGGATTAAAAAAGGGGCCATGGTTGTCCGCCATATCCGCCGCCATGTATACGGCTTCTACGCCAGCATTCCGCAACGCTTGCCCCTGCTCCAGTCCGCGCTCAAAGTTTCTTCTAGCCATGTTATCGATCTCTTCAGGAGCATCGAACAACTTGTCACTGAACTCGAGGTACTTGCTGGCGCCGGGCATACCCATCACCCCGCCACATGCACCGATCACCATAAACGTAGGGTCTTCTTCACGTAGTAAGGTTGCCAGCTTTAAGCGTGCTTCTTGCGGCATTGTGTGGATAATTCCAGGGTTGATCCGGGATCGTCACCCCGCCAAAATTTAGCTCGTCTGCCACCGAAAATATAATGTCAGCATCATCCACCAAGGCTTTTTCCTGTTCTGACAGTGTCAGCTAGGCAAAATCATCAGCAGCGATAAAAGGCCTGCCTAAGGCCTGCTCCCAGCAATGGAAATGGATTTCCCAGATAGGGACCGTGTTCTCCGGTTGTCGGCATTCCAATACCGCTATCATATCATCCTTTCGACTCATCTGTACCTCACTTTTACATAAACGTAATAGCAGGACGACTCCGAAAGTCGCCCTATATTGATGGTCTTAAATGGAGAATAATCTGCTACTCTTTGATCGTGCCCCAGACGTCGGTAAGTTTACCGGACAGGCTAACCAACCCTTCATTTCGATCCTCTGAAGGATTAGGTCTCAGTAGTTTCAAATTCTTCCTTGTATCATTGTTAATAGCGATCTCTTCCTCTGATTAGCAAACTGCTTGGTCACTATTTATTTAACCAGAGTTATGGGGGGATAGCCTCTTCAAATTTGCGAAAGCTAAACGATATCGAAAGAATTTACCGTGCAACTTACTAAGATGAAGATACTACAAATGACCTCACTTGTCCCAATTTATTCAGAAAAAAGTAAAAGAACTAACCAAATTGCACTTCAGTGTTTAGAAGGCGCGATTCTCTAGAGCCTTCCCCTCGGATCGGTGGACAACCCAGGTATTATTATAATTGGTACCTACCACTGACTTTTCATTGACTATAGCGATGTTTCGCTAATACACCTCAAAGGCTCCAAGCTATTGATGACTAGATTACAGGGAAACAGGAAATACACCATAAAGGTATGGCTTCAACCGCTGTCGATCATACTCAATTCCTAGACCGATAGGAGACGGCTAGAACAGTTTGCCACGAATAAAACTTTCTTTGATGCTAGGTTGTCAAGCCCAGCCTACTCCTGCTCCAGCTAAAAATCCTATAGATAACTAAAGGTCAACGCAGGTATTGTTTAGATGTGCCCGATTCCACTGATAGCCAAAGGTCATTCCCGTAGCTCCGTATTTACCGAAAACACCAATCGTTACCTGTGGGGGATAAAGAAGCATAGGACACGAGCCCACCATCACCGCTAAAGTCAAAATTTATCCCAGTAACAGAGCCAGTAAACATAAGCATCAATCTGAGCCTCAGATCTAGGTCCCAGATTAAAGCCAACTAATACCAACAGAACGCCAATTACAGACAAATGATTTCTCATTTCAATTCTCCTAGTAAACTAATTAATCAGTTCTAATCCATCGTCAAATAGCTGTTCCAAAAGTTGTTTGCCCAGATATCTCTTCTCGGCAAAAAGCTTGCCTGTCAGGCCTTGACATCAGTCTTTAGCATTATCCAATCTTACCATACCTAGGAATTTCAGCCAATCCCTCTTCATTGAAACGCGATATAGTCGCTGGGCTTGCCGAATATTTTTTCAACTTCCCTTCGTCCAGCGTCACACCGATTCCCGGAGCTTTGAGCGTTTTTACCATTCCGTTCTTCATGTCGAATTTTTCTTTGACGATATCATCAACCTTGAAGCGCTAGGACGTATCGTTAGCAAAGAAGAAATTACGTGATGAGCAGATTAAATGCAGATTAGCAACGCTTGCGATTCCATTTTCTATCCATGTTCCCATGACACACCATTTTCCCGCGGTGTTGGCGATGTCAACAATTTGCTTCGCTTTCAAAATCTCACCAGAGTCAGAACTATCAACTATCAAGATTGTGCACGAGTTGTGCTCGACGCATTTTATCGCTGCGAGTGGAGTCATAACGCATTCATGCGCCGCGATGGGAACGTCAACGGCCGCTTGAATGCGTGCCATACCTTCACAATCCCAAAACAGGGTGGGTTGTTCGACAAATTGCAAATCGTATTTTGCCATCTTGTCGATCGCTCGAATCGAAGTACTTACCGTCCACTCCTGATTGATGTCAAGGCGTATTTTAACGTCATGTCCAACGGTATCCCGAATCACTGTGGCTCGTTTGACATCCTCATCTATATCGTGTCTGACTTTCACTTTGATTTGCCGGAAGCCGTGTTTTTGGACAAATTCCGCCGCTTGATGAGCATTCGCATCCGGAGATGCAATGAAAAGATAACCGTCGAATTCAGCCTCTTCCCGATAGTAGCCGCGCCGAAAGTTAGCCAGCGAAGTGTTCAACGCTTTCCCTTTGATGTCTACCAGTGCCATCTTAACGCTGCCTAATGCGCGGCTTGCCACTTTGCCTGAATTCAAGTGATAAGTGCAACCCCCGCTAGTTCTCTTAAATTAATTCCAGTATTTTTTGACCAGCTTCACTAGTCGTTTTCAATTTCAGGCCTTTCCGCGGCCTGCTAGACCTGTTGCATAAGTCAGGATTTGAGTTTGAGTTCCAGATTGTAGATGGCTGCCATCAGATTAAAACCGAGTCACAAACGTCGTTGTCGCTTGCCATAACGCTAGCACCGAATAGCCAAGGCCTTTAGTTTGCTGATCACAGGCTCAATCTGAATCCGTCTTCCGCCTAAATGCTGAGGGGTCATTTTCTCTGGTCGGCTTCAAGGGTCGTGTTTAGATTGCCAGCTCTTGGCAGGCAAATTGGCCCAGCTTTGATGGCCAGAATCGGCGAGACAACTAATCTGCCGGCTGATTGCCATTTGGCCATCCTGAAATAACTGGGAATCAGGTTTGGATTCTCGACTGAAAGCGGTAGCCGACCTTCGATCGGAGGTGCGGTCCCCCTTTTCGAGCTGATTACATAGTGTTTATTGGTAAGCATTTTAGCTTATTCTCTCTATACCTACCTCAGAGTTACTCCTGCTGGTAAGCTCAAGACCAATTTGCCGTCAAGTCGGAGATAAACCTACTCACCTGTTCATGGTAGAAGTTCAATACCCATAGCCATTCCCTAAAAATTGAGCCTTAGTCATAAACTATCGCGTTTTGGTTTTACCGGATAGAGTCCGTTATGATAAAATTGAGTGCTTTAATTATCAAATTAGCACTCAATCTCATAATGAAACGAGCCAAAATAAAATAGTAAGGAGTTTAAGATAATGGCTTCAAGAATTCTGATCGTTTTGCTTTTTCTGCTTAGCGTAGTGGAAATAGCCGCAAGTGCGGGGGAGAAATGGGCCCTCTTAGTAGGTGTTAATGAATATCAAAATGATATTAGTCCGCTTAGATTTTGTGTCTCGGATGTTGTAAGTTTTAGAGAATCTTTGATTGATGTCTGCGGTTACGAGCCGGGAAATGTGTTCTTAATGACCGATCAAAAAACGGGAGCAGACTATCCAACGCACGTCAACGTTGTGAAACGGCTCGGCCTACTCTCTCAGCGTATAAATGCCGAAGACACCTTTGTTTTCTACTTTTCTGGTCATGGTATCTCAAAAGGAGAGCAGTCGTTTCTACTGACAGCAAATAGCGATTCTACCACCTTAGACACTTTAGAGCTTACCGCTATCCCCCTTGGAAAAGTACAGGAGATTCTTTCCAGAATAAAAGCGAATCAAATGCTCAGTATCATCGATGCCTGCCGTAATGATCCTAGCTCAGGTCGTGGTGATGATGATAATCTGTTGACCGATACTTTCGCGCGTGACTTAAAACTCAAACGCCAAAATGAGAGCTCAAATAAGCCTGCCGTGAGCGCAACGTTATATGCTTGTAGTGTTGGAGAAAGGGCCTACGAGTGGTCTCAGGTTAACCACGGAATTTTTAGTTATTACTTGCTGGAAGGAATTAATGGAAAAGCGGCTAATTCCAAGGGAAGTGTCACCATTACAGACTTAGCTGATTATACACAGACCAAGGTTAACGAATGGGCTAACAACAATAAAGGTAGGCAACAGACACCGTGGCTTAGCCTTCAGGGTGGGTCCAGACTGGTATTGGCTGAAAATGTCGTTTCTCCACCCAAAATAACGGATCACGGTTCCAAATCTGACTCCCCCACGCTGCCTCCACCATCTGTGATTGTGAATTCTCAAGCGGCCGACCCGGAAACTGAAATGTGGGAACTAATTAAGGATACAACTGAAGCCTCAGACATCAGAGATTTCTTAGATCTGTTTCCAAATGGTAAGTTGGCAGTTGTGGCTAAGTTTAAGTTGAAACAGTTAGAACGAAAGGCTAAATCGACGAAGTCCATAGCTGAAACCAAAGTGGAATCTACTGAATTGGCAGAGGTAATAGTTTCACCCAAGGGCGAAACTAAAATGGCGTTAATCCCTGTTGGCGGTTTTAGTTTTTACATGGATATTTATGAGGTCACCAATGCCCAGTATTCTAAATTTGTTCAGGTTACTGGCTATCGTCCACCCAAGTTCTTTCAAGATTCGGACTTAAATCAGCCGAACCAACCTGTAGTAGGTGTCAGTTGGCAAGACGCAATTACTTATGCTCAATGGATTGGGAAACGATTGCCCACTGAAAAAGAGTGGGAGTCCGCCGCACGAGGGGGGGTAATCGGCAAGAAATATCCGAACACTGGCGATATGGATAGGGATCAAGGTAACTACGAAGGATCATCGACTGGCGGCTAGCTGGATTCTTGGAGCTTTTCTGCACCTGTGGGCAGTTTCCCGGCTAATAATTATGGGTTATACGATATGGCTGGCAATGTAAACGAGTGGTGCTGGCCCGGAGATTCTAGGGGAGGCCAATCCAATTTCTCCTCAATCCGTGGTGGTTCATGGAATGACGCCCTCGAAAGGTTGAGCGTATCTGATAGTCAAAAGATGGATGCTGAAGTGCTAAGCTATGATATCGGCTTTCGTTGTGTAATAGATCTTTCTAGTGCCAAAAGAAATGGTTTCCGCAATTCTGATTAGAGGTCAAGTTTAGAATTAGACTCCCAGATTATTATAGAGTCTCTACTGAGTCTTTCATGCAATTAGCCCACTCAATAATTGACAACGGATAATTGATATTGGTCTGTCGTTTCTTCGTCCGGTGGATAAATTCCGCAGAAACAGGGAAAAACCTCCGTCTCGTCCTTATGTTTCAGCTAAATTACCTGATCGTTCCTGACGTAAGGAGAGTCAAGTTTGTTTTTTTCGCCTTTGGTGTACAACTTACACTGGAGATGTTTTCTAATTCTAGATCTTTGATCTGGACGAGCTTGATAGTGGCGTGGCCTTGATAGCAGAGCGACTTCATCTATCAGACGTGAATTTGCGCACCGAAGTTATGAGTAAACCAAAACTTAATCAAGTCGAAACAAGATGAGCCAAACTGAGGATAAGGAGACTTCCCGTCGAGGGTTCTTCCAGCAGGCCCTCCGCAGAGTTTTGGAACCCGTTGCTGATTATGTTGATGAACAACAACAAACTCTCAGAGCAGAACTAGCTTCCAAGGCTAACCAAAAAGATCATCTGCCACAATCCTATTACCTGCGTCCTCCAGGGGCATTGCCGGAATCCCAATTTATCGAAACCTGTGAGCGGAGTGGAAATTGCATCGTGGCCTGTCCGGCTCAAGCAATTTTTGCACTAGATCAGGGCGAAAACTCAGATCCACTTCCCTACTTAGATCCTGACCAGCAACCTTGTGTGATCTGTGATTCTTTGGCCTGTATGGAGGTGTGCCCTAGTGGTACCCTACAGAAAACGGCCCGTGAAGAAATTGAGATTGGAGTGGCGGTGGTTAACACTGGCTTGTGTCTTAATTCGGAAGAGATTGAATGCCGAACCTGTATTGATCTATGCCCATTTGGAGAATTGGCCATTCAGTTTGATGCCGAAGTACAGGAGGTTGTGGTTGTCGAAGAGGGCTGTATTGGATGTGGTGTCTGTCAGCATCATTGTCCAACCTATCCAAAATCGATTTTTGTCCGCCAGCATTTCGAAAATTTGATGGACTAACCTAAAAATTGTATAGTGAAAAGGTATTGAGCATGAACCAAGAAGAGCGCTATCTGTTTGATCTAAACGGGTACTTGGTAATCGAAGATGTCTTAACCGAAGGAGAGGTAGCACTTGCTAATCAAGCTATCGACCAAAACCAGAATAAGATGCGTATTCGACCACCGGATCAAAAACTAGATGGTGGGTCGGCACACCTGGCTGGAGAGCACGGACGAGGTGAGATGAGCGTGTTGAACCTGGATTCCCCTTGGTGTGACCCGTTTCACCACATGCTAGCCCATCCGAAAATTGTTCCCTACCTAAATGAGATCTTGGGTAAGGGCTTTCGAATGGATCATCAAACCTTTTTACTGTCGATGGATAAAGGCGCGGAGGGGTTTATCTTTCACGGCTCCTCTGGTCCTGGCTTTGACCCCAACCAGTACTATATTTTTCGCGATGGACGGATGCATAATGGTCTGACGGTGGTTATTTTCCAACTAACCGATATAAATCCAGGAGACGGTGGATTAGTCGTGATTCCAGGTTCCCACAAGAGTAACATCGCCTGCCCGGATTCCATCCGTCGATACGAAAAGCATCAGGACCAAATCCGACAAGTTTCCTCTAAAGCTGGGAGTGTAGCCATCTTCACTGAGGCTGTAACACACGGAACTCTACCCTGGACTGCTGATCATCCCAGAAGATCTATTTTGACACGATATACGGCAGGCAATCTGGCATACGTCCCGGCCTATCCAGTTCCAGAATGGGCTGATGAACGGCAGCGCAGTGTGATGGAACCGCCGTACCACTCGCGATTAAATCGCCCCTTCTTGGATAAGTAATGAAATCTAACGGTACAAAGAAAATAAAGCGATCGTGTACATTGGGCGTCCTAGCGGCTCTATTTCTCGTTGTTGGCTGTGGTAAGCCATCTTTAACGACACGACCGCCGGTTGAGGCCGATACGGAAAACCAGAGAAGTGAAGACTGGGGAACTTTTTATGTCAGACCTGCAAAAATGGATAACGGCCAATCCTGGCCTGAGTTTGAAGAGTCTAAACCCGCTTATCAGATGCGGACGGCATTGGAGACTGAAACAGAGATTATTATTCGCACAGGTTGGGTTCAAATGGACCGGACAGAGATGGTGATGCCGAAAATACGGTCAGATCAACAACTGAGGCTACAGACCAGCCCTTACACTGCTAACCACCTAGAAGCTTTGGCTAATTTAGATTTACACGGTCTTTACCGGTTGGATCTCAACGATTTGGAAGACCAAGACCAACTACACTATATTGCGGGCCTAACTCAGTTAAAAGTCTTAGATCTACAAGAAGCCAACCTGAGTGACAAAGGAACCATCCACTTGGCGGGCTTGAAGTCTTTAAAGGCCCTCAATCTGGACGACACCTATGTTGGAGACGCCGGACTGGGTCATCTGGCCGATTTAACCAATCTTAAGGTGATTCGGTTGAGAGAGACCAATGTCGGGGACACCGGATTGATGCACCTCAAGGACCTCCTCCAGCTAGAAGAGTTGGCGGTCCCTTTTTTCATGGGGGACGAGGGAATGCCAGCACTTTCCAATCTGACTGGCCTCAAATTTCTAGATCTGAAAGGGACTCAAATTAGCGATGTAGGACTAAGTGCATTAGCCGATCTGGGATCTCTACAGAGACTTGATTTAAGTCAGACCCGGATCTACGGAGGGGGACTTTGTCATTTAAAATCGACTCAGCAGTTGGCCTCTCTGAACTTAAGTGTCACTGCTACCCAGAGCCAATCTTTGATCCATTTATCGACGTTAAATGCTTTGGAGAAATTGCAACTCAACCGGACACCGGTCACCGACGAAGGATTAGAGCATCTAGCGGGATTGCAAAATCTGCGTCAACTGGAACTGGGAAATACAGGTGTGACAGGCACCGGAATCAAATTTCTAGCTAAAATCAAAACGTTGGAATCGCTTAATCTGGAATCCAGTACCGTCACGGACGAAATTGCCGACCATCTACCTCAGCTGACCAATTTACGCCGACTTAACCTATTCCAAACCGAGGTTACCGATCTAACACTAGTCAACCTGTCACAGATGTTGAAGTTGCAAGACCTGAGCCTAGGGCGTTTTGATTGGGCTCCTGATGCCTTAGCGGGCCAACCACAAACCAAACAGATATTTATTACTGATCAGGGAATTGCTCATTTGAAGAATTTAACCTCTTTGCAAAGGCTAAGTTTGCGAGGCACGTCGATTACAGATCGAGGGGTCGCCTACTTGTCAGGTCTAAGCCAGCTAGAAGAATTAATCCTTGGTGGAACTTCAATCTGCGACGAGAGCTTAGTTGTAATCACCGGTCTGCCTAAACTGCAGGTTTTGGATCTCAATGGGACACAAGTTGGAGATCAAGCACTACCTTATCTCAAAAATATGACTGCACTTCGCCGCTTGGTGTTGAGAGAGACAAATATGAGTAAGCGGGCAAAAGAAGAATTGCGACAGGCATTACCCAACTGCCAAATCTGGGATTAGCTGGTCTGATCGCGGAGGCCCTGAATAAGTCCAACGAATCCGGTCACCTCGCTGAGAATCGGTTTGGTCTTATCGCGCTGATTGATTTTTGGGTGCTTGAGACCCGAACCGCTTATTTTCTCTACCGCTGCAGGGTTGCAAAAGGCAATGTAGTGTTTGCCATTTTGAGCCTCGCTTGATAGCCGCAAAATATGACCCATGCAAATGGGCTCGAGTCGCTTGTCATCAAAGGCAGAAGTGACCAATTAGCGTGGCCGTTGGGACTGACTGAGAACATACGCCGATGTCGTTCGCTTTCAGTTCTGATGTTGAGTAAGACCCGTCCGTTGTTCAGTTCGAGGCAACCGTTTCGGATGAATAGGCTAAGCGCAGAATGTCAAAACAATTGGCAATCTCACGCGGAGGGCTCCAGGTCTTGCCGTCATCGTTGCTACGTATGGCATAGACCTGGGCATAATTATAACAGACTAGGGGGGACGCAGTCTGCCTGAGTGTCAGCAGATAGCACGCAGTTATTTATTGGGCCCGAGCCATAGTGCACGAGCATCGATGAAGGTTGTGGCTTCGGGCCAGCTCAAGCTACCATCATCTCTTTGATGCATGCGGATGTCGTTTTAGTCCTAATCATCGCCTTTGCTGCGTCTAGCTTCAACTGTTGCTAGAATGCGACCGCCAGGTGTGATCAGTAGTCTAGGAATGCGGCTATGATGGTAAATGCCATCACGAGCTTGAAAAAGATGCTGACGGCAGATAAACATGCGTAATCCTTTACTGGTATTTGATCTCTTATGAAAGTAATTGAAATCATTCGTTACGACAGCTTAGATTAAATAAGATCAGTAACGGTCGATGATAGCAGAGTCCCGGTCCATTGACCTAACCGCGGCGCTGAAACTTTCTGCCTGCAACTGATCACACAGTACTAAGGGAGAGCATCCCAGAGATTGTTGAACTCATCAGGATCCTGTTCCAGATCATAGAGTTGCCCGAAGTTGTTGCCATGATAGCTGGCTAACTTATAGCGTTGATTGTGGTACATCGCCGCCCAGTAAGGGCGGTGTTTCTCCGGATGGCCTGGCATGGCCGGTTGCAAAGTGTCATAAAATTTACAGCGACCGTGGTGACTGCCAGTATCGACGATGCTTGGGACAAGATCGGTTAATTCGACCAGGATATTGTGATTAACGATTGGCATCAATACGTCTAGGCTAACGTATGATCAAAGGCACCCGAACCAGGCCGTCTTAAAAACGACAGTCTTTGGCTGTCAGACCGTAATCGCTAAGCATCTCGCCGTGGTCACTGGTGTAGATAGTCACGGTATTCTGGTCAAGGCCAGTAGCGGCAAGTGTTTTCAGTATGGTTCCAATGTCGGTATCAAGTTGTTGGGTAATATGGCTGAGAGTAGCGAAATCGCCTTGGGTAGTGTCATCCTACGGGAGATTATTAGGTATTACTTAACCTCAGTTCGGCCTTTTTGACCTCTCACCAAGCAGTGAGAGCATTATGAGGCATTCTAATGCAAGGTTTCT
>JASMLX010000174.1 GCA_030748495.1 Candidatus Poribacteria bacterium | reverse complement strand
AGCCACCGAGCAAGCCAGACGAATATTGTGTAGAACCAGAGTCTGATGGGCCTGCTGATCACCAGCCTGGATTTGTCGGCCCAGTTGGAGTTCCTCTTCTGCGGTCAGCAGGGGATGGTTGGCCAGTTGGGCCAGCCAATCCGGAATTTGATTCCCGGATGAAGGCCATGAATCTGGTTTGATATTAGCTCCCGTCTATGGGCATACAATTGACCGTTCCGTTATTGGTGGCAGAGGCGACTCCGTGGGATACTCTACCCTTCGGACACACATCACACATCGAAACCCGTAGTAGCTGCCTACTATGAGGAAGGTGGTCTTTGACAGTGGTAAGCTACCCGCAGGGAGTTAGAAAACGTTAGTTCGGAATGATTAGACAGGATACACAATTACTATTAGCTATTTATACTTTAAAAATGAAGCTTTGACCTCACTCTCACGACCAATATTTTCTTTTGAAAGTAGTCGATCACTGTCTATCCCTGTTATTAAGACTGCGTCTGCTCCTTTTGCTTTGCCTTCCTCAATCAGAGCTATTTGAATCTCATCATTGTCAGATGTACCATCACCAACAGCATGCCCCATAACTGTATATTCTTTCTCTATATCCTCCTTAGAGAAATATAGATCGACGTCAGTTGTTGGTTCGAATGATTTACCGATATAATTTACACGAGCGCAACCAATAGCTAAAAGTCCTACCAACACAACTAGCCTTACATATTTCTTCATATTCATTTATCTGATCCTCTTTAGATTATTCTTATCTAATAATATCTTACCATTCAAGCAGAGAACATGCGCACCAAAGATATGGATGAAGTCTAGTCAATTGAATTATGGAATTTTAACTTTCTTTCAAATCTCGAATTCCAAATAACCTGAGGGAATTTGAAATATTATGTTGCGCACTGAACAATGAGATAAAGCTTTCTTTGATCGACAGGATAACAGGGGCGAGATACACATCTTTCCCAAAGAGCAACTGGCAGTAGATAGGCAGTTAATTCAGGATACATTGCGATTTGGTTTAAGATCAGACAATCAGAAAAAGCATTTCATCAGCTAAAGAAGAGGAAGAGAGATTGTTTAACCTGATGGCGGATAGTCATATGGTCGATGACGGAAAATGTAATCAATGGGCTCAGCCACAAACTCAACATTGGCATCCAATAGCGGGTGCTCGAAGGCTGATTCACATCCTGGCTCAAACTTTAACTTGCCGCCTGAATTATACCAACCCGTTCGGTGAATCATGGCTATCATGGGCCGTGGCAAGTTCGAGTGATTGGGCATGCCACGATGCCATAACCGATCATCTCTGATTAAGACATCTCCCTTTTCTGTATTGCCCCTGATGGGGGCGGATACTTTTTCTCGTCGAGCCAAATCAGCCGCTGGCACTTTGATGCTGGTGCTATCAGGTGTTATCACCATTTCCTGATGGGAACCGGGCCACAGTTCTATACTCCCATTTTCTGGGCTGACCTTTAGCGGGGTCACGTTAATAATTAGAGCTGCCGCTGGGTGAGCCGCCGGTTGATCAACCCATAACTGTTGTCCATCGGTATGAACCGGTTGGGCACCACTGCCCGGCAAATTGGTATTACCACTGAAATAGGTGTTCTTAACACCAGCACCTAACAAGGCCTGGGTAACTTGAATTACCCAGGGATTAGCCACTAATTCAGCAAAAACATATGGAGCCAAGGGTGGGGCATCTTGTTGCAGGTGTCCCGGCACAAATTGAACTGGCAGAACCTGATCAGAGGCGTTGAGCAAAATATTCAAATCGGTCAGCATGCGTTCAAACAGCAAGTCCAGAGGCGGAGTAGGAATAACCTGGCCTAGGATGACAAATCCGTTTTGGCGGACGGACTCAACGGCTTGTGCCAAGTGTTCAGCCGTAAGTTGACGGCGACCGATCTCAGTGGCAGTGACTTGGATTCTCATATTCAGTCCTTAATTACAGGCAAGGATTTTGGCTAAAACTGTGAAAATCAACGTTAGGCCGGTTAAATGTTTCAAAGTAACCATTTTCTAAGGCCGGCCGCTTACAACCCATCACATGCTGCGGTGATGACAATTTAGCCTGCTATGGGCCTTGTACTATTTGGCTGATTTTAGTTCGAATAAATTCGGCCGCGATTTGATTGGGTTGTTGGTTTCTCATCAAGTCATTAAAGGTAGCGTAGCCCCCCTATTTCCATCGGGCGGATGCCAGATAATTAGGTTAGTCGGGTGTAGCTCAAGCACTTTTTTTAATGGCTTCGTTCACTTCTGTATATACCTGTTTTTTGTAGTGTGTGTATGCGAGAGTGTCCTGTACGGGGAAACGAGTTTAAACTCAACCCTTCTCTGGTGCCGCGGCTGTTCAAAGGCGTAGGCAAGAAGACTAAAGGTGCTAAAGGAAAGATCAGACGAATCAAACCAGAGAGTACGCAGTTAGAGGTACGAATGGATCTGGTAAATTGACTAAAAGCGCCAAGTGCAGGTGATTATCTTGGTTCTCCTCGGTAGATATTTTCTTCGTTTATTGATTCGTACCCTCACCGGGCCAAGATTGCGATCAAAAAACGTGATTAAGTGATTATAGAAGACACACTGCTTTTCTATAATGAAGAATTCCTTTCCCGTTAAGTCGATCTTACGATAGAATTTCTGTGATCACATCTCCATAAACGTCAGTTAAACGGATATCACGGCCACTGAATCGATAAGTAAGTTGCTTATGATCAATCCCCAACAGATGAAGAATCGTGGCATGCATATCATGAACAGTAACTACATTCTCAACGGCTTTATAACCATACTCATCTGTAGCACCATAAACAGTTCCACCTTTAATACCCCCACCAGCAAGCCACATTGAGAACCCAAACGGGTTATGGTCACGTCCATCCTGACCTTGTGAAAAAGGTGTGCGCCCAAACTCACCTGACCAAACCACTAGTGTTTCATCAAACAACCCTCGAGATTTTAAGTCCATCAGCAAGGCGGCAATAGGTTGATCTATCGCTAATGAATTTCTGTAGTGGCCATCTCTAATATTTCCGTGTTGATCCCAGCGGTCCGCTTTGACTCTTGGGCAGGTTAATTCGACGAACCGGACACCCCGCTCAACTAACCGCCGTGCTATCAAGCACTGTCTAGCGTAAGTTCGAGTGTGTGTGTATGTAGCATCAAAGCCGTATAATTTCTTGATTCTTCTGCTCTCACCTCTCAGGTCGGCCAACTCCGGCACGGTGTCCTGCATTCGATAGGCCAATTCATAATTGGTAATTGCCGACTCAATCTCGTCAGTATGCCCTACCCGACCCAGTAACCGTTTGTCCAGTTGTTTGACAAAGTCCAGTTTGTTTCTCTGCAGTGTCGGAATCGGCTCAGATTTGTTAATATTAGCAATAGGAGATTCGCCTGATTGAAAAATAGAGCCTTGGTAATGCGCTGGTAGAAACCCACTATTGAAATTATCCAGCCCTCCAGAAGGAATTAGCCCACCGTTGATAACAACGAATCCCGGCAGATTCTGGTTTTCGCTTCCTAAACCATAGCTGACCCACGCCCCCATACTCGGTCGACCTTGCAATCCGTGTCCGGTATGCAGAAAGTAGTTGGCATTAGTATGCTCTGAGAAATCCGATACCATGGAGCGAATTATGGCTAAATCGTCCACACAGGTGGCAACATGCGGAAATAAGTCACTAACCTCAATACCACTCTGTCCATAACGTTTGAATTCCCAAGGGCTTTTAAGCACTCCACCGTTATTGTTGAACTGTGTGGGTTCAATCTTCATCTTAATTGGATTGCCGTTCTCTTTGGCCAGCAGTGGTTTTGGGTCAAAAGTGTCGATATGAGAGACGCCACCGTCCATATAAAGAAAAATGACATTCTTGGCTCTGGGTTCAAAATGGCCAGGTCGAGGGAAAAGTGGTTTGGTTCTGCTAGAGGTAAGCACATTACCGAATGTTTTGGATTCCATTAGTCCGAGCAAAGCTAATGAGCCAAATCCATTAGAACACAGGCTTAACATTCGTCGACGTGTCATTTTTGAATCCTTCATAAGTCTACCTAAAAGATGTAAATAAATTCTTTAGAATTGAATAGAACATGGCCAAAGTCTTTCCAAATCCGCCTATCATGCAGGCTCTCTGATTCTGGAATGTTGTACTCCTGGCCTTGATCATACAGCATAGTTGCAGCTTGATTTACTTCGTCCTCGGATGGGAGCCTGGAGTAAGCTTGCTGATACATCCATTCGATTCGGCCTTCCAAGCTGTCAATTTCCTGTTTCATTAGTTGGCTGGCCCAGTATTCAGCTTGTTGAGTAACAAAAGGGCTATTCATGAGTGTCAGCGCTTGGGCCGGGACATTTGTGGAGTTTCGTCTACCAAAGGTTGTAAATGGTATTGGTAAGTCGAACGCAAGCATCATGTCGGGCAGAAAGTTCCGACGCAACTCGATATAGATACTACGTTTACCATTACCGTCAAGCGGGCCACTTTGTTCTGGTTTGCCACGACCAATCATGAAGGGGGTCAGGTGCACAACCTCGCTTTGGCCATACATTTTGCGATCGAGGCGTCCTGATACAGCAAGCATGCCATCACGAACAGCTTCGGCTTCCAGTCGACGAATGTTCATACTCTGAAGTAAACGGTTATCCGGATCAACCTTTAATGACTCCGGAGACCTTTGACTTGACATCCGATAAGTATTCGAACTAACAATAGTGCGAATCAGATCTTTAACCGACCAGCCGTTTGAGACAAACTGATCCGCCAGATAATCGAGCAATTGGGGGTGTGAGGGCAAATCTCCCAGCAGACCAAAATTATCAACCGTAGTGACAATACCTCGGCCAAAAAGATGGTGCCAGACTCGGTTGACCATTACTCTGGAAGTCAGGGGATTATTAGGGTTAATAATGTCCTCAGCTAACTGTAGCCGTCCGCTACTACTAGTTTGATATGGAGTGTTTGACCCAGCTAAGACTTCAAGAAATCGTGCAGAAGCAGGCTCGGCTAAATTCCTGGGATTCCCCCTTGTATAAACAGCCATCTGACGCGAATTTCCGTCTGTCATAGCCACGACTCGTTGGTCAGGCGGCAATGCTGATTCCAGCTGTCTGTAAGGTATTATTGAATCGTTTAAATCCGAAGAATTAGCTAATAACTTATGCTGAAGAAGAAAGTTGAGTAGATCTAGTTGGTATATGTCTGATATTCCTGTTTGCCAATCGTTAAAGGCTGATAGAATCCGTTGATCAAACAGGTTTTCTAATTCTTCGAATGACAAGACCTGTTCAGAGGACTGTTGACTTTTTATGGTAAATGACTCCGGTAATTTTCCATTGTGAGCAACTACCAAGTCAACGGCGATGAAATTGTCAAGGCCAGTGTTATGTAAGATTTCAATGTAGGCATGGTGGCCTTTCCACCGATGAAGATCAAACTTTTGCCATTGAGCTCTCAAATTATTGATTTGGCGTTCCAGCCCACCGTAAATTGGATCTCGAATAAGCTGAAGATTATGCAGGACAATACGGATCGTGTTACCGCGTCCAAGTGTGTGAACATTAATAAAATCGTGTTCAATAGTAAAGGTTGGCGACCGTAGGGCTCCTGGCAGTTGTGTCGTTGCCCCAACACTGGAAGGTATAGAGGGTAAAAGTTGGTTGATTTGTCTATCTCTTCCACTCATTAAAATGTCACCTTTCGCTGGCGGTGATTGCCCAAAAGCAACGCCTCCAAGATACCAATCACCGAAAGACCCATCACGGAAATCGCCTAGAGCTATACCATCCCTCTGCTTTAGATCGGACTTCAACTTTCTGAGCATTTGTAGGTTAACTGGGCTTTTGCTCTCTAACTCTTCTATCGCTTTAAGCCAGTAGTGAAGTGGGTGCTCTGACTTATCAATTGTTGTGCCTTTTAAAGCATTGGCCCACTGAATCAGTCGACCTACTTCTAGGTTTGGGGCGTCCGAAGTCGCTTGTTGAGCCATTTCAGAGTATAGGAATTCAGGAGATGTTGGTAGATCAGTTAAGACAATATGATCTAGGCTGATATGGCCCCAACCGCCAGAATGCTTATCAACGATCTCGAGCCAAGCAGTTTTATCGGCAAATTCTGAGACATCCCAAGTAACTGCTGCCATCTTCGCTTGATTACTCCCTGTAGCGGTTCGAACAATTTGGTCATCAATTACCAGGTTAATACAGGTTTTATTGTGGTGGTTGCCACCACCAATCAGAAAATTGACGAATTTCCGTTGAACTTGGAACTCAGGAGAGGTCAGCTTGCCTTGCGGCTTATCTCCATCAGAAAAACTGTTAGCAAAACCTATCCCCTTGAAACTTGTGACATCTTTTTGCAGTTCGATATTGTCTCTGATAGGTTTTAACCCAAAAGCCTCCCCCGTTGCCTGCCAATCACCATAGTCTTGCCCTTCAAAATCAGCAATGACTAAATCTTGACTAAAATCGTGCCGCTGTGATTTCGTCTCAAAAAGCTCTTTTGCCTGATTTCGAATTCTTGATGTTGCAACCAGATATCGACCGAGATTCTCGGTTCGGATTTGCCAGTTGTCTATAAGCTTTTGACGGATTTTTGATTTCTCTGTTCGTAAAGTTTTTGCTTGGTCAGCGATCTTGTCAGGATTATGGATGGATGCATAAGTCATCCGTGAATTGGCCATGATAGCAAAAAGGGAATAGTAATCTTTGGTGGATATGGCATCAAACTTATGGTCGTGGCAGCGGGCACAGCCAACAGTCAACCCCAGAAAGGTTTTGCTGGTCACATCAATCATATTATCAATTCTAACGGCTTCATCTTCTAAAATATCAACGGGACTATGTGTCGCCTCACCCAGATGGTAGAACGCTGTGCCCATGACCGACTCGTTATACCCAAGTTGGGGATGGATTCTGGGGGAACCTAGCAAATCGCCGGCAATGTGCTCACGGACAAACTGATTGTATGGAATATCATTGTTGAAAGCCCGAATAAGATAATCCCGATAAGGCCAGACATTTTGGATTGGGTAGTCGCCTTCATGACCACGTGTTTCTGCATACCGCACCAGATCCATCCAGTGCCTAGCCCATCTTTCTCCAAAATGAGGTGAATCCAGAAGTCGATTAACCATTCCTGTGTAGCCATCCTCAGAGGTCTCTGCTAAAAATGTATCGACTTCCTTTGGAGTCGGCGGAAGCCCCGTCAGTGCATAAGTCATTCGTCGAATCAGCGTTCTCTTGTCAGCGGGATCAGCAGGTGTCAGCCCTTCTTCTTCAAGACGAGCCAGAATAAATTGATCTATTGGGTTGGCAACCCACTCTTTATGTTGCACCTCAGGCGGCATGGTTGCCTTAACTGATTCGTAACACCAGAAATTCGATCTGGATTTGATATCGAATAGTGAAATGCCGTTAGGTTTAGTTTGTTCGGTTCTAGGGTCTGGTGCCCCCATTTGAACCCAGCGTTGGAAGTGATCAATAATTTGGTCTGGCAACGGGCTTTTAGGGGGCATCTGCAAATCTGGATTTGTGTAACTAATGACCTGAATCAATAAACTGTTGTCAGTGTCATCAGGAATAATAGCCGGCCCGCGGTTGCCGCCTTTTTCCCAACCGGACCGGCTATCAAGCATCAGCCCCCCCTCCTGCTTGGTGTCAGAAGCGTGACAACTGTAGCAATTTTCAATTAATATTGGACGGATATAACTTTCGAAGAACCCAAATTGTTCTGTGGTAAAACCATTTTGGTCACAGAAAGCGTTCCACGACACAACATGAAAAAGGATGAGTGCCGCATAAACATGTTTTGTTGATTTAATCATAAATTAGATTGCCTATAGCTTGAAACCCCGCTGTCAAACATAGGATGAATTGTTGAATATAACCTCTCTTTAATTTGGGTAATCGTGATAAACATTTGATGCTGTTCCTGAACATCAAATGATACTACACATAAAGCTAAGTCAGAATTTTTGTGATGGTATTTCTACGAACGTCAGTTAGACATACTATCGCGACCACTGAATCGATAAGTAAGTTGCTTATGATGCCAACATATGAAGAATCGTGGCTGAAGATCATAAATAGCAACCTCATTCTCCCTAACGGCTTTATAATCGTACTCATCTGTGGCACCATAAACAGTTTCACCTTTAATACCTGCATCAGCAAGCCCATTGAGAACCCAAACGAACTATTATCACGCTTATTCTTACTCTTGTAAAAAAGCGTGCGGCTAAATTTACCTGACCAGACAATCAGTGTTTCATCATCAAGGAGTCCTCGAGATTTCAAGTCCGTCAGCAAGACGACAATAGGTTGATCTATCGCTAATGAATTTCTATAGCGGCCATCGTTCAGTAAGAGTGGTTTGCCATGGTGTTTGAGAATAGCCTCAGCCATTTCTGCACCCAAAGGTTGGAAGAATTCGCCAGCATCCTCAGTCGAGAATTGGTAACTGTGCTGTTCGTGTAGTAAACCGGCTAAAGGTAGTTGATGCTGCTGAGACACAAAAATATCCTTCATCAAAATGCGCTATTTGCGCCATTTTATAACGATTGGTTATTTGATGTCAAATCCTAAACAGGATTGATAATGGTGTGGCTAAGAATATTGCTTGCTTCTCAGTTAGTCAATTAAAGCAAGGTTATTGTCTAGGAACGGTTTTTATCTAGCTAGATGAGAGTAGGATAGTTGGACAGGGGAGATTCCAACGAGCGCGGAGTGTACTCCTTCAGTGCAATCAAAAGCAAATAATAAGGGAGTCGTACGAATGAGTGTCAGGCAACTGCGACGAGTTTCGATTCCACAATAGTTCGATTTAAAGGCGGTCTTTTGAGGACATTCAGATGATAGCAAATCCGGTCACGGCCCCTAAGTTATCCCTCTTCTCTTTTGCTCTACTCAAGTTACCGTAATGCTCGATCCCTATCTCAGCCGAAATATGACCTTCTGCCTTTAACTCTTTCAAATAATCAGCCACTTTCTTCCAGGACACGATCAATAACAGGTCTCGTTGATGTTGGCAGGCAGGTAAAACCACTTTCTCCATCAGTTTCAGCAACATTGGTTTGGGTTTATTGTCGCTACTGTTCCAAAGCGAAGTAACACCGTAAACACCGTCTACTATCTGGTTGACCTGCACATTAAGTGCGATAGGAGCCGACCATAACTTGACCTCTTGACCTAACACAACTCACTCATCAGTACCGCGTTACTCTGACCGTCGAGCAAAACCATCGGTACTTGTCAATGCTGACGTATGTTCAGCCTGATACCACCTACTGTTATCACCACAGCTGAATTGTAATCTCTACCTTCGGTATAAAGCTGAAACTCTCGATTCATGGTCAGTTTCACCTCCACATCCTGACTCAGTTGGAAAGGTATCCAGGTCTCTGGATTGAAGGGATTAGGATAGTTGGCTAGCAGTTGAGTTTGGCTGCTAATCTTCCCGGTAGGATGGATTGCAGGACATTGAGTGCCATTTCTTCTGCAAATGAGCGATCAGGTTGAGCTGTTAACTGGTCAATAGCGGTGGCAATATGACGTTTCTAATCTGTGCTACGCTCGATCTTAGCCGCTGTGACCGGTGCCGCCAGTAGTGATTGACCGAAGTTGCCGGCTACTATCACCAAGTCAAAGATATTGACCGTGTATCACTGTTGACATCGCCCGTCAGCTTGGTGGCCGGTTTTTGTTACTGTCACCGTGCTCTGCATCGGTGCGGTAAATCTCTGCATCTGCTCGAAAGCCTTGGCCATGGTCTGATTGCCTCCGATACGGTCAAAGAAATAACGGGAGAAGAAGAGCGCATGATCATGGAGAAGAAAGACAACGGAATCAGATAGAGGCCGAATCTAACTATAAATGCCGTCACAGATACGGACTGAAAATGTTTTCGCCTTCACTTTTTTTGCACTTATATGTGTTAAAAAAGACAAAGGGGCGGCGATCTTCGGTTTCAAGCGCTTGCAAATCTAACCCATTTTACACTTAATCAACTGCATCTAACTCAACCATTCCAAACCGAGAACAGAACTGATAAAGTTGACGCAATCTACCAAATCAAAAAGAGGGCATTATCTCTTGAGGACTGTTTCCGGAATTTAATTCTGTTCTGATTCATCTGCAATA
This sequence comes from Candidatus Poribacteria bacterium, assembly GCA_030748495.1. Classification (GTDB taxonomy): domain Bacteria; phylum Poribacteria; class WGA-4E; order WGA-4E; family UBA9662. The sequence goes on along the minus strand of JASMLX010000174.1, from coordinate 834 downwards.
GGAGTATTGTAATGACATTCGTGCCTGAACCGGAGTTGTATCGCTTTATGTTGCGTGGGTATCATCTGTTCTCCGAACGTCTTCCTGCTGCATGGATAGGAGATATCAATCACATAATTGATGAAATGAATGCCTCCAACTTTGACCAATTCCGCTATTCGAAAGCAAAGATGGAGCCAATGTATGATTCGGATGGAAAACTGATCCAAATCATGGTACGGAATATCCTGGAAACAGATAAAATTTTTAGAAATCTCCTCGATTTAGATTTTATCCTGCCCTGGATAGTGATCTTACTGAATCGGTCACCACGCCTGACAGAAAACTACGGCTATTTCAGGAATGCAAATCGGTCAGTCGGCTATCACGCGGTACGCCGTGGTGGCCAAACGCAAAACCTAAATCATCAAGGCCCCCCAGCTTGAAATGGTCAAGGTCATGATTCCACTTATGGATCAAAATTCTGAAACCGGTACTCTTTCCCTGATTACAGGCAGTCATCTACTAGATCTGAAGCCGCCGTTTGATCTCAATGTTTTAGAGGCTCTACCGGAACTGAGAGCCCTGGAGGTTAAGGCCGGCCAACCAGTAATCTTCAGCGAAAATCTTTACCACGCAGGATATCCCGGCACCAATATGAAACAGCAGCGTCGAACGCTGTTTTTTTCCTATGAGCCTTCCCACCACGCCGACTGGGTTGTTTCACTGTCGGATGAATTCATTGAAGGGTGTACACCACGACAAAAGAGGCTATTGCATAGACCCGGCCATTGGCAGGAAAATTGGCAGCAAGAACTTAACGCGGCGACCCAATTGAAATAAAAGGGGCCAATT
>JASMLX010000173.1 GCA_030748495.1 Candidatus Poribacteria bacterium | reverse complement strand
TGCTATCTGGTTGAACATGGTACCTATTGAAAGGCAAATGAGGCAAAGTGTCAAGTTATTTACGGATCAGTTCTAAATACGAGGGACACGCTTCGTATCAGGGAAAGGGGTCGAATTCAGTCTATAACTGGGTTTGTGTAAAAAATAGAAGAGTCAAAAGAATACTAAGAAGATTTAGATATCCGCCTGATATGCAAGCATTAACGACTGAAACCGTCCTGCAACAAGCCGAACTTATAGCTGACGAAATCACTCAACAGAGTTAGCAAACAATCTGGCAAAGTCCATTACAGAGTATTTATGACGTAAATTTAAGCTATGTAGACAAACTGCATCAAGAATATAAATTTGGTGAAGGTTGATTATTGAATTAGGTATTTGAAAACGGACTGTAGATTGTTGTCAGGTGAGTACATTTGATAGATGTTAATTTTATTTTCGATCACTAATTTTGGCATCCGATCGTAAAATTCGTCTGGTCTTCGCGTTTCAATAGTTAGGCTATCGTCTTTGTCGTTGACCTGCATACCAGTAACGTCATCAAAAGTGACGCAGATTGAGGCCAGCAAGCGAGGGTTGTCACAGTGAAGGAAGATTTTGTGCGGATGCTCATCAATTAGATCTCGAATATCAGGGATCCGCCCCTCCGCCACAACATTTCCCTGGTGTATCAAAAGGATGTTATCGGTCAGCGATTCTACCTCGTGCAGCACGTGGCTAGAGACGACAACACAATAGCCTTTTTCTCCCAATGAACGAATCAAGTTGATAGTTTCACTTCGACCTATCGGATCCATTCCATTCAGCGGTTCATCAAGTAGAACTAGATCGGGATCGTGAACCAGTACCTGCGCTAGTTTTAAGCGTTGGCGCATCCCCTTACTGTAAGCACCAATTTTTTTGTGCATCTGTTCGGTCAAACCAACCGACTCAATAGCCGACAGCGATTGCACTTCTTGTTCTGCTGGTGGGATGGTGCTTAATCGAGCTAGAAATTGTACCAATTCCAATCCTGTCATGCCCCAGTAAAAACCGTCGGTGTCCATACAAAACCCAATTCGTTGAGACAAAGACGAATTGTTCCAAACAGGCTGTCCCCAAATCGATAGATCCCCTAAGCTGGGTTTTAACTGCCCTGCGATCAAGCGGAGTAACGTCGATTTACCCGCCCCATTTGGCCCAAGCAAGCCTGTAATACCAAGCCTAAATTGGACGTTGACATCGTTGAGCGCAATTATCTGACCAAACCACTTTGACAATCCAGTGGTTAGAACGACAGTCTCAGCCAAAGCTATCCCTCGACAATGGCCCTGAAATTTACCCTAAATGGCGGCAGAACAACCCCTTTTTCAGTCACAATAGCCGTAATCAAGTCAGCAGGAGTAACGTCAAATGCAGGGCTATAAACCTTAACTCCTTCCGGTGCGGTTCGTTTACCAAAACCTTCGGTGATTTCCTCCGCGCCTCGCTCCTCGATGGGAATCTCATCACCAGTAGCCAGAGACATATCGAGGGTAGAAGTCGGTGCAGCGACATAAAAGGGGACACCGTGTTGCCGCGCCAGGACAGCCACCATATAAGTGCCGATTTTGTTAGCAGTATCACCGTTGGCGGCAATCCGGTCTGCACCGACTACGACGCGCTGGATTCGCCCCTCTTTCATTACCTGTCCGGCCATGCTATCGCAAATCAGCGTCACATCTATGCCAGCGTTCATCAATTCCCAGGTGGTTAACCGCGCCCCCTGTAGCAGCGGACGTGTTTCATCTGCATAGACCTGGATCTGTTTCCCCTGTTCGTGGGCCGTGAACATGACAGCTAAAGCGGTTCCATAATCCGAGGTCGCTAACCCACCAGCGTTACAGTGGGTCAAAATCGTGTCCCCGTCATTGACCAAGCCTGCGCCGTGTTTCCCAATCGACCGACACATCTCCTGATCTTCGGTCATAATCGCCAACGCTTCTGTTAAAAGAACCTGTTTTAGATCTGAAATTGTGTGCTCATTGTTGGATACCGCTGTTTTGACCATTCGGTCTAAAGCCCAAAATAGATTGACCGCCGTCGGTCGAGAAGTTGCCAAATAATCGGTCGTTTTTTTTAGTTCGCTATAAAAGGTGTCGTAGTTGCCAGCAGTCGAGTTCCAAATACCAAGTACTGTTCCAAAAGCGGCTGCGACACCGATAGCAGGCGCACCTCGAACCCGAAGCATTTTAATTGCCTCCCAAACCGCCTCTACATCCTCGCAGTAGATCTGTTTAAATTGATTGGGTAAAAGTGTTTGGTCAATCAAGCGTACTCGACCGTCTATCCACTCGATCGTCGGTGTTGCCATTTTATCTCCTGATATCTCGGATCATTTTAGCACAGTCACTACCTACCCGCAATATAAACAGGTAGGCTTTCCCTTGCTAATACGGGTTGAATTACTTATACTTTCCACCATAAATTTGATAATGGAGGCGTCAAATGAGTGACCTTCTCGCCACCTTGAATCCGGTCCAAAAAGAAGCGGTACAGCATACTGATGGACCACTTCTTCTGCTTTCTGGTGCGGGTAGCGGTAAAACAAGAGTCATTACCTACCGAATCGCCTACCTGATCCACCAGTGTAAGATTTCCCCTTTTAACATTTTGGCAGTTACTTTTACTAACAAAGCGGCAGGGGAAATGAAAACCCGTATAGCAGATCTAGTGGGTGAAAATGTCAGTCAGCGGATCTGGGTTTCGACCTTTCATTCCAGTTGTTCCAGAATCCTGCGTCAACACATCGACCGACTCGGATACTCAACCTCTTTTACCATCTACGATTCGTCAGATCAGATTACGCTGATTAAGTCGGTTTTGAAAGAGATGCAACTCCGTGAAGAACTGAACAATCCCAAAGCCGTTCAGAACCGTATCAGTAACGCCAAGAATCAATTGATGTCCCCAGCAGAATACGAAAACGATATTCTGAACCAGTCTTTTGTCAACCCATTTGAACAAAATGTAGCCCAGGTCTTTTCTACTTACCAACAGCGACTTCGCGAAAGCAACGCTCTGGATTTTGACGATCTGATTATGCTGACTGTTGAACTGTTCGAAAAGTGTCCGGATGTCTTGGAATACTATCAACAGCGATTCCAGTATATTATGGTCGATGAGTACCAAGATACTAACCACTGCCAATATCGGTTAATAAGAGAACTGGCCAAGACACATCAAAACCTATGTGTGGTTGGGGACGATGATCAGTCAATCTATGCTTTTCGAGGTGCCGACATTAATAACATCCTCAATTTTGAGCAGGATTATGACGACATAAAAACCTTGCGCTTAGAGCAAAACTACCGTTCGACTAAAAACATCCTTGAAGCGGCCAATTTGGTGATCCAAAATAACGATCGGCGAAAAGAGAAAGCGCTATGGACTGAGAACCGCCCTGGCAAGCAAATTAGAGTTTTTGAAGCAGGAGATGAAGCCGAAGAAGCCAACTATCTAATTCAACAAATCCAACGCTACAAACGGCAAGGTCGCGCCTATGGTGAATGTGTTATTTTTTGCCGTATCAATGCCCAATCCAGAACTTTTGAAGATGCGCTGCGGGAAGAAAATATTCCTTACCAGATCATCGGGGGAACCAAGTTTTATGATCGAATGGAGATTAAAGATCTACTAGCCTATCTGAAAGTGATCGTTAATCCCACTGATTCTATCAGTCTCCGCCGTATCATTAACGTCCCGACAAGGGGAATTGGCGCTACGACATTAGGAAGGCTTGAAGATTTCGCCCGGTCCAATCAACTCCCTTTGATCGATGCTATTGATCATGTCGATGAGATTTCTGCTATCCGAACTGCGACGCAGAATCGCATCACCGAATTTGCCCAACTGATTCGGTCTTACCAACCGACAGATCCGCCAACTCGTGTAGTTGAAGACTTAGTGCATCGTTCAGGGTATTTGGCGGCGCTGCAAAAAGAGAATACAATTGAAGCCCAAACTCGAATCGAAAACGTAAACGCCTTAATAAATGGTGTTCTCAGTTATGAACTCGCCACCCCGGAATCGACGTTAAGTGGATACCTGGAAGCGGTGACACTGACTGCGGATATCGATGAGATGTCTGATCAGAATGATGTCGTTACTTTGATGACCCTTCACAGTGCTAAAGGGCTCGAATTTCCAATTGTCTTTATGGTTGGTCTGGAGGAAGGGTTTTTGCCACACCAACGATCAATGGAGTCTGCGGCTGAATTGGAGGAAGAGCGAAGGCTCTGTTACGTCGGTATTACACGTGCCCAAGAGCAATTATACCTGACCCATGCGCAGGAACGACGGACATTTGGTAACTTTGAGTATCGTATTAGATCCCGGTTTTTAGATGAGATCCCACCGGATTTACTGGAGTTGGCCACCCCATATACCGAGCCCACGCCAACACGGACCATTTCGACTTTCGACCCTGATGAACCCGACGACCGGACCAGCTATCGAGTCGGCCAAATTGTTTACCACTCACGGTTTGGTCGAGGCCGAATCAAAGCGATGTTTGGAACAGGCAGCTATGGTCGAATTACGGTTCGCTTTGACCGGGCAGGTGAAAAGACATTGATGGCGGAATACGCTAACCTACAAATTACATGAGGAAATAAAATATGTCAAAAATTAGTCTCGAGGATGTTCAGCACATTGCTAACTTGGCTCGGCTAACATTTAATGAACAGGAGATGGAGTCTTATCAGCATCAACTCTCGCGGATTTTGGACTATATTGAAAAACTCAACCAACTCGATACCGAAGGGGTTCCACCGACTTCACACGTAATCCCAATTCGTAACGTGATGAAGCCGGATGAAAAAAGAGATCTTTTTCAACGGGAAGATATCACAGCCAATGCACCATCGACGGAACAAGGATATTTTGAAGTTCCTAAAGTAATCGAATAGAGATGAAAATCTTGCCCTCCATTGGTGAGACCCAATCCTGTTGCCATGAGTGGAAACGGCAGGGGAAATTGGTTGGTTTTGTTCCTACCATGGGAGCCCTTCACCAGGGGCATTTGAGTTTAGTCCGTCAAGCTCGCTTAGAAAACGACTTTGTGGTTGTGAGTGTGTTTGTTAATCCAACCCAGTTTGCACCAAATGAAGATTTCAGTAGTTATCCTAGAAATTTTCAACAAGATCAAGATCTACTTCAAACAGAAAAAGTAGATCTGATTTTTGCGCCCACAGTGGAGGAAGTATACCCACAACAGCACAATCATACAATCGTTGAGGTTAGCGGCCCGATTACCGCGGGTTTGTGTGGTTTGGCTCGTCCGACATTTTTTCGCGGGGTTGCAACAGTAGTAGCTAAATTGTTTAATATTATTCAACCAACCAGAGCATACTTTGGTCAGAAGGACGCCCAACAGCTAGCGATGATAAAGCAGATGGTTTTTGACCTTAACTTCGATCTTGAAGTAGTTGGGTTACCTATTGTTCGCGAAAAAGATGGGGTCGCAATGAGCTCACGTAATGCTTATTTGAGCTTAGAACAGCGAAAATCGGCTCGAGTTTTGTTCCAATCTTTGGAGATGGCAAAAGCCAGAATTTTAGACGGAGAGAAGAGCGTAAGCTATATCGTATCCGAAATGAAACAAATGATCGAGTCTGCGGAGCAGACTCAGATCGATTATGTGGAAATTGTTTCTAGTCAGACCTTCGAGGCGATTGCTACTATCCAACCAGAACAACGAATTTTAATTGTGATAGCCGTTTATGTTGGAGGAACCCGCCTAATCGACAATCTCCAACTGCAAATCAGTTGAACAACCCGGCTATAGGTCTGGGTCGGACGGCAAATGAAAAACACCCAAAATATAAAACAGTACCTACATATTAGATTTATATACTACTTTCCCATTCTACAGACAAATACCGCACTGTACGGGTTTTCAATAACCGGCCGAGGTTGAGAAGGTCTTACCCCTGTCAGCTTTTTTAAACGTCTAGTCTTGCGAAAACGCTAGAGTTGAGACTTTGATTTGTCCCCAATAGGCGGCTACTTTCCCCACTAATTTAACCGGTAAACTGGGAATTTGATCACCTTCGATAACCAGGTTGTCAAGATATGGGTTGGTTTCGTGGCAGATGAATCCAATCCGTCCGCTGGGTTGAAATCTCGGTTGTGGCTTGTCTTCCCCTTCAAACAGCAACTTATCATCTAAAAAGAATTGAAAATTTTTTCCTTTGGCAACAACCTTCAAACGATAAGTCTTGCCCGATTCTGCCTGGGGTGGAATTGGGGTTTTAAGGTGCTCGTATTTATTATTAACCCAACGGGAAACCTGCCCCATGTGCTGATCGGTGCGGATCCAGAACCGATAGCCGTTTTCTCCTTTTTCATCTGCTCTGACCAACAAACCGACGCAATTGCACGGATGTTTTCCTTTGCCTACTGTCACATCAACGGCAATGCTGTAGTCCTTCCATGCCACATCGCCAAACATAATCTTGGAGTATGGCTCGCCACTGGTCTCCGTCAACGCCTTTTTACCCACTTTCCATTTACCGACAATAGGTTCCCAGCCTTTGGGCATCCCATTATCAAAGGTCTCCTTCCAAACTCCTGCCACTGAAAGCGAAACGCTAACAAAGCATAAGAACAAATAATACAACTTTCTCATAAGTTAATCCTTGGAGTTCATTTCTGAACTTTTATTAGAACCGCCTCAAAATTAGTTCCATCTCTGATGAGTAGAAACACAGAGCATACGCTAGTTAGATCATTATATGGAAGTAACCCATCATCGTCAATAAAAAAAGACGCTGATGGGAGTTTCTTCCTATCTCGCACCTCTATCAACTTACTTGCCATTGGTTAAGCGCTTCGCTTCAAAATCACCTTTAACTTTTGCCCTTTTGACGGTATCTTTATCCAACAACCGATATTTCTTAACCTTTACAATTTAATTCAGAGTACGGGAGGTAGATCTGGTTCGATGGGCCAGGCATATTCTATTTCCCTCCTGGTAGGTGAACAAGAAGATTGAACCGTATTCATCCTCAGAAGATCCATCCTCAGAAGAACGTAACCCTACGCTCGATTGTTTTGTCCCTCCTGATTATCCCTTCCAACGCTTATTTTTTGATGAACAATCATGTTTATTTGAGTGGGCTTCCGACCACAATTTCACTTTTCTACAATGTGATTATGGTCTTGGTTATGATTACAATCCTGAACCGTGGATTAAAATACGTATTGCCGGGTCATCAACTCAAACGCGGTGAGTTGTTAACAGTCTATGTCATGCTATCCATCGCTTCCGCCATGACCGGGCACGATATGTTACAAACAGTTGTTCCTGCCTTAACGCATGGATTCTGGTATGCGACGCCGGAAAATGAGTGGCAACAGCTTTTTTGGAGCTATTTACCGTCCTGGTTAGTAGTATCAAACACTCAGGAACTACAAGTTTACTATCAGGGTGACTCAACTCTTTATACTCGTCATCGGGTGGGCATGTGGCTGATGCCAACCATTTGGTGGGTTCTATTCTTTTCTATTCTGGTTTGGGTGATGATCTGCCTGAGCTTGTGGGTACGCAAGCAGTGGATCTACCAGGAGCGTTTATCCTACCCAGTGATTCATCTTCCTGCTGAGATGACAGCCCCCGGTGGGGCCCTCTTTCACTCTAAATTATTGTGGTTGGGTGGTGCCATTTCTGCCAGTATTGCCCTTATTAACGGAATTCATTATCTCATACCGGCGATTCCCGAGATCCCAAATCGACAACACGAAATTGGCTTGCTGTTTACGCAAAAACCGTGGAACGCTATTGGCTGGACGCCAGTCTATTTTCTACCTTTCGCTGTCGGTTTAGCCTTCTTTATGCCACTGGACCTCTCCTTCTCAGTTTGGTTCTTTTACTGGCTGTGGAAAGGAATCCGTATCACAGGTAGCGCGATCGGATTTCAAAGTCTGCCCAGGTTCCCGTATGCTGGCGAACAAACTACCGGTGCCTACCTGACGATTATTGCTTTCGCTATCTGGAACTTAAGACGAAATATCGTCCCCGGATTCCGCACGATGAGTAAAACCGGTACATCTGCGGCGAAAAAACTTGATTATCACCTGCCGTGGGAGTTGTGGGGTGGCATAGCCGGTATTGCGATACTGGTATTTTGGATGCGGCAGGGTGGAATGTCAATCGGTATCAGCCTAATCTATTTAGGCCTCTATTTCTTAATCGCCCTGAGTATCACCCGGCTCCGCGCGGAAGTAGGGCCGCCAACCCACGAGATGTACGAAACAACGCCTCATAATTTGCTGGTTACTCTACTTGGAACCCGACGGATTGGTACAGGTAACTTGACGATGATGGGGTTGCTATGGGGATTTAACCGTGGGTATCGCGCGCACCCGATGCCCCATACACTGGAAGCCTTCAAGTTGGCAGATATTGGTCAGATGGACCGGAAACGACTAATCGGTGCTATGGTTATTGCAACGGCAGTCGGTTCCTTGTCGGCTTACTGGGCGTTCATCGAAATGTCGTATCGTGATGGGGGCCTAAACTATCCCGGATGGGGTGGATTTGACCATCTCCAAAATTGGTTATATGCGGCAACATCCACCGATTGGGTAGCAGTGGGTTTTATCGGCCTGGGGTCAATTATTACAACAGTTCTGCGTTTTCTTCGTTTTAGATTTATCTGGTGGACGCTTCACCCGATTGGATTTGCCTTGACCGGTAGTACCTGGACAGTCGGTTGGTTGTGGTTTTCGATTTTCTTGAGTTGGCTAGCTAAAAGAATTTTGCTCAACCAAGGTGGGATCGGTGCCTATCGCCGTGCAGCCCCTTTCTTCATGGGGCTGTTGCTGGGAGACTATCTGGTTGGAGGAAGCTGGATTATCGTTCGTTTGATCTTTCGGATTGAAACCTATGTGTTTTGGCGATGACGCCACTGCCTCTTCGTCCAGAACCACCAACGCTAAGAAGAGGCTTTTACTCGAAGACGCGCTATTCGGATAGCTTTAGGAACCTATTTCCTGAGTTCAGTTTGTTTCTGGTGATTAAAACAGAAACTTATAGGTTGGAACTCCTAAGAACGCCCCACGCGCCATCCAGAAGCCACCGACGATAAACTCGCCCAAAATAACGCCGATAAAAAATAGAATTCCCTGCTGGTGCAGTTTCAGCCCACCGAATCTCAATGTGATGTATTTGATACCCCAACTGATGAAGATCGAGAACCAGAATAGATTGATGGACCAGTTACTGGAAACCGCGTAACCAGCCGGATGAAGGGGCCACCAAAACAGGTTCATCCGCAAGACAGCCAGCAGGAACGTCAATGCGAGCCCAACCACCATTCCTATCCCCGCACCGTAGTCGATGGGAGAGGGCAAAGTAAGCCATCTTTGCAGTTGTCCGAACGATTCTGGAACTTTGCCCACATTGGATACACCGAAGCGGTAGAAAGCGTCCAAGGCTGCCCAAAAAGCGGTTGTACTGCCTATGACAGCCGCAATTACAATTGCCCAAAACAGTCTTTTTAGCTGCATCCGACTCCGTTCTGCTAACTTAAATCCTTCAAGTTGGTGTGGCATTATATGGCCTCGATAGGCGCGGTTGAAAAATTGATAAAATGAAAACATGGTCAGGTCACCAGGCGAAAAGGCACGTGAGCCAAGGGTATTAACCATCATGTAATGTGTCCCTGCCCGGTGCAGATCGTGGACAGGTGAGCCGAGTTCAGCCCGCATCCGGGTAATCCCGATTGATAAAGTAAAGTAGATGGCGAAAAAGAGAACTGCTGTCCAAATCGACATGCCCCCAATGACAGAAAAGGCAATGAGCAAAACAAAACCGATAATGACTCCGACCAGAGCCAATCTGTCGTTAATGTTTTCTAGCCTGGAATTAGTGCCAGTTTTCCTCTCTGCAGTGGATACCGGTGAAAATATCTGTTTCAGGTGATGCCGTGTCGACCAAAAGGCTAACACGCATAAACCGATATAGGCGCCGGAAGTCTGTGCTTCTATGTAAGGGAAGTTGGGGAAATTGCGCAATCCCAAAGCACTACCGAGGATGCGTTCTACCTTCCAAAACAGGTAAAAGAACCAGCAAGAAAAGGAGAGGTCCAGTGGCATAAAGAAGGCCAACCCCACCGCATAGGGAAAGATCGGGATCGGTGTCCATCCGATGGCGTTCCAGGGAGAGGTAGTGAAGAATGGGTGCAAATCGTAAAGTTGCCCCCCAAAGCCTGGGACCGATGGATAGAGGAAATGGAGGCCGTTAACCAGGTCGATTCCTCCGGCTAAGAGAAACCCGACCCACATCACCTTATTCGTCAGAAAGGCCTGCGGTTTTAAGGTCAAGTGTGAAGGCAATTGAATGATTGGATAGCTTAATTTTTCGTTTTCAATCCACTGTTTACGGACAATCATCGTTAGGCATAACATCACCAAGGATAAGGTCGTGATAAACCCGGACCAAACCAAGACCGGAGTTAACCAGGGTAGAATGTGAGATTTCAGATATATACTAGAGTCCCCTTCGTGAAATCCGGTTAAAACCTCTGAGTCACTAACAACCAGCCAATAGGGGATATGATGAAAGAATAGGTCTTGCCATTCGTTTTCTGGAGTTGCCATCCACTTTACTCCGCCCACAAATGTGACTAGCACCTGCATCATATCTAGACCGCAAATCCCTGAAGCGACAGACAGCATCGTATAGATCAACAGTAATTCCGAAGAGTTAAGGCTTGAACGTGGAAATATGCGCTGGAGAAGAAGATTGAAGACCGTAATAATAAAGAGCAGAAAAATAACGTTGAAAAAGAGGGAAAAGGTAGTTGGGTAACCAGATCCCCAGGTTGCCGCACGCATCAACCAGAGATTGTTAAGCGGAATCAGAACAATCCCGATTAGAATGGAAAAGAGACGGGTATCGTTTTTAGAGGTAGGTTTGTTAGCCAACTACAAGTCCTACTTTCCTATGTAGTCAAAATCTGGAATGAGTATAATACCAATGGCGAATAAAAAAAGCGATGTTATGTTAACTAGAGTTTAGAGTCTCACCAAACAAATAGGAGAAACAATTTATAAAAAATAGTTGACATTACGGCCCAGAAATCGTTGCCGCTCCTGGAACCGCTTTGGCTTTTTAACAGCTTCCAGGAGCGGCCAGAAGAAGGAAATTACAACCTTCCACTTCTGGAGGCCACAATCAACCTCAAAGGATATTCTCG
>JASMLX010000172.1 GCA_030748495.1 Candidatus Poribacteria bacterium | reverse complement strand
GAAGAAACCTTGCATTAGAATGCCTCATAATGCTCTCACTGCTTGGTGAGAGGTCAAAAAGGCCGAACTGAGGTTAATTATTGCTATTGCAGAGAAAAAGAAGAGATGACGGCCTGTAGCTAGTTTTTTCTGCAATCAAAAGATGATTTTTAGGTTAACTTTGAGCGACGGATTGAGCCCCTATATAAATAATGACCTCAAGCATGTTAGAGAAAACGATCATTCCCTACTGAGTGGGATCAGGGAGGGCCGTCTTAATTCGGAAAAAGATAAAGATGGCTGAAGCCTAGTTAATGTGGGAGACCAAATAACCCAGACCAGCGAAGTTATACAGTGAATATCTCCCTATGAATTCTAGATGTTTTTAGCATCTTGCTTATTAACCATGTAAATACCGACAGCTATTAGGTTAGATTCAATAATCAGACTTGGCCTGTATTTCGTCTCCTATTAGCAGGTAGTGAATATGAAAAATTACAAGGCGTTAAATGTATGCATGCCAGAAGCCAATCAAATTCGCCCGAATCTAGAAGCCTTAGCAATTCATCGTAAAAATTCAGGTTCCCTCGCACACTTTTAGCCTGTTCGGGGCGACTTATTTCAGGAAATTGAGTGTTATCTTCATAAGATCCTTTTTGCTACGCCGGTTACTTGCTTCTCCGTGGTGACAAGGGCTTTTGGTCTTGAGAGCGTACGGGTGACACCAGTCTTTCCTTTTCAGATTCTGCAGTTCTTGCTACAATTCGTCACCCATATCAGACGTATTTATCTCCTATTCTCGACATGACATCGACTTTGCCTGTTACCTTACCTGTTCGATCAACTAACCACCCATGGTCGTTATCCTAGGCAGATTGGCAGGATATTCCACCCACTTCTGATTGGTTAGCTGAGATCTATATCGTTGTATTGAAGCCACCGCTGACACTTTCTTGTTTATTTTTAGTCCTGCTTCCGTCACTTCTGAGATTTGTACTTTAGAAATTGAACATGCAGTCGAACATAACAAGCGTTTGGTGCCTGTGGTGTGGTAAGGGTACATATAATGTGCGTGAGGCCATGTCAGCATACCAATTGGGTTTTTCCGCGAAAGGAAGATGGCTCTGTTGGGAATCGAAGTCCATAGTTATCAAGCTGTAACTCTCCTGCAAGCAGTGACGATGAATTTTCGTAAGTGGCAGCATTCCTTTGTGTGCCATCGCAGGATGAACGAGCACAACTCTCTGGAACTACTGTTGGCAGAAGTGAACGCTAATGGTATATTCACCGCCAACCTTGTCAGGACAAGATAGGTGAAATTCTGGGAGAGGAAGCAGAATGATTTTCTTCGGTTAATACGAGAAGAAAAGAGGAACATTGTAAATCCTGCTCATAGGATGGTTAAGATCAAGTTTTCCAGGATGAAAGAGCGTTTCAAAATGCAGCGCGTGTGCAAAGGTGGAGTTGTCAACATTCTAGGCCACAGACTCAAGTTTAAGAATCTGATCCAGATTCTAGTCGATGTAACGGGAATCGATGGACTGTAGGATTTAGAACAAGAAGGGAATGAAAACGGAAGAAGTTTGGGCTGAAGTCCACTTCAAAGAAGAGAAATTGAGTGGACGTGACGTCTTTTGTTGATTCGACAGCAGCGGTTTGATAAAATGTTGTTGTTTGAGTTCATAAATTAAGCAGCACTAGCTGTTGGGTTTTAATTTATACCGTTAGTGCTTAGTGTGCATCTCAGGAGGTTTGACATGAGTTCTCAACGAAAGAAGGATTTAGTTACGTATCCAATACAGGATCAGGTCAGGCTGGAAGTCTATTGGCGAGACGATGAAGGAGGGCATGGTCCAGCTTCATCGTTATATGTCCTAGAGGAGGAAGTTTTTCGTTTCGATTGTTTCGGCGGTGACCAGGGGCATTGCCACTTCAATTTGAGGCAAAACAGAGGGCAAAGATGGTATTACGAAGAAAGTACGGTACAAGAGAATATCGATCGGTCCGTCTTTGAAATGACAAAAAATCTACCATTTTGCCTGCGGACAAACCATGACTCAAACGTCCAATCAGTGGAAATCGACCAGGAGAAACTCGATTGGGCTGCTGACCAGATGCGAGGGAAATTACTTGAATTCTCGGATCAATTGGGTTTTTAAACGTCTTGTCAGTTTTTTCGATTAGTAGCCTCATCAGTGAGGCTACAGTTGAATAGATGGGGTGCCTTTGTTTCATTTGGGGTAAACTGATAGAATGACCCTATATATGTTGAGCAAGAAAAATGATATATGAGTTAAGAACCTATCGGGTTGTACCCGGCAAAATGGCCGAATTAAACGCACGGTTTCGAGATATAACCACCGGGTTGTTTGAAAAGCACAGTATGATAATTATCGGTTTTTGGGAAACAGCTATTGGTGATGCCACAACTACCGAACTGGTTTACATGTTGGCCTTCAACAACTTAGCCCACTACGAGCAAGCCTGGAATGCCTTTATTGATGATGCCGAATGGCAGGCGGCCAAGCGGCTCACCGAGTCAGATGGTCCACTGGTCAATGTAGCCGGATCGAAAATTTTAGAACCGACTGACTACTCACCGTTGCAGTAGTCAATAGGTAGCCGCCAAAGTGGGTACTTACCAACTTTGTTAAAAGGCGTCACGATACCAAAACCGTTAGCCTGAGGAATCGACACTACCACGCTGTTCAAGTTGTTATCAATTATCAACTCTTTCCACTTTACCGTCTTAAAAGTGTCGTCCTATAGGTAATCCTGAGCCTGCAGTTCAGATGTGCGAGGAGATCTCGCCTGTACTGGACTTGAACAAACTACCCTAATATCATCCCAGCCAACATCAGCAGACGGCCGAGGACCATACATCAATCGTTCTTTCGTCTTACAATTGCTGACTATTTCTCTCTGTTTAGATTATGAAAGGAAGTCCATTTTCGTACTTTGATCTTTTTTTCTCACAATAAACGTTGACAGCAAAAACTTGCTCCATTTGTTAGCTCTAGTATTTATACGTGTCGATGTCAATGAATGCCCCTATCTCACCGAGGAACTTAAAGTTTTTAGTCCAAATCCTATTGCTCGTGTTAAGTGGCCTTCACTAACAGAAGACCATAAAGCAACCTCAAGCCTGGGAATAAGATTAAAAAGATCATTAGCCCATTGATTTCAGTGACAACGGCCGGTAAAATAGCGTCGCAGCCCCCAACGTATCTGACTTGAGCCTTGACATCTGCATCATCAGGAATACGATTCATGACCGACAACACACCCAACCTTTTATCCGACCAGCAAATGGCCGACTACCGGCAGAAAGGACACTTGACGACCAACCGAATCTTCGACTCGCAGACAATCGATACGGCCATCCGGGAAAGCGAAGACTGGCAACAGGCGTTTTTAGCCGATATAGACCAGGCGGAGGAAACCTACTTTTTGGAACAGGAGGTCGCTGAACCGACGCTGCGTAAACTGGACCAACCGGTCTACGAGAGAGCACACTTTCGCCGGATGGCGAGTCATCCGGTCCTGGTCGGCTGTGTAGAGCAACTCATCGGAATCGGTGTTTCGGTCTACTTCAGCCAGATCTTCTGTAAAGCGCCCAACGGCAGCGCGGCCAAGCCGGTCCACCAGGACAACTTCTATTTTGATCCAGACAATAAGGATGGATTGATAACGGCTTGGGTGGCGCTAGACGATGCCACCGTGGACAACGGGTGTCTCTTTTTTGCTGAGGGGACACATCTTGGTCCAGTTTACCCTCACGTAGCTACGGCGGACCAACCATTCAATTTACAGATGCCACCTGACATCGCTCAACAATACCCCATGTCGCCGGCTCCGGTGGATAGCGGCAGCGTCTCTTTTCACCACGGTAGTATCTTCCACCAGTCATCGGCCAACCAGAGTCCAAACTGGCGCAGAGCCGTGGCTTTCCACTATCTTCATCACCAGGCGAGGTGCGTTGCCCCCAATCTGACTTACGACCCGTCAAAAATCGTAAAAATCACCGATCCGAGTTAAGGACAGTGAATTGGCAATGACTAAAGGATAATAGAGTTAGCCAATGAACGCTGTTCCGACAGAATTTGTCCGTCTGGACGCAGACCGGCTGAAAGACTTTACGCAACACGCTTTTCTACAGGTGGCACCAGCGATAAGTGGGTTGGACTGATGACCATTGTAAATCCATCGGTGGTGGACCGACACCCAGAACCAGGGACTATTTCAGTCGTAGTTTTATCTTTAGGCCAATATACCTTAAGCGAAATAGAACAGATTGACGCTTGCGATTCTGCTCAGTTACTGGCATTACCAGCTAAGAATTAGCTCTACTCTGTTGCGGATTTAGGGCGAAGACACTAGCACGCTAGGTCGAATTCTCACCCATTTCAGACAGTAACTGATCGACGATCTGTTTCCGGTGCTGGAAACCAGCCACCTGCATTAGTTCGTGGACTCCTGGGCTGAGTTTGCCTTGGTGCGCCTCAATAGGCCCTACCTCCGGTGACCACGAGGCGTAGGAGGTGCTGTAGCGGACAAAAACGGTCAGACGCGGCGTGTCTTGCGTCCACCGCCTAGCCCCGTGACATAAAGTCTCGGTAAATAAAACCACGTCCCCCGCCTTAGGCGTGACATTAACGACCGATGGTGGACAGCTATAGATATCGATATGCGAAGGTATAGGAAAGTTGCCCTTGTGGCTACCGGGCACGCAGACAAAACCTGTTCCTTCTGGCACATCCACTAATGACACAGCAGCGTTCAAAAAAGTAGCGAAGACCATTCCTTCCGCCACTTGATAATCATTGGCCGGGTTTCGCCATCCTCCCGCAAATCCACCGTGAAAGCCCACTGCTTCCGAATCCTTGGTGTTTCTAGTCAAGGAAACTGCTAGCAATTTAGGACAGTTTGCAGTGAGATCCAAAACACAGCGCATGATTTCACGGTTAAGTGCCAGTCTTTGAAATATCTCGTCACCATAATGAGAATTGACAATCGATCGAGGTAGGTTAGGGTATTCAACAGGGTCTCGATAAGATCGCAAGGGTGGTGGTAATTTACTGTCCGGCAGGTCGTGCCATGTATAAGCGAGAGAGACCATCCGTTGGACATCTTCTACTGGAACTGCCTGCTTGAGGACAACGTAGCCAAATAAGTCGAAATGCCATTTCTCTTCTACGGTCATCATTTGATGTTTCTCTGTCTCCGTCTGGTCTGGGTATTCTGAAATCTGACCATTTAAGGGGGGCTGGTCTTGTGGATCAGGATTCTTGTGCCAAACAAGACAATTGACTGTTGGAACTTGTATCGCGCCATTATTTAGGCTAGAACGTCAGTCAGGAAAATGATCAAATTGCTGAATAGCAAAAAATTTGTTCGAAAGTTACCTGTGAGGATTTTAAATAGGTTGTAAAATATTACTGATGGATCATTCTGACGCAGCAAACAGGCTGCCCCCTTCCGTTGGCGCTTACTACAAACTTGAAGGAGATGAGATCCGTATACTTTTTCCCCGGAAACCCAGTCAATTGGTACGGACTTAATGAAAATTAAGGTCACTCGGCCAAAAACGGAGGGCTAGTTCCGCCAGCGAGAATCCTATTATACCTTCAGAAAGCGGTTTTGGCATGCCCCAATTAGTTGGTTCCATCGTACAGTACACGGCCAAACACACCATCAATCTACTTCGGCCCTCTGGTCAACCCATCTCCATTGTTGGAGGAATTGCCGGCTTGATTGCCTTCGTTTTTCGCCTAGTAACTGCATGGCCATACATTATTCCGGCCTCTAACACCGGCTAAAAACAAATCCTCTAATCGCATGTTAACATAATTTTCTGCCAACAGAAAAGGACATATTATGAACAAAGAAAACAGTCGTCAGAGACCAAACATCGTTCTCATTATGGCAGACGATTTAGGTTTTAGTGATCTGGGTTGCTACGGCGGTGAAATCCGCACGCCCAACCTCGACTGGCTAGCTCACAACGGGATGCAATTCACTTATTTTAACATGTCCTGTTCGGGTTTTGGACGGCGAATTAGGACATGGGGCTGTCCTACCTCAGGTTGAGGTCTCAATTCTATTGATCAGGAGACAGACAATGGGCAATCTTAAAATTCGTGATGTTCGCGTCATCGTGCCCCAGCCAGGGGCTAATTTGGTTGTGGTGAAGGTGGAAACTGATGAACCGGAATTGTATGGCCTAGGCTATGCGACTTACACTCAGAGGACAACAGTTGTCGCTGAGGCGGTGAATGACTACCTCCGTCCGTTTCTCATCGGGAAAGACCCAGCCGAAATCGAAGACATCTGGCAATCGTGTAATGTGTCGCTGTACTGGTGAAACGAACCTGTTCTCAACGACGACAAGCGGCAGGACCTGCATTCTCACAACGGGGAAGGACAAGGGCAAAATGGCAGGTATGCCTATTTACGACTTATTCGGTGGGAAATCCAGAGAAGCGGCTGCTGTTTATGTTGTACCTGGGGGAGAGAATCTCAAAGAATACAAGGAAAATATCCACCGTCTCATCGAGCAAGGCTTCCGATGCTTCAAGATAAACGGTGCTGATCGGTTCTTCTCAGACAGCTAGTTCTTCCCACTTAGGATAGCCTCTCATCACAGAAAAGACTGTCAATTCCGGCCGCATTTTCGATCCAGAGTGATGGGTACGGGGAATAATTCTGTCCTATGAGTACTTCCGAGAAACATTTAGTTGGAGCCTAGATGTCATTTATGACATTCATGAGGGTCTTCCGCCCATCATCGGACTTGGCTTAGCGAAGGGCCTAGAGCAGTTCAAACTCTTTTTCCTGGAAGACCTGTTTGCTCCAGAGGACAACGATTGCTGCCGCCTGGTACGCGAGCAGACAAGTATTCCGACCGCCATGGGCGAACTGTACAACAATCCGCACGAGATTATTCCGATGGTCACAAATCGGCTGCTAGACTTCATGCGAGTACATGTTTCTCAAATCGGTGGAATCACCAGTATTGGCCAGACCGGTCGTTTTTTCATAAACCATCAGGTTTTCCTGAACCTTTTAACGCCAATCAAAAATACTGCCGAATAGCTCACCACTCTGATGGCTACACTATAAACTGGGCAACACCTTTATCTCCGCTTAAATCGGCCACGAATACGGCACGAAGCTACTCAGTATGGTTAGGGATTAGCCACCAGAACCGCCTTTAACCGTTGCAGCAACGAGACTGCCCCCGCACCTCGGCTAATTGCTGGTGTTCCGCTTGATGACGTCTTTCCGCTAGAGCCTGCAGTTGCTGGCTTTGGCATCAGCCGGCCACGAAGACGTCAGGCGAAGATAGCGGTATAAGAGGCAAGCAGCCAAGATGTGGTTGTAGTAGTGGTTATGCCAGTGGATTTCGACCAGGTGCCTTCGATATGAGGTGGAAGATGCAGACCGAGATAACCTAACCCCATAAGTGTCAAGGTGTCAGCGACGGGGGGCAGCCTTTTGGTTAAGTGCCTTGGGGCTATCTTTGACACTTCCGAATAGTCGGTGTTGTACTTGTAGATGAAGGTGGTATCATCGAAAACGGTTGAAATTGGAATGCCGACTGGTATTTCTGGATAGGACGATTAGTTATGGAGAATATGCAAAGGCACTTTCATGAACTTGACGAATTAGGTTATACGACATTGGAAGATCTCCTTACCTCCAATCAGGTTGAAGAAGCTATTGTGGCCCTTGAAGAGGTTTATGAGTCTGAGAAGAACGTGGTTTCTCTTCATGAACCCAAGACAAAGAGAACTTTCAACTTTACGAGCCGGGCAGAGATATCTCGGCAGATTATTCAAATACCTAGGCTGGTAGCCTGTATGGAATACCCCCTAGAATCCGATTATATTCTCTCTGATATGGAAGCACGTTCGCCCATGAAAGGTGTTTCTTCTCAAGGCCTTCATCGGGATGGAGGAACATTTATTCCCAATCCCTCGTACAATGTTCATTCGATTTTACCCCTCGCTGCACAACCGATGTTCGCACTATCTGAGTTTACTGCTAATAAAGGTCCTACTCGTTTTGTGCCTGGGTCACACATTAGTAATATAGATCCGACAGATGTTACTCCTGAGGAGAAATATCTCTTCACTTGTCAGCCTGGTACAGTGCTTATCTGCGATAATCGACTTGTCCACGGTGATGGCACCAATACAACCGACGAAATCCGTTATTCTGTTCAAGGATTTTGCTGTCGTAAGTACATCAAGCCGTTTTGTGATCATACTCGATCGATTCCTTAGGATCTCATCGAATCAACTTCACCTCTGCTCCACCGGTTGTGGGGCTTCGAGTATCAATCTGCTTGGGAAGAATCACCACGGCGCTTCAAAATAATGGAAGGAGATGGAGCCAAACCAGTCTTTGATTTCAACTATGGGACCGATCGACTATAGCACAAATTACTGCCAGATAGTCCATCGCTCTAATGGCTATGATTATGACCTTGGTGAGGGATTGTCGTCTGTTTAATCAACCACAAACAGAGCCTTCAGCCGTTACAGAAACGACCGCCCTCCATCCTCTGGACGAATGTAGGAGTTCGTTTAGACTCTTAAAGTCGATGGCTCATAGTGCCAAGTATGGAGGTAGTTGAATTTTTCCAGGACGAAGTTCAGTTCCCCTGCGAGGTAATCGAGCAGGTATCAGCAACCCTAGTTGGTACCCCTTTTCTTCTCTCCACTTGTCTATTTCTTCTCCTAGCTAACTTCCTTACACCATCTAATTCTGACCCTGTTGACCTGTCATTTGCATTGCTATATAATAGTTATGTAAACTCCCTGCTTCTCTCTTTATGCTAGACGTCTTCATCTCCTATTTTCGCAGTGACATCGGAATGGTCAGAACATAATCGTGGAAGTATGTTTACAACCCTTACGGTGAAGATAAACTCTACGATATGGCCCGTGATCCGCACGAACTCTACAATCTAACCCATCAAATGGGTTACAGACACGTACTTAAGTAAGGATGAATGAGTGCTTGATCAACCGGAGGCAGAAAGCCAACAGCTCTATCGTGGACGAGGAGAGTTGGAAAAATAACCCCTACGGCCTATATATCTCCGGTCGGGAAGCCTAAACCGACACTGGGCTGGGGAAAGGTAATAACCTGGAGGATAACACAATGGACCTGACTGGATTAACTACCGAAGAGATCAACTTTTTTACCGATCAAGGCTATCTGATTTTTCCCGAGTTCCTAACACTTGACCAAGCAGAGTTAGTGATACAGGATATCGACCGCCTACGCGAGTTGCGGACAGGCGGATACGCCGAACGCAATACCGAGGTCAACGGTTCAGCGCTGGTGGTAACCTTACCATACCTCGGAGGGTTGACCTCCTATCCACCAATGGTGGCTAACATTCAGTCGCTGATGGGGGAGGCCGGGTTTGCCCTCCACCATCAGCACGCAGAACGACATCAACCCGGTACCCCTGGCTCGAACTGGCACCACGACTACGAACAGTTCCCACAGATTGACCGTGAACAAGTAATGGTACACTGCTTTTATTATCCTAATGGGCTAAACGGCGAAATCGGGGATCTTATCCTGCTCCCCCGCTCCCACACGGCGGTGATGCATCGCAATGCCTTCAGCGACAAGTTTTACAGCGAGGATCTGCCGGGCTCTTTAACGATAAACGACTTGCCTTTGGGCTCGGCGGTTGTCGTCCATTCCGCTTTGATGCATGGGCGCCGTGGCAAACCCGGCAGCTCAGGTTACTACCGCTACTTTACCGACGTCTCCTACTGTCAGGCTGGAGGAAAGATGTGGCCCTCTTACGGGTTTCCTTTCCCCAAATTGTGGCTGCGGGAACAGATCCGTGAACGGGCTTTGAAGACAGGACACGGCCGGGGCGGGCAATACGATTTCATATTCGACACCCAAATTTTTTACGATCCTGACACAGCGACCGAAATCCAACGCCAATGTATGGAACAAATGATTGGCTCCAACCAACAGCGAAAAGGCGTCCGTGAATCGGTCAATCCAAAGGCGAGTTAAATCAATTGGTTTGGGCGTGGAGAATGACCTGCTAAATCTCCTCGAACAGCTGGGGGGGCCTATCTTTCAAGGAAGTGGGGGTAAAAACGGTATTTAGAATTACCTGCTGATCCTTACAACGATATATATGCTGCAACGGCAAACCTTGTTCCATGGTGTTTGGCAACACGATTTTGCCAACCAACAACCACACAATTTCTCTAACCAAGGAAACATGTCCTTCTAAGCAGACTTGCTTAGAACAAAAGAAGGAACACCTGAAAGTATGAGTAACACACCACAGTTGTTGCCACTGGTATGGGAAAATACAGGTTTGGATCGCATTGTTGATACATTTGAACAGGACGGAATAGTGGTCGCAAAAGATATGTTTCCCGACCATTGGGTGTCGACTTCGGATCGTGTGGCAGGCAGACCTCTAACCCCCATTTGGACGGACGTCCCCGGGCAGCGGGAGAAGAGTACTGCCAACGATTTGATATCTGGACCAAGATCTTCGGCAACCTCGAGTCAGGGCCCGACGTACTAGTTCTATTTGAAAACGAAATTATACAAACAGTTACGAATAAACTGTCGGGGGGCATTGGATCATGGGTTACTACAGGTGGTTGTAGACAAGCTTTGCACCAAGATTCTTGGAGCAGTGCCCCCAACCTTTTCATCCTGAACCGAATAGTTTTCACCCGAAACTACACTCCTGAACACGGTCAATTGTTGGTTGTGCCTGGTAGCCACCGTGATGGACATCTACCACTGGGCAATCCCTATGAATCATTACCCAATCGGGCTGCCTTTACTCTAACTGCTAATACTACTGTTTTTCTGCATAGCAGAACCTATCATTGTGTAACCAAGAAAGCAACCAACGAACTCCGTATCCAGTTTAACCGAAGAGTTGTGCCAAATGGGGGACCGGCAGATTTGACATCTCGGGCACGGTTTCGTAATGGCACATGGGGTTTCAGCACACAAACACCTTGGTAAGATCAGCAGATCCCGCTGCATCTTTTGGAAACAGAAGCTTGTCAGTTTTCCAGAAGCCCGATGGTTTGACGATTATCAACCCCCAGCAGGAGGGGGACTTTTTATGGGATTTACTAGAAGCCATTTCAAAACTGCCTCAATGTAATGAGGATGCAAGCAAGGTGAAAGAAAGCTTGGTAGATCTGAATTTCTCTTTCCCAACCAACAACCAATCTTCGGAAGTT
>JASMLX010000171.1 GCA_030748495.1 Candidatus Poribacteria bacterium | reverse complement strand
CGGATCGATGCCTGCTGAGTTATTTTTGAATCAGAAAATCACGCTAGATGTTGCACTAGCTATGTAAATTCGGGTTATTCTCACATCAGGCAACGTTTCTAGTTGGAGGCTAACAGATGCCAACGGAAATACGCAAACTATTTGTGGCGGGCTTTTTACCGGGCAGTGCCTGATACTGGAACCTGGTGATCAGATCCAGTTCATCTACACAATGGCGCCTGAATGGAGATGGCGAGTGTTAAGGTAGGGATGCAGATCAAACATCCGTATGCGGTTTGCGTATCTGCCCTGCGGCATTCACAAACACACATAAGAAACTGCATATAGAAAAGTGGCCTCATCCAGATCCAACCAACTTCTGGTTGAGAGTTAGCTGAACCAGAAGTTATGCATTATCCTAGGATCCTGTTCCCCTTAATAGCCCTGTTGTAGTCAGCACCCCTACGTCAGATTGGCGTTAATTACCAGAATTCAAACCATTTGAATTCTGGTAAAAATTTACCGGATGCGGTGCCATCGTCCGAAGGTTCTTTCAACTAGGTAAAATGTCTAAATCTTTGGTACAACAAATAGGAGGCCTCGTTAAGTAATCCAGGATGTGGTCGCCGAAAAGAGCCGAAAATAACAAGACCCATTGCTTTGAGTCCCAATCCAAACAAAGTGGCATTTCCTTTCAAGCATTGACCATCGGACTTATTCTGGCAATCGTAAATTCTTACTGGATTTCGGTCAACGACTACCTAAAAGGGTTAAATCACACCTATATGTCGCTGTTCAGTAATGCGATTTTTACCCTCTTTGTGCTGATTCTCTTAAATTTTCTTTTGCAGAAACTACGGCCGAAATCCGCGCTCCGAGAATCCGACCTTTCGGTCATCTATATTATGATTGTGATGGTGTCGACTATATCCGGACATCGAATGACCCGTTTTCTAGGACCTATTGCCCACCCTTTTTGGTTTGCCACGCCGGAGAACGACTGGCGGAATATGTTCTGGAGGTTGATTCCTGAATGGTTCACCGTAAGAGATGAAAATGTCTTACACGACTTTTTTCTAGGTGATTCATCTTTTTTCATTCCGCTGTATGTCAAGTCGTGGCTTGGACCTTTGATCTACTGGTCGGCTTTTTTATTTGTTTTGTGTTTTCTTCTCATCTGCATTAACACCGTAATAAGAAAACAATTTACTGATCGTGAGCGACTCGCTTACCCTATCACCTGGTTACCACTGACAATGAGCCAATCTCCTTCTGTTTTGCTAAGAAATAGGTTGATGTGGGCGGGGTTCGGAATCGCGGCAGGCGTCGGGCTTTTGAACGGCTTGAAGGTCTTCAACCCTTGGCTACCGGCTGTCCCTGTGGGATGGGAAACGATTGTCTTTCACGATAAACCTTGGAGCTGCATGGGTTCTATCCGAATCTCTTTCCAGCCATTCGTTATGGGGCTCTCGTTCTTTATGCCGTTGGATTTGGCTTTTTCCGCTTGGTTCTTCTATTTAAAAAAAAAGCTGCCCAACTTTCGATAGGCGCCGTGACGGGTCAGCGACACTTCCACTTCGATGAGCAGGCACAGGGTGCCTGGATTGGGTATTTTGGCATTGTGGATCGGGCGAAAGCACCTTACAAGCGTGATTCAACAGGCTGGAGCACATCAAATAGATAGCTCCAGGGAAAACGTGGCGTATCGATTTTCCTTTTTGGGAATCGCCGGCTGCCTGCTATTTTTTTCCCTATTTGCACATAAGGCGGGTCTTTCTATGTGGGTTATCCTGATTTTTCTGGGAATATACGGTTGTAGTGCTATCGGTATAACCAAGATCAGAAGTGGCCTTGGACTGCCGGTACATGAAATTCTTTTTTTGGATCCTTCTCGGACAATGGTGACCACAATGGGTAGCCGAGCGTTAGGTCCGCGAAACTTGACCATTCTCTCTTTTTTTATGGACTAACTCGGGATCAAGCGGGACATCCAATGCCGAATCAACTCGAAGCATTCCGAATCGGAGAACAGTCCCGTATCGGTAATCGACAGGTGCTAAATGCCTTGATTATCGCCTTAGTGGTCGGTATTCCATTGACTTTTCTGATATACCTCAATCTGTCATACCAATATGGCGCTGCTGTCCAATCGGAGATTAGCGGAATGGGAAGGGAGAGCTTTGCCTATCGGCTTCAATTGTGGTTAACATCTCCAACCACGACTGATTATTCAGTTGTTGGCTTCATGGTACTCGGTTTTGCCATTACAACACTCCTACTAGTCATTAAAACGCGCTTCCTCTGGTGGCCGCTTTACCCAGTCGGTTATGTTCTGGGGGTTAGTCCAGCAGAAATGGTATATATTTGGGTGCTTGTTCTTATTAGTTGGCTAATTAAGTTTGCCATCCTCAAGTTTGGGGGATTAAGGGCCTACCGTAGTGCAACTCCGTTTTTTGCCGGCTTGATACTAGGAGACTACTCCATGGGCTGCATTTGGAGTATCATCAACGCGGTCTTTAAAATAACCGTCTATAATATGGGTTGGCACCCTGTTGTTTGGTGGTAATCAACAAGGAATGCACACGATTGTTCAGCCTTTCCCCCATTAAAAAATAAGAGATAACGACAAAGCCTGACCTCTCATTCCGAAAGTCCTGACAATATCTGAGAATATTGACTTAAAGATAGATAAGGCAATATTTTGGAAGCACTTGAAAGGTTGAGATTCGGTGAAATTGATCCCGATTTTGAGATAACTATTTGTTGCTCAACACGGCCGTCTCCTAGCACAAAATAGTAAGCGTAGTCCTACATCTATCATTCTTTAAGTTCGTGAAGCTAGTCGAAATAATACAGACAAAAACAAAAAGCTACCGGAAAAGCAAAGTTGACGAAGGTAATCAAAATGATATCATATTACTGGTCAACTCAACTCAACAGATTTTCCGATTCCAGCTAAAGCTAAACATATCATCTTTCTTGACTCTTTCTTCTACCAAACAGATTCTAATGAGATCATCTCCTTATCGAGGTTTCATCAGGGATCTTATGACCTCTTATCTTAATATCTTACCGATTAGTTTTGCGATAACATGAAAGCATCTATCCTCTATGAATTCAATCAGCCTCTACTCTGGCAAGAAACTGACAGGCCAACGCCTGGTCCTACAGAGGTGCTGATCCAGGTGATGGCCTGTGGTATTGATGGCACGGACTTGAAATTGCTGAGCGGTTTCGGCTACGCCCCCGATTTACCCTTCATTATGGGACATGAGATCGCTGGCGTGATAGCTGAAGTGGGCGACCATGTAATTGATTTCAAGCTTGGCGAATGGGTCATTGCCTATAATTTTACTACCTGTGGTGAATGTCTTCCTTGCCTAACCGCTCACGAGCAACTCTGCGTAAACATGGGTAGCATATTGGGAGTGAAAGGCAAAAATGGAGGGTACGCAGAATATGTAGTAGTACCCGAACGTCAGCTTGTACGAATCTCACCCGGTGTTACTTGGACCGATGCCGCTATCTGTTGCGATGCCGGTTTGACTGCCTTTCACGCCGTCGACCGTTCACGACTCAAGGTAGGCGAAACAGTACTGATCATTGGTATCGGTGGTGTCGGCTCAGTTGCAGTCCAGGTTGCCAAGGCCGCTGGTGCATGCGTATTCGCGGTTGAAGTCTCTGCGGAGAAAGAGGCCTGGGCACGTGAAATGGGGGCAGATGAAACGCTCAATCCAAGCCGGGTTGATATTCCCGCAACTGTCCGCGAATTAACCAATGGTTTTGGTGTCGATTGCGTGATTGATATTGTCGGTCAAAGTGCGACAATAGGGGATGGGATCAACGCTTTACGCCATGGTGGTCGCCTGCTTCTGGTTGGATATACGCCCGATTACTATGCCTTAGAAGGAAAATACCTGGCTCAGAATGAGCTGGAATTGATCGGTACTAGAGCCGGGCGCAAACAGGATCTGATCAACGCAGTTTCCTTTATGGCTAGTGATAAAGCGGAATCGATTGTAACCCAGACGTTTCCCATGAAAGAAGCCAACGAGGCATTAGCTGCCCTACGGTATGGTGAGGTGTGTGGTCGGATCGTGTTGCTAACGTAAGCTTTCTCTTGATCCGCTGGATAACCAACTTCTAGTTGGTGCGCTTCATCATCAGATGAAGCTATTTCAACCTCGACTTTGAGATCAATTTTGTGGGTCTGGCCTTTGAGTGGCCGGACACCTGTGGATGTGAACCTATCAGACAGACAGAAAGGACTGACAAATGAGTAATGCACCACTGAGACTTGGAATCGTCGGTTGTGGATGGGCTGGCCAACAAGCGGTGGAAGCTGGCCAGACTGTGCCGCGAACAACCGTCGTTGCCATTGCTGAACCAATAGAAGCCTTGCGTTCTACCACCATAGAGAGTTACGGCGTGTCCCGTGGCTACGAGGACTACCGACAACTCCTGAACGATTCGGAGATCGATGCGGTCTACCTGGCGGTGAATCCGCCGATGCGCTATCAGATGGTATTGGATTCGTTTGAAGCAGGGAAGCATGTACAGGTACAAAAACCTCACGCTGTCCGGGCAGGTCAAATCCTCGAATTTGAGCATAAGGCGAAGTTGACAGGAAAAACCCTACAGTTTTGCTACTTCATGCGTCACTATCCGCACAACAGACAACTGAGTGCGATGGTAGCGGCAGGAGCTATCGGTGAGGCTTACCACGCCCGGATTTTTGGTAAGTATCATAGTCGCCCTGAACCGGCAGGGATCACCAAGTGGTTGCAAGTCTATGGACAAAAGGGCGGCGTTCTTGGCCAGCACTACTCACACGAACTGGACCTGGCCTGGTTCTGGATGGGTTGTCCCAAACCTGAGTGGGCATTCGCGGGTCAGCACGCAGTCTACCCACTCTATGACGGACCTGAAGGTCCAGCTGAAGATTACTTTTCCGGCATGGTTGGGCTAAAAGGTGGAAAGATAATTCAGATCGACTGCTCTCGCTGGCTCCATTCCGAATCCAAGACGGTCATGGAGCTCTATGGAAGCGAAGGTGCCATCTCGAACGGAAAGATCGCACGCAACGACGGAAAGGGAAACATCTCTTTTGAGGAGGCTAGTGGGCCGTTGGATGTTACGCATACTCAGCCGCCGGAAACGATGCCCGCCTTCTACTACGAAATCGAGCACTTCGCCATGGCCGTGGCCGGCGAGGTCGAGCCGGAGATGAACGCAGCAGATGCTTATACCTTCATGAAAATCCTCGATGCACTTTATGACAGTGCAAAAGACAATCAGAAAATTATGATCGATTGACCGGCACTTATAGACTGTACTCTCTTCTCGTCTATCCAGGGCAACCAACCGAGGTCTTTTCAGTGGAGAGTTCAACTAGCGGTCGGGTTTGACCTCACTAATATTACTATATTTCTCCTTTGATAGTGTCGGTCGAGTTCTCGATCGGCAAACGCCGATAATTGCCAACAAAACAGATAGAACGCTCCAGTCCACACTTGATTAGAACCAACAACTACAAGTGCTAGCGGTGATCTGCTACCCAACGGTGCAGATGTAATTAGCCAAGATTAAAGGACCATCGTCTTTGCAACGCCAAAAGTCTATTCTGGTGGCCAATCCGCAACTACGCTGGATCGCACGTTTGGTTCAGAGGCTAACTAATTCAATCCCGACACCACTCCCAAACGTTGTTCCGATGTCGTATGAACCCACAGACGTTGATCCCGAAACTGCCTACCTAACAGGGCCAACCGTACATACCCATCATCATACCCTTCAAAAATCGTTCCCTTTGAAAATGTCCTTTTCTAACTCTCGTCCGAAAAGCTACTGGTGCCTTCTGCTGGATTCTCGTCATCTCCCTATATTAGCTTCAATTTCTTCTGGTTTAGAAGGGATAATCAGATCTTTATTCTCGCCACCAACTACAATTTTATCTGGCGCTAAATCCTTCACAAATACCCATTCTCCTTACGAGTATATTTCAACAGCCTCTGGTGATATTCTTCCGGATTTACTCTTTACACCTCTGATAATAGCGACTGTTGTGCGTCAATCCAATGGTGGAAATCCGTGTTGGTCTCGATGGTATTGGGAATCGTAGTATTGAGTACTCTTGAACCACTCGTGCCGTCCATCGCCCGACTCCTCGTAGACCCGGCTTTCCAATTCCCTCATCTCAGATTCGGTCATCGGTTGAAAATTACGACCGATTTCTAGATCTTGTTGCAGTCCTACCATAGAATCAATGCCACAGGAGAGAGTGCTGATGGACAACGTCAAAGCATACCGGCGGCATTGAGCCGCACTCAAGCCCAGCTCGGTGACCAATTGCCCCCGCCCTCCCAGACTTTTCATCCCGATTACGCCGATCTGGCGGCGATTTAACTCTGGCAGTATCTCCTTCTGAAAACTGCGGTAATGAGCATCAGCGATATTGGTCGGCAGTTGGCAAGTGTCCCAGTCGAAGTCCTGATCTAGCATCATCTGCAAAATATGCGGGCTCTTATGCCCGGTAAAACCGATATAGCGGATCTTCCCCGCTTGTCTGGCCGCTAATGCCGTTTCAATAGCACCTCCGGCCCGGAATATCAATTCAGCATCGTTATCGT
Organism: Candidatus Poribacteria bacterium; assembly: GCA_030748495.1. GTDB lineage: Bacteria > Poribacteria > WGA-4E > WGA-4E > UBA9662. The sequence goes on along the minus strand of JASMLX010000171.1, from coordinate 4,661 downwards.
AGTTGATTTCGTGGAACTGCCACACATCAATCACCTCCGTTTTCAATCGACTAAGGCTTTGGTGCAGTTGCTCCTCCGCCGTTTTAGCGTCACGACCGCAGACTTTGGTCATCAAGATCACCTGGTCACGACGACCCTGTAACCCTAATCCCATTCGGCGTTCGGATTCGCCCTGCCCATACTCCCAAGCCGTATCCATGAAGGTCATGCCTTGCTCAATGGCCTGCTGTAGCAGGCGAATAGATCCAGCTTCATCGAGGTCCTGGCCAATAAAGTGACCACCACCAAAGCCCACATTTGACACCTTTAAACCGGTCCGGCCTAGTTCCCGAAGCGGCAAGCCCCCACTGTTCCGTTCTACATCTGGTTCCACTATTTGGTTTCTCACTTTCTATATTTGGTTGTTACTATGTGCCTGAGTTGATCTCCTGATTTAGGTGGCGACAGACGGTGGCCTTTGAAAGCCCATAGCCTGTCATCAACTCCCTGATCCGTTCTCCGTCCTTCCGTCTGGCCTGTAGCGCGGCCACCTGCAGTTCTGTCAAGCGCTTCTGCTGACCGAAACGCACCCCACGCTCCTTGGCCTTAGCTATCCCGTCCATCTGACGCGCGGAACGCAATTCGGTCTCGAACTGAGAAATAGTCGACAACATATGGAACAGCAAACGACCTGTGGCATCACTGGTATCTATATTCTGATCAATAACCAGCAGGTCGACCTGCTGGTCTTGGAGTTTATCGACTATTTGGCACAGATGCAAGGTGGAACGGGCCAGACGATCTAGCCTGGTCGCCACCAGGGTATCGCCCTGCCCGACATATTCCAGGCCAGCCTTTAATCTGGGACGTTGACTTGAAGTTCCACTTTTCTGTTCCTGAAACACTTTGTCACAGTGTTTCAGTTTGTCGTACTGGACCTCCGGCTTTGCCCCACTGAACTGACTAGTGCATAACCCACCAGTGGTGCCATCTTATCCTCCTCAAGTATGTTTTATATGGTCTTAGATGATTTGATAATCCTATGATAAAACATGAAATAAGATACATCAAGGCCCAAGTCTCAGTGAGTAGACTTTCTGAAACGCGACATCCTTTCATGTTGGAAGCCGGCCCTGTTGTGTCAAAGCCAGAGGGCGGTTCTGTTTTCAGGCCCAGAAAAACACCGGCTGAGATAACCGGCCCTCTAGTGGGCAATTTTGAGGCCGAGGAGAGAGGTCATAATGGCAAATAATAGAATCATTCAGCCGCTAGATTGAAAGGGAGAGACGGGTCGGCTGTCAGCCCAGGCCCGGGCCGCAGGCGGTATTGGTTCCGCTAATAACGGCCTGAATCAGCCTTTGGATCACGATTATTGGTTGGTCAGAACAGAAAACTCCTCAACAAATCAATACAAATTCATATAAATTCACCTGGCTGTTATCAGGTAGTTATTAGCGGAACCAATATTTGAACCCTTAATTTCTAGCTGGCACAGGCCCAAAAGTGGCCTAATCTTGGCTTCAGCCGGCTTTTTCCCGCCCGCCCGGTTCATTTTGACCCTCTTGGTCCTTTCCACCTGACTGAGCCGAGGATAAATGTCCATTCAATGGAATCGGAAGCCATGACCGCCATGATAATGATTGTTAGGGCCGGAATCAGGAATTAATCGGCCCAACATGTTGCTTGACACTACACCACTGAAGACCACTATTGCCCCCAGCCGCTAGCCTTCCTCCTAGATTCGCCCGGCCATAGCAGATCATCTAGAGGAAATAGGGGCCAATTTTGGCTGCCTCCACAGAAATACCAGTAGAATTTTCAAACAATGGCCGGAAATACTACCCTGTTTTTGGGATATTTAACCTGCTGGCCAATAGCATCCTCCTAGCCAGGTTTTTCGCCCCTGCTAACCATCGGGGCCAAATTGGCCATTCCACCGTCCAATAACCAGCTGGATGATATTTGAGCGGTCAAAACAGTTCAATAGTAAACCGTCTGAGTAGTACCTGCTTTCACTGAAGAAACAGGAAGTTTCTACCACGGTGGTGTGTGAACAATCTGGGGTGGTTCGTTCTACTCTGTACTGCTGCTACCAAGCGGGAATCGCTCTACAGCTCCGCCCCAGACTGACAACTAGGTCACCCCCGCAGTCAGAGAAACGGTCATGGAATCGGCCTTAGTAGCACAGTTAAGGATGCGGTTGGCCATCCGTAGGGCCTAACCCGTTTGGCTGTCGACTATTTAGTGGAAAACTTGGCCGTGATGGCCGAAATGGGGCGATTACAATCTGGCATCCACTATTTAACCCATCAGGAGCAGGAGCGGGTGGCCATCCGTCTGGACGTCTGTTTGGCCGAGTACCGTCGTTTTCATCGAGAAACACAGTTGATGAGCGAGTTGCTTGATCGTAGCGCTTACCAAAAGCAACTGCGGGAGAACCGGGAACGAGAGGGATATGTAGTGGAGACCAATAAATTGGTCAATTTCTCTGAGCTGGTAGACGCAAACGTAAACGGGCGGTGCTAATAGATCGGCCACAGGCCGAGGACACAGGATTGGATCTGAGCGGATTTTGGTGTTGAGGAACAGAAAAAGTGTGCAGATGAACAGCTTAGGAACACTTTTTTGGTGGCTTGACCCCTTGATATGACTGGTTTTTTACCACTAGTGAACAGAATGAACAGGAAAAAATGATATACCCAACATGTTTTTTTAATAGTTTGTTATCAACTCGGCTAGGAAAAGGGTAAAGGTATAGCCAAAAAAAGTCTCTGTTCATCTAGCCCTAAAATGTAGGCAGTGTAAGGATTTGCGCTACTTTAAAAACTGTTCCTAAGCTGTTCACCTTCTGTTCACTTGTGTTCAGGAGTAAAAAATTAATGATTAATACTCTGGAACGCATGGCATTAGTTAACCCGAACCTGGTTCAAACAATTGAACCAGCAGAGGAAACGAAAACTGATCTCTCGGTTGTTTCTCCTCCTGTGGTTGAATCGCCTGAGATGGCCGGATTGCAAGAGGCTATCAGAGAGATTGAGGGTCAAATTGGGGCCGTGGCATTAGATTTCTCCTCTGCTTGGACGGTTAGCCAGCTAGAAGATGAACTGCTGGCCTTGGAGTTCCAGCGTTTGCTGCTCCGAGTAGCAGATCTTCCTGTGGAGTTAACACCATTTCAAGATGGTGTCGAACCAGCAGGCGACCAACCCAAGTGGATAGTCAAAACCAATGGAGATGATGACCAATACTATTGGGTCACTAAGAGCCAAATTGCGGAAGCCTTTGGTTTAGAGGAAGCGGTCCCGATTTCGCCCTCTGGTGACGGCCGGAAGGTTCGGCTGCGACGGCCTATGCTAGCATCTACTCGCACCCAACCCGAAAATAGACGACTTCGATACCACCATTTCTATGGTGGCCGCATAATTCCATTATCAAGTAAGTATCACCTGAAATTAGGGTACCAACAGGTGTTGATACCCGCCTGATTACCCCCTACGCCCACCATATACTCCTCAAGTCCGTGGCCACCGATTTCGTGGCCATTCAGGGAACTTATCTGCCTGTTGCTTCACTGCTGACACTGCCTTGGCCCAACTTTGGCTAGTGGTTGTTTCCGAGGCTGGATTTGATCGGCTTCGGGCCACAAATCCAGGCACATACCAACGGCCTGTCGCTGCACCGATGGCTTGATAGCGTAGATCCATACTCCACTCCAACGAATCGTCTCTGTTTTATTGACCAGTGAGCCGTGGGGCAACATACTGCCGAACATGACCAGGCTACCCGCCGGAGTTGGAACCGGAATCCTTTCTGACATCGGGATATCCTCCACCAACAGATTTAGTCCATCCTCAGCCCAGACATGACGAAACACCCCTTCTCGATGCCGACCTGGGGCTACCCAGAGACATCCATTATCAACCGTTGTATCAACCGTTGTATCAACCAATGGTATTAGACCGGCCACAATTAAAGTTTGATCTCCATCCGGCAAATAGTATCCAGCATCTTGGTGCGGACTGGTGTATCCACCCGGCAGACGAGGATGGATATTATATGATGGATGACAAAGGATTTCGCTTCCTACCAGAGGTTCCACTCGATCTAAGATTTTGGGATGTTTCATGAACTGAAACAATGATTCCCCTTTGTGAAACCGGCCCTCTGAAAAGAGGGCAGAAACGACTTCAGGCACCTGAGCCGCAATTTCGGCTAGGCGACGCTCAAAAGGTAGGTCCTGATACAAGTCACTAAGCCGACCGGCCTGTTATAGCGCCTGTGCTTGATACTCTACCAGCAGATTGAACTCTTCTTTTACGGGCCACAAGTCATCGGCCGAAAACAGATTGTCGATGATCAGGTATCCTTCGCCCTCCAAGGTAGCTATTTGTAGATCACTAAGCATTTTAATAAGTATTCTTTCTCAGTAAAAGCTTAAACTTAAGGCGAAATGTGGAAATGTGGAAATGTGGAAATGCATTCTATGACACAATTGGATGGTTGTCAAGTGAAACTAGCCTCAGTCAGTGCCTTTGCCAACCACTGTCGACAAAAGAGTGGTTGGTCTGGGTTGGTGGTAGGTGTTTTTCTGTGTGATGGGAGAAGAAAGAGACAAGTAGAGAGAGGAAAAAGGGTACCAACTGGTGCTGATAACCGCCTGATTACCCCCTACACGAGTTATCTAT
>JASMLX010000170.1 GCA_030748495.1 Candidatus Poribacteria bacterium | reverse complement strand
GGCTGCGGCGTCGGCTGGATCGTCTCTGTTGATCCGTGGCCGGGTTGCTAAACTCAACTTGAATCTCCTCGAAATCGAGTTCCAACAGGGCTATCGTCGCGGAGAGATCCTGGCTGATGACGACCAGGGGTAGGACCTTTTCTCCGCCCTTAATTTTGGTTTCTGAACTCACCAGGCCTGTAGTCTGGTATCGATTGGAGCCATAACGCACATCGTTGGGCGTGATGACAGAGCGGTAGAGGGGAATCCTTAGCAGATTGGAGGGATTAATCGTTTCACCAGCCTCATCCTCTTCTACCAGTTGGTCGAACAACGATCGGAGCGCCTCCAGATCGAGGGAGGGCTGCAAAAGCTCTAAATCCGGGTCGGGATCAGGGCTCGGGGCGGCCGGTTCTATTTCCCAACTGGTCTCGGTTGCGCTGTCGTCCACCGGAGACAAGTCTATAAATGCGGCTACTACACTCTCTCTGGCATCGAAGTTAAAGGTAAAGGATTGCCCAGCGGTGACTTTAGCCTCTTGCTGATAAATGTTGCTCAGGCGCAAGTCGCTGAGAACCGGCGGTTTGGGGGGTGAGATGTCATAGGTTGGAACGGCAGCGGGTGTGAGTGAGACATCAAAACTGAACTCAAAGGGGGTCAGATTCTCGAAAACGTCGCTAACGGAGATACTGATCAAGTTAGTTCCCAGCGATAGATCCAGGGGACGATCCAGGACTCCCAGTTCTAACGGATCTTCCAGTCCGCCTAATTCTAGTGGATCCTCTAAACCGCCCAGTTCCAGCGGATCTTCTAAACCTCCTAATTCCAGTTGCAGACGGCCGAAGAGAATCACCTCGCCGCTATCGCGATTGTATCGGTTGGCATTTCCTCCAACCGATGCGGCGGCTTTAAACAGATTGTCGTAAATTACCCCATTAATTTCAACCACCATCTCCTCAAAGTTGATTTCGCTATCGGCATCCAAGACCTGGAACTTGATGGCCATCATACTGACCGTACTAACCTCTTGACCCGGCAACGGAAACTGAGGACGTATCATCGGAGGTTGGCTGTCGGTAGCCGCCAGATCCAGCTTAAAGTTCACCTGCTGCCGGCTCAGGTTTCCGGCCACATCCGCTATCGAAATGGTGGCCAGATAGTTGCCACCGGGCAGGTCGGTCTCAACCTGAGCCGATAATTTACCCGAAATGGGGTCGAAGTCCGGCTTCAACTCAATCGGGCTGTCCGATTCCAGCTCCTTTAATTCTACTGAAATTTGATCGGGATCGATATCCTCACCTTCAATTAAAGCCTGAATTCTGACCGCGGGTGAGGTCAGGGTATCCCCTTCGGTCGGCAGGATTTGGCTAATTTCAGGCGGGGTGACATCGATAAAAAACTGGCCCGAGTCAAAGATGGTCTGATTGCCGGCCAGGTCACCGGCCACCACGCGGAAGGTGTGCAAGCCCTCCGCCAGGGCTAAAACCTCAGCTGAATTTTCAGCCGGCACATAACTCAGTTGCCCGGCCGCTGCGTCGTAGACAAACTCCCATACGGGTTGGTTGCCATCCAAAATAAATTGGAGATTGTCGGGATCAATGCCGCTTCCGCCCGGATTATCCGATAACTCCACGCTCATCTGCAGCATCTGCGACTGGGTTCTCTGTCCATCGCTGGGGGCTGGGTTGCCCACCGTCGGTGGCTGCAAATCCACTGATACCGTAGCGGTCGTCGAGCGCTGACTTTGGTTGCCAGAAGCATCAACGGCCACCAAGTAGATCTCATTATCACTTTCACTCAAGCCAACAGCATCGAGGTCGAAATTACCTTTCTGATCCGTAACAACCGATTGGGTGGGCTGGCCATTAACAAACAGATTGATCTTGGCTCCAATTTCACCTTGTCCATTGACGGATATGCTGGTCTGGTTGACGAAAGGAGGCAGCGGCTGGATAGACGGAGTGGCAACCTCCGTATCTACCACGAAGTTGGAATTAACCATCTTCTCATTGCCAGATTTATCCTGAGCATAGACGGTTAGCAGGTGCGGCCCCTCAGCCAATTGCCCCGGCCTAATAACAATCGCATCTTGACTGGCCGCAGGGCCTTCTGCTTCTTCCGTTGGTGAGGGATCGATCACTCGACCGTCTAATCTCACTTGAACCTTAGCCAGTCCGCTACCCACATCGTAAACGTTAGCCCTGATTTCCAAACTGGCCAGTTGCTGGCCATTGACCGTCTGACCTGAGCGAGGAGAAAGACCGGCAATTGTTGGTGCGATCTCGTCATCTTCGTCTGGATCAACCTGGAATTTAGCTTCAGTTTGGCTGCTATTTCCCAACTGATCTGAGACCTTTAGCGAGACGGTATATTCCCGTACCTCGGTCTGACTGGCTGAAGGCTGATATGTTAACAGACCGGAGGTAGGATCGTAGCTAAAATCGGTTGCCGGTTGTCCATCAATAGTCAAACGGATGCTGTCTGGATCAATGCCGCTAGCCATCGGTGAGACGATGGTTGAATCCTTGACCACAGCTCTTAGCCCATTGAAGATGGGTAAGACAGCACCATTAGCCGGTTGCAACGATTCGATAATAGGCTTCTGGCTATCGACCACAAAAGTACTCGTCGGTGTCAATTGACCTTTTAAACCGACGGCATTGACCGGCAAAATACTGACCCGGTTTTCGCCTTCCAGCAAGGGGAGCTCAACCATAAAACGACCCGTATCGACGTCGATGGCTGACTCCACCTGGAGTTGGTCATTGCGGTAAACCTCCACCGATCCGCCACCGGGGAACAGACCAATATCTAAATCTCCAGCAATCACTGTTGAAGCGGCCGACAACCACTTATCTTCGGTATCACTTTGGGCCCGGTTTGGATTCCCATCGGCGGGTATTCCTGTCGGTGGGCCGATAACGATGAAAGTCCGGTCAGCCGATTGACTATTGCTATTTTGGTCTACGGCTTGGATCGATAAGATATATTCCGCCGGTTGCAGGTCTTGAGCAGGAAAGGCTGTCAACTGGATTTCGTTTCTATCGCCTTTTAGAGATACTCCCCTCAAGTCAATTTCCTGGTCAAGGCTGGAAAGGTTTACCAAAACCGGGTTAGCTGATAGGTCAAATCCACCTAAATCCTGGATGGAAGCTTTTATACGTGGTCGACGATAGCCTATCAGCATTCCTTCTGTTCTCGGAGAAAGAATACGAATTTGAGGAGGACTGGTGTCGGCAAGCGCTAAATTGATCTTAAACTGATAACTGAGTTCAGTTTGATTGCCAACAACATCCTCAGATAATACCTGAACGGTATAGGTTACACCATCGATTAACTCGCGAAGTGGAGTGACCGTCAAAAGAAGATTTTTCTGGTCTTGCCCATCCCGTTTGCTACCCCCTTCAATTGAGACTGCCGTTGATCCTTCAAAAAGTGATAGTTGGGTTTGACCTAATCCACCAACATCCGCAACCTCAACTGCAATCGGCGGTCGAACATTATTGGTCTCATTAAGCTCGTCGGCTTGACCTAAGCTGATTAACAGTTCAGGCGGCGTCAGGTCGATTAGCACATCCTTGGGGGCTGTAACCGGTCGACTAATATTTTCGGCCGGGTCAATAGCTGTTGCCTTCAGACGATACAACCCTTCTTCATCAATAGAACCGGCTAGCGAAAAATGACCACTCTCATCTACTTCGGTCTCCCACTCTTTCGCTGTTCCAAAAGTTTCAGGTGAAAACCCGAGAATCAACGTTGACCCAGCTTCGGCCTGACCTTCGACCTCGACCTGCCGACCTTCAAATTCAACTCGACTAAAAATGGGCGGCTCCGGTGGCGTCTTGTCGATCACCTCAATTTCTGCTTTAGCTGTCGATTCATTTCCTGCCGCATCTCGGACCTGCAACGTTAGGATCGAAGATCTATCAGCAGTGAACTCGAGGCGTTTCGTGTTGTGCGGGCTAGCTTCAAAATCCACTCCGTCGCTATCATCCAAATCCCAGTGATACTCACTGATTGCACCACTATTGTCTGTCGATTGACCACCACTTAACCGGATCGTGTCGCCCTGTTTTACGATTACCTTATCTGGGTCAATTTTTGCCACCGGTAAGGTTTTATCCAATAAACGGGCAATCAGTGTAGCCCCTTCCGGATAGAAGGTCGTATTTCCCCCCAAGTCAGTAGCCTGGATAAAATATGGGAACTCAATGGTTCCATCAACTTCGGTAAAATCGACGCCGGCTGCCTGCAGGTCCGCTTTGGGATCTGTTGGTACCACAAAGCTGGCCCTGTAGTTGCCTCCAGATGATTCGTTGGCTTCGATCAATTGAGTCCCAAAGACGAAAGCCACCGTCTCGATTTCGCCATTATCGGTGACTTCTACCTCTACACCTAAAAGCTCTCCGGTGCCAGCCTCAACCGTACCAGCGGTGAAATTGATCTCCGGGCCACTGTTGTCAATAGTGACTGGTCCAATAGAAATCTGGTTGGCATTTTCACCGATCTTAGCTTCGGCCGTAATCTTGTATAGGGTCTCTTGACCTAGGCCCAGGTCACTGGTATCCCATTGATAAGAGAATTGGCCTGGAGAGACCTGCGATTCCTGGTAGAGCGTCTCCTCACCCATCTTAAAGGCCACATTGGCTACGCTATCCCCTTTGACCTCGAGTTCGACGCTCAGCGTGACATAACCACCTGTACCACTGATTTCCAGGTTTCTAAGGATTGGCCCTTCGGGGTTCAAAACCGCAACCTGTGTACTAGCGGTAGCCTCATAGGCATCTTCCGTTCCTACTTCGCGTACCGTAAAGACAACCTGGTATTCACCAAACTGGTCCGCCGTCGGTTGCCAAGAAAAATTTCCGTTTTCCGGGTCAAGCTGATAGCCAGTAGGTAGATTCCCCTCAACAGATACGTCCAGAGAATCATCATTTGGATCACTGAATAGCAAGCTGAAGGTAATCGGGAATGGATCGCCGGCCACACCGTTGTATATAGGCTGTAAAGGTTCGATTGCAGGTGGCAAATTCTGCGCGGCAACAGTTAATTGGGCTCTGGTTTTAGCCTTGGCTCCTTCGCTGTCCAGTACCGTCAGTTTCAGGTTATATTCACCTGCCTGTCTCAGTTTAGGCTGTATCAGTAGATCATAGCCTGCAATGATAGCCAGACCCACAGGTAAGTCCCCGCTCACCTTGAATACCAGTGGTTCTTCAGGGTTGTCTGGATCACTGGCCAGAAGTGGCACTACAATCGTTTCCCCTTCCAGTACCTCCGGTATCTGAACATCACCAAACTCCGGTGGTTGGTTCACATTGTCCACAATCACCATCACGGATGCCTTCGCCTCGGCTTCGGCCGCATCAGTGGCTACAATCTCAAACTGGTAGCCCTCACCTCGACCCGTGTTCTCGTCCGTTTGCCATCTGAAAATAGCTTTACCTTCCTCACCCATAATCAGTTCTGCACCTTCGACCGGTGATTGAAGGCTTAGTTGGACCGTTTCCAATGGATTGATTTTCGCATCCGGATCCCTGAACTCAATCGGGAACTCTACCAATTCCCCTTCCTCTACCCTCGGTGTCGGCAATTGCCCTACCTGTTCGGGCGGCCGATTGACACTCAGAACCGTAATTTGGAAGGTTTGGATATTGACTCCGTTTTTGAGCTGGCCATCCGCATCCTGAGCCAAAATCCCAACGGTTACCGGCCGACTGGTACCGGACCCAAAAGGTACTTCCCACTCCAACTCAGCTGATCCATCACCGTTATCCACAATCGTTGCCCCCAAAGGCAGGCCTTTAGCCTCAAAACTGATCGCATCCTCATCAGCATCGGTGGCGCTGAAGGCGAGGGTAACGGTTTCACCTTCCTCGACTTCCAGATCGTCGATTTCAGATAATTGCGGCAGCGAATTCAGGTTTTTCACTCGAATTCGAACCGATTTCTTCACTTGCAACGGCTCTTTTTCATCCGACCGGACCTCTTCAACGACTAACTGCAGTGTATAAATCTGGAATCCTTTCGGTCCATCTCCTGCCTTCAGGTCCGGTAACCAGGTGATTTTCCCACTAGCTTTTCCGGTAGCGGCATCCAGGTCAGTGGTGAAAACCGCCCCCTTGGGCAAGCCTAAAACGCTCAATTTGAGCACGTCATCTTTCTGTAAGTCAGTCGCCGAAAATGTAATCAGCAGGCCTTCTGTTACCCCTTCCGCCGGCGTTTCCAGCACGTTGTAACGGTCCCCAGTTTCAACCTCTAATTGGGGAGGGGTATTAACGTCTCCCACCCCGATTGATAAATTCGTTTGTGATTTGGCACCCTGCGCATCGGTGGCTTGGATTCTGAATTCAACCAGTTTTCCCTGATCAGTTTCGTCAGGTGTCCATTCCAGAGTTGTGGTTGCTAGCGTACCACTTTCTGCATCAGAACTAATCCCCAAGGATAATTTCACCGGACCTAAAGTGGGCAGACTCCCCTTTTCACTCAGACGTTCAACTGTAAACTCAATTTGGTCATCTTGGTCCGGATCCTCAGCCGTAACTGTCACCAACACCGATTCACCCACGCCCACCAGTTGGGGAGCTAAATCTTGAATCATTGGACGGCGGTTAACCTGGATGATCACCAGTTCAAAAGTTAAATTCACCGGTGGGTTGTCTCCCGAAATAGCAGCGATAGTTGCGCTATATTGTCCGGCAAACTCCGATGTGGGCAACCAGGAAAAACGGGCACCTTCCTTAGCGGTTCTAAGTTTAGCCTCCGCTTCCTCCGGTAGACCCGTTAGCTGGTAGACCAGTTTGGTCTCTTCCGGGTTCTCCACTGTCACTATCAAGTTTATGGGCTCACCGGTGTTATATTCCCCGCTCAATGCCTCCGCTGAAGTGGCAAACACCGGCGGGTCGAAGACCGATTCCAGTTCAATCTGAACCTCGGCTGTCTGACTCTCTTCCGTACCGTCGTCTACCTTAAAGGTAAACTGATCCGGACCGAAGTAGTCTTGCTCCGGCGTATAGATCAAGTTAGCTCCCTGGCCCGACAGCTCTCCCTTAAAGGGTGGGTCAACAATCTGATAGGTCAATTCATCTCCATCCAAATCCTCACCCACCAAAGTAATCTCGATTGTCTCGTCTTCCTTGCCTTTGAGCTGCTGGTTTTCGGCTGTTGGCAGGTCGTTGACCGGTTCAACAAACACCTCTACTGTCCCCTGACTACTATTTCCCTGGTCATCACTAATTTCGTAAGTAAAGGTATCCGGGGCATCAGGCTGGCTAAAGTAGTTTTCGTTGGGGGTATAAACGACCACTCCACCATCGCTCTGTTCAACCGTTCCATTCTGGGGGTTGCCTACCGAGGTCAGTGTAATCTTATCTTCGTCCGGATCACTATCATTGGCCAGCAGGTCTATTTCCTTGCCCAGACTATCTTCCTTCAGGCGAACCGTGTCCGTTTCAGCTACCGGTGGCTGATTCCCAATCACGGTTATGGTTACGGTGGCGGGTAAGCTATCCGACAAGCCGTCATTAACAGTAAAAGTGAAACTGTCTTCTCCATCATACCCCTCTTCGGGGGTATAGACTATGTCTGTACCAGTACCGGATAAAGTCCCGTGTTGTGGTTGATCCTTAATGGCGTATGTCAAACTATCAGATTCCGCATCACTGGCCGTTAACGTCAAAACCAACTCGGCTCCGCTTAGAGCTGTTAGTTCTTGACTGTCAGCCACAGGCGAGCCGTTGACAACTATAGACACTGTGACCGGCAAACTATCTAAAGTCCCGTCATTAGCAATAAACGTAAAACTATCCGAGCCGAAGAAATCAGCCTTGGGAGTGTACATCAGATTAGGAGCAGTTCCAGACAACGTCCCGTTTTGCGGTTGATCCTCAATCTGGTAAGTTAGTGCCTCCGCCTCAAAATCGGTGGCCGTTAACACAACTGCCAGTTCCACCCCCTGGGCGGTAGTCAACTCCTGGGCTTCAGCCACAGGAGCCGCATTGACGGTAATACTAACTGTGGCCGCTTGACTCTCGGCCCCTCCATCATCGCTAGCGGTAAATGTAAAGCTATCGGCTCCCCCGAAACCGGGATTGGAGACATAAATCAAATTGGGCGCAGTGCCAGACAGAATCCCGTTCTGCGGTTGGTCCTCAACCTGATAAGTCAAGGTGCCATCCTCTTTGTCGGTGGCTGTTAGCGTGATGGCTAATTCTTGTCCTTCATTTACCAATAAGCCGTCTTGGGCTTCAGCCACAGGGGCTGCATTGACGGTAATACTAACTGTGGCCGCTTGACTCTCGGCCCCTCCATCATCGCTAGCGGTAAATGTAAAGCTATCGGCTCCCCCGAAACCGGGATTGGAGACATAAATCAAATTGGGCGCTGCACCAGACAGAATCCCGTTCTGCGGTTGATCCCCAACCTGATAAGTCAAGGTTCCACCCTCTTTATCGGTGGCTGTTAGCGTGATGGCTAATTCTTGTCCTTCATTTACCAATAAGCCGTCTTTGGCTTCAGCTACAGGGGTCGCATTGACCGTAATACGGACCGTGGCCGCTTGGCTGTCGAATTCACCATCGTTGGCGGTAAAAGTAAAGCTATCGGCTCCCCCAAAGCCCGGGTTAGAGACATAAACTAAATTAGGACCAGTTCCAGACAGTGTCCCATTCTGCGGACCCACAACCTGATAAGTTAAGTCTCCTTCTTCCGGATCTGCCGCCTTTAGCGTGATGGCCAACGCCTCTCCTTCATTTACTTTTAGTGTCTCATTTTCATCCTCCGGCTGAGAATAGGCCGTTGGCGCTACATTGGCCCCAACCTGAACTTCATCGGTTGCATTAACAGTAATAGAAACGGTTGCCTGACTGGATAGGGTACCGTCACTAACCCGGAAGGCAAAACTAGTTGAGCCAATATAATTAGTTGGTGGTGTATAGGTTCGCGAACTTCCACTACCTGTTAAAGTTCCCTGCGAAGGCTGATTTAGGACAGTAAACGTCAAGCTGTCACCGTCAACATCTGTTCCCTGCAGCGTAATATCTTTTTTTGATGGTGTAGTAGGACTGCTGGCATCCAATTCCACATTTTGGCTGCGGGCTACCGGCGCATCGTTAACTGGGGTGATGTCAATCGTCACCGTGGCTGGGTTGCTATCTAATGTTCCATCATTGGCTTTGAACGTAAAACTGTCAGCGCCACTTGGACTGGTCAGATTATTTACATCTGAGTAGGGCGTATAAGTCGCTGTGGTTCCACTGATCGAAACCTGACCTTTGGATGGCTCACTAACAATGCTATAGGTTAAGGCATCATTATTGATATCCGTAGCTGCCAGAGTGATGTCTATAGCTGTGTCCTCACTTGTTGTAACAGCATTCTCGCCTACCTGGTCTTCAGCCACAGGTGCATCGTTGACCACTTTAATGGCTACATCCTGAGCCGAGCTTTCTGCTCCATCCAAATCTTTCACCGTGTAAGTAATGCTCAGGGTAGTAGCATCCGGAGTTATAAAATTCAAGGGCGGCTGATAGTAGATAAAAACAGAGTAGGAATTAGTTCCAGCATTAGCGGCAACTGTTATGCCGGCACCTGCAATAGCAGCTCCGTTTTGCCAAATCAGTTCCCCTGAAGAATTATATAGGTCCCCTTCACCAGCGTCAGGTCCATCCTGAATGTTGAAAGTCAATTTTTCAGCCAGTGCATTAGAACTTAGTTCATCAACATCTTCTGCCTTCAGCTCAATTGAATTCACACTGTAAACAGAGTTTTTGCTAACCTCAATGATTCCAGGTGGCGCAATCACAACAGGGATATCGTTGACAGGATTAACGGTTAAAGTAAAAGTTTGAGAATAGAAGTTATTAGGGAGTGCACCATTTCCGGTCTCATATTCAACGGCCCGTACCGTTATGTCCTGAGTGCCGTACTGGTTGAGCTTAGCGGTAATAGTGATTTCCCCAGTCTGAGGATCAATAACCAAATCGGCAAAACTAAGGTCTACAGGGACTGTTTCATAAGCCACATACTGGTCTGTTTCATCTGCGGGGACAGCACCTTGGAGTACAGTTATCGTTTGAGAGTCCGTAAAATCCTCGTCTAGTTTAATTTCAGTATCACTCAAGGTAAAGATCGGTGCGTCGTTGCTAGAGGTGACTGATACATCAAGCCTATCGGTCACCGTTTCACCCATTACGTCAGTGACAGTAACAGTTAAATTGGCAGTATCCCCATTCTTGTCGCCTAAAAATGCCAGTGTGACATCGGGCAACTGACTGTCATCAACACTTAAGATCGAGTCCGGGTCAGCCACTTGCACCTGATAGGTTAACGCGTCGCCATAGTTAAGATCAGCGTCAGTAAAATAGTTGGTCAGGTCAATCGTGTAGTCGTCGGCGTCTTCATCCACCGTCAAAGTGCCTAACGCTGTGCTAACAGCAGGAGCGTGGTTACTTAGGGTAAAGATATCGCTGAGGTGAGTCAATTCAGCTTCCAGCGCGTTGCCGTTGACAATCGTCGTCGGTAGAAACTTTTCACCGTTGCTATCCGCCAACACAATAGTGTCGGTACTACTTGTCGGGTCAAACGGAATGCGGATGGCTAACGGAAAGCTGGCTCCAAAAGTGGTAACAGGATTTCCAGAGTTGTCGATAAAATACACCCTCAGGGCCGTTCCAATGTCTGCTCGTGCGCTAAATGGGGCCGGAATGCCAGAATCAGAAATAACATCCAACTCAGTTTTAAGGATGCCGTGTTCTTTAGGAATATCAATCTCAACCAAGATATTATCCAGACCGTTATCCAGAGCGAAGGTTACCATCGCACCCGCCGATGATTGCACAGGCACGCTGACCAATACGCGCTCTGTTGCTGTGGCTAAACTTGGACTGTCAATTCGATTTTGGACATCGATCAGTTGCAATTGGTCGAGTTTAACTTTACCCACGCCTCCCTGGATAGCCTTCAAGCGCAGTTCGAATAGCTGGAAGAAACCGTCAGGCGCACCGATTGGGTCTGAACCAGAAATCGAGCGGCTAACCTGCACCTGCCCCGTATTTTGATCGATAGTGTAGATGGTAAAGGTATTTTCGTCCTGGTTAGCCGTTGAAATCACACTACCTGTCTCATTAAAGAACAGGAGGGCTTCGCCGTCCGTAACCGGTTCCAAAATGTTGGTGTTATAAGACAGATTGAGGTCATAGCTGTCCAGATTGGTTAGATCGTCAGCCGTAACTTTTATTTTGATAATGTCATCAGGCAATATTTGGGTAGTAGGATCTGCCAAAAATCCAGCGTATTCGGTCCTTGAACCGACAACTTGATGCTCTATCTGCAAATTAACCGTCGGGTCCGGCCGATCGACTGTGATCGTGGCATCTTCCAACAATGGAGAGAATTGATCACGTGCCGAATTAAATAC
>JASMLX010000016.1 GCA_030748495.1 Candidatus Poribacteria bacterium | reverse complement strand
CACTGGTGGTTTGGCAATAGTTTTCTGTTGATATGGTCTGTCCTCCAATGGCCATAGAATACACTAACGATGAATCAATGTTCACAGGCCCTAGCTTTCTTAATTTTCCATTCCTCATATTCGCCTATAATTTTTTCATCCGGCGGATATACACCCACAATACTCTCACCAGCACGTATCTTCTCCAACAGAAAATCTTCTTTCTCTTCCATGGCAATGGCCATTTCTGCGACTTTCTCCGCCATTGATGCAGGAACGACAACAACCCCTTCACCATCTCCAACAATAATATCGTTTGGGATTACGGCAACACCTCCACATGCGATTGGAACTTGAATTTCACTGGGATGATGTATAGTCTTGTTGGTGTTCGCGTTCATGGCGACAGCATAAGCAGGAAGACCAATTTCTGCGATAACTGGGCTATCACGGAAAGCGCCATCTGTAACAACACCAACAGCCCCTCGCCGATAGATCCGTGTGGCGAGAATCGCCCCCATCGTTCCTGCTCGCGTATCTCCTCGAGCATCAATCACCAATACTTGGCCTGGGGCAATCTCTTCAATCCCAATACGTTGTACATCCCGCAAATTATCAATGACACTGGTATCAAGATCTTGACGGGCAGGTATATACCTCAAGGTGAAGGCTGGCCCAGCCATCTTCATACCTGAACGTAAAGGCTCAACCCGATGCATAAAAATATTTGTTACGCCTAATTCACGCATGACCGAGGTTAAGGTTGCAGTACTAGGTCGCAGAAGGAGATCAATAATATCTTTCCCAATTCGATTTGACATTAGCTATTCCCTTCGTTTTAATCTATATGAAACCCTTTAGGTTCTGTTATTCTATAAACAAATAGTAACTTCTACCAATCAGCATACTGAGGGGGCAAAATTGCCTATCCTGCTTCTAACCGTGAAGCTGTGGAAAAGTTGGATGTGTCGAAAGGTTACATGATCGAAGCTAAGAAGATCAAATGAGAAAGCCCCGAACAATTTGGAGCCGGGGAAATTTTTCCCTCGCTCCGCTTCAGCAAATCATATGATAACCGCCTACGGTGTGGAGATGAAGCCGATCTACCTAAATATCTCAAGGTGGTGTAGAGTTTATAATGCCGTCATCTGATGGGAGTATTTGGGTTTCCACTAATTTTGGTTTGTATCAATACAATCACGAGATGGAATAGCAATTCTTAAATCAAATGAGATGGGAATGGTGCACTATCAACCAACATGTTGGTCGATAGTGCACGCCGTGACGGTGAACCCACTCCACCTTTCAGGTCCCCAACCACGACTGTCACCGAGAATACCGAGAAAAAGGGCGGGAGAACAACTCCACCGTAACGCAGTGCCGCTTCACAACAAATGGCATGTGCTTTAAGACCATCTGTTCCCAGAGGATTCTGGACGCCGTGCCATTCAAGTGAACCTGCTGGAATATAGGCAACTGGGAGCACTGTTTCTGTAGCGACTTCACCTCAGAGGTCGGAGATTGGCATATCAACCAAAATGCTTGACGAAACAGGCAACCTGACCGCGACAGGGCTACTGTTTCGTCTACACTGCTGAGTATCGACCAGATTCGGAGTTAGCTATTGTCCTGGTTATATTGTGACGATAGATGAACAACTACCAGCCAACACAAATCTTGCCAATTACCTCTTCGTCATTCCCATCCAACCGACCGTTGGGATACTGGAAATAGTACCAGGATAAAGCACTGCCGGAATGGACGATGTTTGGGATGTCAGTCGCAGGTAAGATGGGTGTGCTAACGCCGTAGCTAAGACGTCCTATCAGGCATCGCCTGCATCCGTCTGTTATGACCAACGTGCTTGAAATGTTAGTGCTATTTTCTAGGGAAAGTAGTAAGATAAAGTAAGTAAGATCCCGTCTCGTGTTTAAAGCTCAGCAACTACTGACTATCATCGACATCTGCCGTAATAATCCAGAGACGGAATCCGATGGTCAGGGCAACTTGCTGACTGACGAGTTTACCTAGGGATCAGAATCAAAAAGTATAGCGATGGTTCAGGCAAATCTGGGCAGTAATAACCGAGGAGAAATATTTGCCAGCCATCACTTATAAGGAATCGTCTAATGCCGGTCTTTACCGAAGCCGAACTCACCCAGATCTGCCATCAAATCCAACACGCAGTTGGAGTGCCTGAACCTCAAGCCACGATCGTCAGCCAAACCATGGTCGAGTCCAACCTTGCTGGACACGATTCTCACGGCGTGATCCAGCTACCTAAGTATATTCTGGGCATTCAGAATGGTACTACTTTCCCACAAGTGGAGATTGAAATTGAGCGCGAGTCCAAGACGACTGCCGTCATCAACGGTAACTGGGGAGTAGGCCCCGTGATCGCCACTAAGGCCATGAACTTGGCTATCGAAAAAGCCCGGCAAGCAGACGTCGGTTGTGTCGCTGTCCACCGGTGCAACGAGGTGCTGCGACTAGGTGGATACGGTTCCATCGCCACAGACCAACAGATGATGGCTACGCTGTATGCCAACGATCACGGCGCCGGACGTTGCGTAGCGCCATTTGGCGGAATTGAGGGGCGTTCGTCAACTAATCCAATTGTGTACGCTATACCAACGTTGCGAGAACCAATCCTACTCGATATGTCAACCAGCGTGGTTGCCGCCGGAAAGGTGCGGCTGCAAAGGTATCGTCAACGGCTTACCCCTGAAGGATGGCTCATCGATGCTGCCGGAAAACCGACAACCGATGTCAATGACTTTTATGGTCCACCACCTGGCGCGCTTCTGCCGTTTGGTGGTATTGCCGCCCATAAGGGATTTGGTCTAAGCATGGTCACCGATATCCTGGCAGGTGCGTTAAGTGGTGCCGGTTGTAGTCGGGAAGGAACTGAGAGAAGCGGAAATGGGCTATTGGTTACGGTTATCAATATCAGTAGTTTGATCGACTTTGGCGATTTTTGTGCCGAGGTAGAGCGCTTTGTTGACTTCGTTAAGTCGTCCAGTAAAGCTGATGGGGTTTCCGAAATTCTGTTTCCGGGCGAAAGAGGAGTGAGAGAACGAGAAAAGCGAAAACGAGAAGGCGTCTTTATTGAAGACGAAACCTGGTCTCAAATCTGTGCTCTGGGTTCAGATCTCGGTATCGACAGGTTGCCCTGAAAGAACGATTTGTAACAATAGGTTTCAGGCTAAGGCCACGATCTGCTCGAAATTCTCCTTCACTAGCAATTGATCATGTCTTTTAATGGCATCCTGATGGATATTCTGCCAGGTTGCCTGCCCTGGGAGGCTGGAGTCGCTAAACACCTACCCACATCCTACCACGTTTTTTATGCCTGTTGTAATTTCCCACTACCCTTGATATGATGACCTGGTGACATTTTTTAGTTAAAGGAGCGAGTTATACCTAATGAAAAGGTGGCGGAGACACCGAATATTCTGTTTATGATGGTCGATCAGATGCGGCCGATTATATGGGAGGTGCCGGAAATCCGTGGATTCAAACGCCGGGATTGGATCGTTTGGCAGCCGAGGGCACACGATTTTCGCAGTGTGTCACCCCGGACCTCGTCTGTATGGCCGCGCGGCATACCTTATGACAGGGCCGCGGTGTTCAGAGCATGGCCGGTTTGGGAACAATGCACCGGATCCAGATCCTTTGCACTATACGTTGATGCAGTTACTGGGGTTTACCGGATATCGCACCCAGGCGATCGGCAAAATGCATTTTCGCCCGGTTCGGCGTCATCACGGATTTCATCGCATGGAATTAATGGAGGTAAGCGTCTGAAATAGTGTGTATGAAGGAGTGGAAGAATTTCAAGAGGCCTTTTGCTGCTGCCAGTGGTGGTTGAGAATCAGTTGTCGGACAGTGACCACGTTTTCCGCTCCTTGACGACTTCAATTTTAGACCCTCAATTTCAGACGACGGCAGATCAATAAATCAATGCTCTTTTCAACCCAGACCGAACTGATAAAATATCCCTTCCGACGCTATGTCTGGTCATCAACCATTGAGTCCAAGTTGTTTCTCAAGTACAGATAGAACGGCTGCAAACTAGTTTGGCCCAATTTGGTCTGGGCTTTATCAACCGGCCGGGATAGTCCCAATTGTTGGCCTAGACTTGGGCCGGATTGCAGCGCGGCCACGGCTTTCCCTCACCACAGCCAATCTGGTAGTTGCCGTCCCCACTTGGTGGCATCTTTCCGGCCAAGCTTATACTGTTTTAGCCAATCGACCGTTTCTTCCACCCGTTTTTTCAGATGCCACCAATCTAATCTCAGCCTAGCTTGAGGGTACTGGCTTTTGGTCAGTTGGCTAATCCACCCGGCCCCATCGGCCAAGACGATGAGTTGGGTTTCCTGCTTAACTCCCATTTCTGTGGCGCAACAGAACCGCCTTTGACCAAATTCTGATACCGATTAGCAACGGACAACATACTGTTTGTTCAGCAGAAGGTTTCTCCTTTGACTGACTCTAATCCTCGGCTCAGTAAACACAATGCCGACTTTGGCCTGCAAAAATGGCTTCCCTGGCTGAGCATTGATGAAAGTGCCATCAATGCGGATATAAATAGGCTTGGCTGACCAAGATTGGTCCTCCCCACGGCTCGTTTTTTCTGACCTTTCCCTTTTCGGTTCCTCAACCAGAGTTGCCACGGTCTCAATCAAGGCTGGCCAAGAGACCGAATCATGTTTCTGATTGAATTGAGTCTTGGAGACCACCGCTGGTTTGGAACACAGCCATTGAATATGGCCCGGGCTGAGATCAACTGAGGCCAGGTTTGGCAACACCTCAGCCACTTGACGGAATGGCCAGCAGGTACCACAGAGAATAGCCACTTAAGCTGAAGGTATGTCGGCAATACGGGTACTTCGTCGGGGTAGAGTGAAGTCAACCTGACCGAAAATGGTCTTCAGTTTCCTAGGACGGCTTCCGACCGAGAGGCTTCGTTTTTTGACAATCTGGACAGGCCGAGGAATCCAACTCCGACTGTTTATGGCGGTCAATTATCTGTGACCGCAGCCAGGAGAAAATCTCCGTCTTTACTTTTTGGCCCAGTTGATTCGCATACAGTTCCAAGTGGTCGATGGAATTCAGGTCATCTGGGACCTCGACGGTCAGTTGTATCTTTTTCATGCCAGACGCCCCGTCTAGAAAATAGTCTGATTCAGACAAGGTTGAAAACCATCTGACCACTTGGCCAATTAAGTCGGTATCGAGATTCGGGCCATCATTCCCTCCTCGACTCGATTTCAGTCGCTGAGGGACCAAAGCTAAAGAGTTGAGATGAAACTGTCAGATGCGCAATGCTGATGAGACATGCATTTAAAGCATACACACCATTTCAGACGCTTACAGAACATAATCGAGACATTGTTATCGGCGGCGGCGTAAGCGTCAAGAATAGAGTGCCTGGATGAGAATTAAGCCTCAGGCGGCTTGGGGCTGTTGCCAGTAATGGTCCCATTGGTGATTGAGGATCAGTTGTCGCCAGCAGAGAAGGCGATCGGCTCCAGTTCGACTCCAGTTTTGCCCTCTCAATTTCTGTCGGCGGCAAACTAACAGATCGACCGCCTTTTCCACTACCGCCGAACCGATGTAATACCCGGCCTGCTGGAAGCGGTGATAATCAATCATGGCCGCCTGGTTGTTACTGATGAACTGGTGCAGGGCCGGCAAACTTCTCTCGGCTAGTTGAGCTGACTGGTCCAACGCTGCTCCGCCTAATTGTGAGGCTAAAACCAGGATTGATTTTAATGTCTGGCTCGCTTGTCCACGCCACAGTCTATCAATCCATTGTTGCCCCCAATCCCGCCCATCTTGGCTGCTCAATCCGTCGCTTTGCAGCCCTCTAACCGTTGGCCAGACTGGTCGTTTCAGATGCCACCAATCCAGAATTAAGCTGGCTTTTGGGTATTGAGTCTGAGCCAGTTTGTTAATCCATCTGGCCCCATCGGCTAGAATCACTAGTTGCTCTTGATTATCAATGCCCATGCTTCGAGCAGTGGTAAATAGTTGTTGGCTGAACGGCAGCACTGATTGCAGTCTACCTACATATTGTTTGTTTAATAACCGACGTCGATTGGATCCCATCACCGCCAGTTGATGAGCGAAGACGTCCGATACTTCTATCGGCGCGCACCTTAGCCTCCATCAAACGATTCTGTGCCCTGGCCTTGATCAAGGTACCATCAATGCCCAGGTAGACCCGCTCCGAGGGCTCAATCTGCGGCGGTTTCTTTGGCCGCGACCGCTCTTCGACTAATACCTCTCCCGTTTCTGCCAGGGCTATAAGCTTGCTGGAAATTGGTCTGCTCTCGAGCCTGAACTTTGACTGCTTCCTGTAAATAGAGTTGACGGATTTGTTGGTGACTAATGGAGACACCAATCAGTTGCCGAATGCTTTGTTGGGCTTGTCGATAGGGCCAGGCGGCGGCACAATCAATCGCAACTTGCCTCAGGCAGAGCCTTCAAGTCGGCTAGGCAACCACTGTTCAGCTGGAATAATCGACCACAGGATTGGCACTTCAGTCGTGGCAGAGCAAAGGAAATAGGACCGAATTTAGTCTTTAGTTGGCGCGGTTGATAACCTTTGAAGATGGCTCTTTTTTTTGCACTCTGGACAAGCGATATCCTCGGCTACTGGTTTCTGCCGCTGAATCATAGATGCTAGTTGATGCTCAAAGAGCTGTGGCTTGATCTGTTGTCCCTTGGCATCAATCACCGCTTCCAACTGCTCGATTGATCCTACTTGATCTGGTAACTGGACCGTGATTTGTATTTCGGTCATTGATTACTCCCTGCAGAGCTTACTTCTCTCGGTTACTTATTTGACGACCTCTAAAACATCATTATATTCTAACATTGGCCCGCAAATACAATTACTAGCTATCGTCCAAATCCGCCTGAGGCTTAATTCTCATCCAGGCACTCTATTCTTGACGCTTACCACCGTGCCAACCAGAGCCACCTCGGCTGCACCCGCCACCCGGGCCAATAGAGCCGAGAACACACCGATGGTACCCGGCCCGATGACAACTACCGTGTCGCCAGGCCCAACACCACCGTTTGTGATAGTGGCCTCATAGGATACGCACAGCGGTTCAGCCATGGCCGCCTCGCGCAAGGCTACACCTTCGGGCACGCGGTCCAGTGCTCGCCAATGACACTTGGCGTAACGGGCGAAGACGCCGTGGATACCGTAGCTGAAGCATTGCTGATCGGGGCATAGGTTGCGCCAGTCGGCCAGACACATAGGGCATGTTCCGTACGACTGCGCATTGCTCTCGGGCGCTACGCGATCGCCCACCGACACGATGGTGCCCGACAATTCGTGGCCTTGGATCAGAATCTTGATGAAACTGTGATCTTCGCGGCGAAATATGACGGCGTCAGTACCGCAGATGCCTGCGCAGGCAACCTCGACAAGAACTTCATCCGGGCTGATAACCGCTACGGGCGTAAGCCTCCGGCTCACGCCCGTAGCGGACCAGTGCCTTCATCATTGCCATTGATCTTCTCTTCCTCCTGCCCACCATTGCAGTTGATTAAAATGATCACCCATTTCAAAGCTACCCGCAAGAATTAATATCATCTTGGCTCCGTCTTGTTCCCAGATAACGTGCTTAAAGGTCAAACCTGCAACGCATCGTTGACAAACAAGGCCGTCAAAATGATTCATAACGCTAAATTGAGCTGAAGTTCTTGCTCCACAATGGGGTTGATCGCCTTGCTTGAAGGCTTCAATAAGATTGATTGACTTGACTCTTCACCGTTTCTATTGTGGCACCCACGATTTTCCGCCTTTCCTCTCAGAGATCAGTCGTCTGAAATGCTATCTGCGTGAGGTTAAACCTTGTATCTCTCTATCTTCGCTTCATCCACCTCAACGCCCAAGCCCGGATTCGATGGCACACCGATCTTCCCGTTTTCAAACTTTAGTGGTTCAACAAGAATGTCATCCGTCAATCCGTGGTAACAGGTATCGTTAGGCCCAGAAAAGTTGGGGCTTGAGGCTGCGATGTGCGTGATGGCAGCCGTCTTGAGCCCCAGGTCATGCGAGCAGTGCATCAGGCATGGTACGTTGTACGCTTCAGCGACGGCCGCCACCTTTTTTACGCCTATCATCCCACCGGCTGCCGGGGTGTCTGGCATGATGATATCCGCCCCTTCATTGGCCAGCAATGTAAGAACCGTCTCCGCTGTTCCTACACCCATATTTACCAGGATGCCCATACCAATTTCCAGCCGAAAGCGAACCAGTGCGCCGAGATGTTCAGATGAACACGGATCTTCAAAGTAGCGAATCCCGAGGTCTTTCATCTGCCGCAGCACATATTCGGCCTCTTCGGGGGAGTAACCGTTGTTTGCATCTGGACGAAGTACGGCTTGGTCGCCAACCTCACCTTGAATAGCTTCCGCAATTCGGAGATCGTCATCGGGGTTATCACCAGCCTTTGTTTTTAGAAAACGGAACCCCCACCGATCCATGTACTCACGCGCCGTGGCGGCCGATTCCGCTGGCTCTTTAAGCCCCATGCAGGCACAGAAATCCACTTCATCTCGTACCTGTCCGCCGAAGAGTTGGCACACAGGTAGATCGGCATGTTTTCCGAGCGCATCCCAAAGCGCCATTTCGGCCCCTGACATTGGACCTCTGCTAATGTCCGCCTGCTCCATCGCTGCAAGCGCACCTTCGATGTTAGCAACGCGGTGTGTGGCGAGAATGGTATTTGGATCGGTTTCAAATTGGCCGGTACCTTCGCCCCAACCGATGATTCCGTTATCGGCTTCGATTTTGACGATAAGTCCTACTGCGCCTAAAGTGCCGTGCCCACCGACGCTGCGCCGTCCGATATACGGGCCGACGGGAGCAGCATAAGGAATTCTAACGCTGGTTGCGGTAATTTGTTTGATTCGCATTTTTGCCTCCTGTGTTGCGTTGGAATAGTGTGTGTCTCTGTAATAGGTTGAGATTCAAAACCTGACTGGCGTAAAGATCCGATCGCAAGTCAGGAAACATTTTCATCTAATCTTTACCAGTGTCTGTAAATTATAACTTACAAACACGTCACCATCGAGACCTGCTAAATATGACGGATCTGACCAATCCTCTGTAAATCCTTTCCGGATCTCACTTAAAACGTCGTGAGTGAGCATAACAATAAAAGGAACGCATTACCTAATGTCACATTCCACTATACTCCCACATCAGCAAGTCAGCTTAGTCAAATGGAGATATGGTTTGGGATTATGGCTAGAAAAGTATTGAGAGGGGCAAACTTGACCGTTGTGTCTGACACTCAAGATGTAATTGAAAAATATATCGCTGTATACAATAAAGCCGTCAAACCATTTGTTTGGAAAAAGCGTAAAGTTGTTGGAAGCCAGATCCAAGATACTCTCGCTAACTTATGCAGTTAAACACTAGATCAAACAGAGAGGCCAGCAATCGCAGATCGTATCCGGTATTATAAAAACACTCCGAATCAAATCCGTTATAAATATTTCCGGGTATTGGGCTTAGGCATAGGGAGTGGAACCATCGAAAGTACCCACCGTATGATTGTGTAATGCCGAATGAAACAAGCGGGAATGTCTTTGGGGTAAAGATAATGTTCCGTCAATTGTATCTCTAGAGGCTAAATGTTTATCTGGGGATTAGGATGAAATTGTTACCAACTTACTTTACTGGCGGCTTGAACATACCCGTGAAAACTTTATATGCCTGGGGTTTTGCACTACCAAAGGTTGATAGGAATTCTAACAAAATTCGTAATTTGTCCAAAGGGTGAGATTTCTCACAATGAGGCCAACAGCAACGCCGCTATCAAGCTAGACAAAAATAATCGTCTGAGACGGGTTATGCTTTTACCACCTCATCCCGGCTGACGACATCACCTACAACTTTTGTCGTTGCAACCTCTCTTGGTGCATCTGCCCACTTCTGCTATGATGACCCCTTCTAAATTGTAACAATGCAGGTAACAGTGTTTTATTTCTTTACCCTCGCCATCTGCTTTTTCTAATCTCAAAACCGCCCCAGTACTGAGATGAAACATTAGTGGTATGCCTGACACTACCCTCACCATACAATTTGTATAGTACATTGGTAAACAGTGCAGTGAGATTACTCTCGCCCCTCTAGCAAACTCGATAATATCCTATAACTGGGCTTGTCGGGTATGATTGATCGCATAGGAAATGATTATGGATAAGGGACTACTTCTTGTTACAGCTATTTTTTCATTGCCTCTCTAATTTATGGCGTTATTGATTTGAATGATGGTGTCCTGAGATTATCCCAGGGCAAGCAATGGTATAAGTTGTAACGTTGAATGCGGCTGAGGTGCGATTCCAGTCGCCACCAAGGGAGTCCTTTGATGAGAACGCCCTCCTCATTTTCATCATTGAGACTACAGTTCTTAAAATGAAGAAAGTTCTTCAGGCAATCCCGTAATCGGGTAACTTGTAATTCGGACTAGCAAACTAAAATAACAAAAATAAAGGACACTGTTCATTGATCATTCCTTCTATGCTGCTAGGGACACTTCTTCGCTGTCAGTATCGTGGAGTTCACCCGTTCGCCCATGTTTTTTCAACAAATGGATGCTTTAGTATCCTGGCATAAAGATTGAGCTCTAGCCCCTGTTGTAAACAGGGCTCCGATTTGTTCTAAATAATTACAGCGATTATTTCGTTGATTTATAGAAAACGATGTGTTAGAACTCGGGGGAGTAGCACTTTGAAAATGGTGACTAAGTTGTCACCAATTGAATTTTGCCATTGGTACTTTGAAAGAAACCAACCAAAAAAGGAGTATGCTATCTGATATGAATAATTGTCGCCTCGGTAACATCAGTAAGGAATTAGTGGGTACGATGCTCTCAATGCTAATATTTACTACAACAATCGCATTGGCTGCTATCGATCCGGAGACCGCAGTAGGAGTTTGGGCTTTTGATGAAGGAGCAGGCAAAGAGACCAAAGACATTTCCGGCCTAAATCACCATGGCCAGCTCAATGGGGCAAAGTGGAAAAACGGTAAATTTGGTACGGGGCTTGAATTCAACGGGGGACAATGGGTTGAAGTCAAATCGACACCAGAACTCCAAGTCGGCAAGCAATTAACCATGATGGCTTGGTTTTACGCCACCAAGATTGACGACTGGCGGCAGTTAATCGCCAAGAGCAATGAGTATCTATTGCGTATTGATCCACCCGGAGAGGGCAACAAAATGTCGTCTTTTGTTAAACCTGGAGGTAGTTGGGAACCAAGAGCCAGCGCCAGGGTGCCGGAGAGAAAAACCTGGATCCATTTTGCGGCCACTTACGATAGCAAAGCTAAAAACGAACATCTGATTGTCTATGTCAATGGTAAACGTGCCGGGACCAGTACACGGCCGGGTAAGGTGACACCAACAGATAACCCGGTTGAGGTTGGGCGATGGGGTGGGGGATCTTTCTTCGTCGGTATCATCGATGAAGTGGCTATTTTCAATGCCATCCTAAGCGAGGAGGATCTGCAATCCATCATGGAAAAAGGATTAGCCAAAATCCTGGGAGGGGAAGCCGTTTCACCTGCAGATCGACTGACCACCCGCTGGGCTAGCCTTAAAAGAAACCCGTTCTGATTTTACTCTGATTACCGCACCCATTAGGTGTCGCAGGTGCTGAATTATTACGACGTCCATGGTCAAGAAATTCGACACTGGGGAAGTCACCGATTGGGAGTTTAATTTTCTCCGACTCAGCACCGTATACATGCAATTGCGGTCAGGAAGGCAGTTCATGTGTGCAGTGTCGCCAGCGATATAGGAGTCGGGGCTATATCAATAGAGAGTCTGAGAACGCTTTGCAGAAATTTTTAAGCATGCGGGACAAACAACAACCCTCATCAATCCAGGTAGCTAATGGTGATGAAAGGAATGAAAGATCTCCTATCTGTGTCCCTGATAATCAGGCTGTTGATAGGTCTTTGTTGGAGGCTTCAGAGAAAGAAAACCTGAAGAAAGTAGAACGACTTTTGGATTCAGGTACGGATGTAGATATTGAAGATTATGTCAAACATACGCCGCTATATTATGCGGATTATGCGGCTGAAAAAGGGGACCTTAAAATTGCTGAGTTACTCATTGTACATGGTGCTACTGTGGATCGACCAGGAGGGGATTCACCTCTCCTCCGGGCATGTTACTACGGGCATATCGATATGGTTAAGCTACTAATTGAAAACGGTGCAAATGTGAATGCTAAGTGGCTGACCGACAATAGTACGTCACTCCGCTCTACCGCCATCTGGGGAGGAAAGAAGGCGATCGTCGAGTTGCGTCTAGCAAAAGGAGCTGAGGTGAACGTTGTACACAAGGATGGAGACACTGCTTTGGACCGGGCGAAACCTGAAATCGACGAGATTCTCCGCAAGTACGGTGGCAAAACCGGGGAGGACTTGGAGGCGAAACCGTGGAACTGGACGGAGATGGAGGCCGTTGCAAAGGAACTTCTTAAGCGAATCCTCCTGAAGGTCGGCCACATAGTTGATAATGACCGAAAGGGCCTTGTTCGCCAAACCTTCCGAAAACTCAAATAGCTGATTTGCAGGTTGATTGATAAGAAGCAGTTTCTGGTAGCATTAGTGACAGTCAATTTTTGGTGAGGTGTTTTATAGCCGCTAAACATCTTGGCTCGGAACAAAGTAGTTCGGGCTCAATCTTGTCAACGGTCCCATCAACAAGCTCGAAAACTGTGTGGTAATCATTGATGAGGAATCTCAAGTGCCCCTTTCGCACATGACTTACTACCACAGTTTTGTAAAGGGAGGTGCTTCCTATGGTAAAGATAACCTGCCCGTAAACCACAAGGAACGGTTTGTATTTTCCCATGATATCAGTGGGAATGGGACCTTTACAGACTCATTGGATCACCGCTGAGCAGAAGGTTCCCCATCTAAAAAGATAGCTGTACAATGCGATCAAGGTTCTGGTGTTTAGTCGCTTTCTCCTTTGAATTCCCGAGTGTAAGATAAGTGAAGAGTTGAAAGCCGAAGCCACCCCCCAATGATCTTAAGAAACTCAAGGATAGCCTGTACGAGGTGGTATTGGACCAAATGGACACGGCGTTCCTTCATCTGCGCCTTGTTTTACCTGGGGCTGTTTCAAATGAAATGGAACAAAAACAAAACGATGCGTATATTTGAATCTATGCTTTGTACGGTCATCCTCCTGACCAGCTGCATGTCTGATCCAAGCATTGACACCGTCGAGGTTCTTAGTGAAAAGCCATCACCCAATGGCAAGTTTATCGCTACGAGTTTCTATTGTGAAGGAGGAGGCGCCGCAGGTTACTGCTACAACAATGCAAACCTCCGACGAACAGGCGATGAATTAGATCCGCGTGGTGGCCTCTTGGGTAAGTACAAGACGTGGAGTAGTTTCTCAGATGTCGAGGTTCGTTGGATTAACGACAGTAATCTTGAGATATCCTACAAGCAGAATACGTTGCCGGCTTATCGGGGCCACAATTCGATACGAGTTGAATCGAAGCATAACATCAAGATTCACTATATTATTACTAATTGAGATTTTTGAAGCACAGAAATAAAAGAATGCGATATATACTGTCAGCCTTGAGCGGTATTGAAGAAATCAGGTTTTCTAAAATGGCGGCAATCCAATCCTTCAATGCCTCTATACAAAATGCAGAATCCATGGAGTTTGGAATTCGACAGCTGACAATAAGTCTTGAAAACCAGTTCATAATCGCAGTTAGATAGACGAATTCTATCTTTGCAGGAATATGTAAGTTAT
Organism: Candidatus Poribacteria bacterium; assembly: GCA_030748495.1. Classification (GTDB taxonomy): domain Bacteria; phylum Poribacteria; class WGA-4E; order WGA-4E; family UBA9662. The sequence goes on along the minus strand of JASMLX010000016.1, from coordinate 52,861 downwards.
TTCACTACTCCAAACCGGATTGACATGATCAACTTCTATACCTTCGTCAGTTTCTTCAATTTGTCGGCTTTCTTGGCAGATGTGCCTCTGGGTAATTGTGTTGCTTGCCTGCCGGGAAGCCATAAATTCAACTTTGAATGTTCGGACCATGTTATGATGGTCGCCGATCCACCAACGGTTTGCCGCGTTCCTATTCGAGCTGGAGATATCATTGTTCTTAAAGTAGATTTGCGCCAAATAATTTCACCATGCTAACTTCTGCCAACTGTTTCTCATTCGGCGAACACAAAGAGCGGATTCCGGAGGCATTGCATCAACTGGAAGGTAGCGGTCAAGGCAAACGCCAGTCACTCAAAGAGCAAGTAAACCCCTTTAAGATTGAGGCACCGGAATAATTGCTTTACAAAGATGAACCATTCGTGTAGAATAGGCCAGACTAAGATGGGACGGTGCGCCAGACTCTCGATCGGCGTTAAGAAAGGAAAAAACAGTGTTAAATGCAGATTTTACAATTGGGTTTGTTGGTGTTGGGCGAATGGGGAGCAACATCGCTCGGCACCTTAACGATGAAGGCTTTTCCGTCACCGCTGTCTACGATTCAACCGAAGATCGAGCGCAATCGCTAGCCGAGGAAATTGGAACCACAGCGTCTTCTACCCTGGCCGGTGTTACGGCTCTGGCCGATTACGTGATCACAGTGGTGACCGATGATGAGGCCATGTGCCAGATTTTCTCTGAAACAGCGGACGACAGTCTCCTGCAGGACGCAGAAGGTACGGTTTTTATCAACTGCGCTACCCTAACTCCGGGGGTCCACGTAGAGATAGAACAACTGGCTAACAGGAGCGGTGCCGACAGCCTCGAAGGCTGCATGGCTAGTAGTATTACGCAAGCGCGTGAAGGAACCCTTTACCTAATGTGCGGAGGCAAAGAAGAGGTTTTTGAACAAGCAAAACCCATCCTGGAATCAATGAGTGTGTCTCTTCGCTACATCGGCGAAGCCGGTCGGGCAGCACAGGTCAAAGCGTTAGTCAATATGGTGATGAACATCAATACGGCCGGACTAGCTGAAGGCTTGGGGCTAGGTGACGCTCTGGGACTAGATCTCGAAATATTACAGGAGGTTTTCTCCCAAACAGGTGCTAATTCCCGGGTACTGGAGACCGATGGAGAAGACATGCAATTACGGGATCACGAATGCTATTTTTCGTCAGCGCACGCAGCCAAAGATTCCGGCATTGCCCTCGACTTGGCCGACGATGTTGGTCTCAGTCTACCTCTAGCTAAAGCCACCAAAGCCCAGTTTGACAGAATGATTGAAGCCGGCAAAGGGGAACTGGATAAATCCGGGGTGGCAGAACTTACATTTAAAGGCAGAAATAGTAGATAGATACTATTTCTCCTGGTTCGTAAGAAGATTGTGCCCAGTAACCAACGGGAGTTATCTAACCGGAGAGTGCAAACCAACCAGGATCTGATTGAGCAGTGGCGTAACCAACCCGCACCACTGTTACCACTTCTTCACGCATTTCACGATCGGGATGGGTTTGTCTCTGAAACAGCCATGCGGGAGATCTCGCTAGCGCTGAAAATTCCCCTGGCCGAATTGTTCGGCACTGTAACCTTCTACCATCACTTTTCACGACAATTGCCCGGTCAATTTGCGCCCCGTGTTTGCATTGGACCAGTCTGTCGACTACGTGGGGGAGAGGCACTTCTGGACTCGCTAGTGGCTGAGGGAGCAACCCCTATGCCGTGTGCGGGACGTTGTGACGATTACGTTCCCACTCTCAAAGGGTCTCAGGTTCTAGTCGGCTTAGTGGCAGATAATTTACAACCGAAATTGTCTCCTGTACCTGTTCAAAATCCAGGTGGAATAGAAGAGTGCGTCTTGGCTGAGATTCGCAAGCCAAACCGCTCTAATATTCTGGGTTATCGTCAAACAGGTGGCTACGACGGCTTAATCCGGATGTTAGATCTGATGCGCTCCTCGGATGTGGTGCAGATGGTCAAGGATAGCCAATTGACAGGTCGAGGTGGAGCAGGTTTCCCAACCGGCTTGAAATGGGAAACGGTGGCCAAAGAATCTCGACAGCCAAAAACAGTGGTTTGCAACGCTGATGAAGGGGAGCCTGGCTGTTTCAAAGATCGTGCTATCCTAGACTACGACCCTCATGCGGTCATCGAAGGTGTTTTAATCGCAGGTTATGCGACAGGTGCAACTCAGGGCTTTATCTATCTTCGGTATGAGTACCCGGAAACATTCGAGATTTTGTCCCAAGCCGTAGATGAAGCAGAAGAGGCTGGATTTTTAGGCGATGGCATCCTCGGATCGGACTTTAGCTTTCAGATCTACATCCGTCGTGGTGCAGGTGCCTACATCTGCGGTGAAGAGAGTTCCTTGCTAAACAGCCTAGAAGGGAAGCGGCCATTTCCGCGAAACCGGCCCCCCTATCCGGTAACACACGGCTACCAGGATCTTCCCACAGTTGTCAACAATGTGGAGACGTTGGCCTCTGTTCCGCCGATCTTGCGATATGGTGCCAATTGGTACCGAGGGTTGGGTCTAAATGGTCACGCCGGTACCAAGGTCATTAGTCTGTCTGGAGACATTCAACGACCCGGCAACTACGAAGTGCCAATTGGTTTCCCGCTGTCTACGTTACTGTACGACTGGGCAGGAGGTCCCGAAATCGGCCGTTCAATCCAAGCTATTACCATGGCCGGTATTTCAGGCGGATTTCTGGCGGGCTCAGACTTGGACATCACGCTGGATGATCTCTGTATCAAGGCGAAAGGCTCTTACCTCGGCTCCGGCGGTATTATTGTATTTGACGATCGTCGAAACATGGTTGAGGTGGCCGAAAGCGCCATGTCGTTTTTCGCCGAGGAGTCGTGCGGAAAATGTTTCCCTTGCCGAATCGGCACCCAGCGACTTTCCGAACGCCTGAGTGGACAGGCACCGATGCTAACCGTCACGGAATGGCTGAAAGAGGTAGAAGATATCGGCCAAACCATGCGGGCGACCAGTGCCTGCGGCTTGGGAACAGCGGCCTCCTTGATTACCGAAAGCCTGGTTCGCTATTTTCCCGACCAGGTCGATCGACACCTTTCATCCATCGCTTCGCCTGACGGATAAAGTTAACCGAAAACTACTTTCACGCAATCTCATCCCGTAATCTCATCTAGGTAGGCTTCCAAATCCGCCAGTGCCCGCTCGGCATAGGCTTGGGCGCGTTCCCTTTTTCTCATCTTTCTACCACTTTTCCTGCTTGCCTTCGTTGTTAGTTGCGGTAGCAAACCGAAGTTGGCTTTCATTGGTTGAAAATCTGACAGGCTGGCCTGGGTCACATAGTGACACAACGATCCTAAAATTGTGGTCGGCGGAAGCACCAGTAGATCCCGGTGGGTTAGAAAATTCACCATATTCCAACCCGCCATCAACCCTGTTGCCACGTTACCGACGTAACTTTCAACCCCTGTAATTTGCCCGGCAAAAAAAAGATTTTCCCGGTGACGAAACTGCATGGCAGGGTGCAATAATTTGGGGGCCGAAATGAAAGTGTTGCGGTGCATCTGCCCGTAGCGGACGAATTCAGCCCCCTCCAATCCAGGGATGGATTGAAAAACGCGCTTCTGCTCTGGAAACTTGAGATTCGTTTGGAATCCAACCATGTTATAGAGCGTCCCAGCCACATTGTCCTGGCGCAGTTGTACTACTGCATGGCTCCTCTGTTCAGTTCTAGGATCGACTAAACCAACCGGGCGCATGGGGCCATAGGCTAATGAATCCTGCCCCCGTTCGGCAATGATTTCAACCGGTAAGCACCCTTCAAAGAACAGATGTGGACCCGCCTTAACACCAGACCGGATCGCATCCTCAAAAGTGTGCAGCTCAATTCGTTCGGCATGTACCAGATTTTCGACAAATTGCTGGTACTGCTCTCTGTTCATAGGGCAGTTGATGTAGTCGCCTTCTGGCTGGTCGCCTTTCCCGTAGCGAGACCCACGAAACGCAATCTCCATGTTGATCGATTCCTCGGTAACAATCGGTGAAATTGCATCGAAAAAATAGAGGTGGTCCTCACCAGATAGTTCCGCAATGGCCTCTGAGAGCCGATCTGACGTCAAAGGTCCGGACGCAATGATTACTGGCCCATTGGGAATAGCGGTCACCTCTTGCCGAATAAGTTGAATCCTGGGGTGCGCTTGGATCCGTTCAGTGACCAGTTGCGCGAAGCGGTGACGGTCAACGGCTAAAGCTCCGCCGGCCGGAACAGCCGTTTGGTCAGCACAGTCCATCAGCATGGATCCCAATAACCGAAGTTCAGCCTTCAATACACCAGAGGCTCGATCTGGCAGGTTGGAGCCGAGAGAATTGGAACAGACCAATTCTCCCAGGTCTGAAGTTTCGTGGGCACCCGTTTTGACCTTAGGTCTCATTTCAAATAGATTGACGGTGAGACCACGTTCGGCAATTTGCCAGGCGGCTTCGCTGCCGGCCAAGCCTCCACCAATGATAGTTACAGTTTCTGACATCTATTCTTCCATCTCCGGAAATCGTCCAACGATAGCGTGTTAATCAAGTTAGCGGATTCCAACCAACCGCGACGTGCAGTCGTAATCCCCAATGGCATCTGGTTCAGGTTAGAAACGGCGTGGGCATCGGTGTTGACCGACAGCATAACCCCTTTGGATTTAGCTTCCATAACAGCGTCTGATTCAAGATCAAGTCGGTAGGGAGAGGCGTTGATTTCTAAAGCCACACCGTGATCGGCAGCAGCATCGATCACGGCTGAAAGATCGACTGCATAACCAGGCCGGGATCCCAGCAATCGACCGGTTGGATGCCCGATCATCATGGTAAAAGGATTTTCGATAGCTCGAATGATTCGTTTAGTCATTTGTACCTGGCTCATCTCAAAAACAGAATGGACACTGGCGATGACCACGTCCAGTTCAGCTAACAGTTCGTCGGCAAAGTCAAGACGGCCATCTTTAAGAATATCGACCTCAGAACCAGTCAATACGGTGATGCCTTCGGTTTTGCTAGTAATAACTTTTACCGTGTCAATCTGCGCTTTTAGCCGTTCTGTACTGAGCCCGTTAGCAATCGCTGATGACCTGGAATGGTCGGTAATGGCCAGGTAGTGGTAGCCCAGATCTTTGGCACCATTCACCATCTCTTGAACTGTATTTAGCCCATCACTCCAGTCGGTGTGCATATGTAAGTCGGCTAGAATATCAGCGATTGTTACTAAGTTTGGTGAAATTTTTGCTGCTTTGATCGAATCAGATAGCCGTGTGCTTCTCCTCAGTTCAGGAGCGATGTAAGGGAGATCTACGTTGTCATAGATATCGGCTTCTGTCCGGTAACTAGACTCAGTTAGCCCCAACTGCTCAATATGACGCAATGGACCGGTCGTCTGCAGCCAATCCCAAGCAAACGTCGAATGGTCGGTACAGTAGATGTGGACCGGAAACCGGTCAACAGTTCCGGTCACAACCTCCTCTGTTATTATCTCGATCTCAATGCGATCTGTTAATGCTTGCTGGATAGCCTCAGCATCTCCAATGACCAATAGATCTAATCGACTCAACATCTCCTTACCTCGGCGATATTCACCTGTAACCTCGACTCTTTCTATGGCCGAACAGGTTTGTAATAAATCCATCAAGCCGTCGGCTAACGGCTTGACGTCTCCTAACGGTTTCAGATTTTGAACCGACTCTAAATAGGCTAAACTGCTATCGATCGACTTCAGGGTTTTTATCCCTAGTCCTCGAATCTCTTTTAGTTTCCCGGTATCGATGGAGGATCTCAAATCAGCTAGACTTTTGACCTCTGCCAATTGGTAGAGTCGGCTAGCCGTTTTTATCCCGATACCACGAACCCGGAGCAGATCTAGAACACCCTCTCCTACTTTCGATTTTAAGTCTTCGTACAATTGGCAAGTTCCTGTTTGAACAATCTCAACAATTTTAGTTGCTGTTGATTTGCCAATCCCTCTAACCTGCTCCAATCGATCGGTTTCGGTTAAATTTTGCAGAAAAGAAATTTCGTGCCCAGATTCGTCGGTTAAATCTCGGATAATATCGGCTGCCTTCTGGTAATTTCTCGAACGGTGTGATGGACCGCTTTGGATCTGTAGCAGATGGCTGATATTCTCAAAAATTTGGCTAATACTCACTAACTAAATTACTCCTTTAACTCCGTTGTTCTACCCGATGGTTTACTTCTCTTAAGGATGCGGTTCCTTGGCGTTCACGAAGATTTCGTGACAATTGCCCTTGAGAGAGAGCACTCTTTCCGGCGATTTTGGTGGCATCTTCATCATCACCAGAAGGTGATTGTCTCGAAGCATATCGAGATATTCGAGAAAGTGATATCAATTGTAGACGATAGTAATAGTAAAAAGTAAGGGGAAATAGAGGAAAGAGGGGGGTTGATGGTCTCTATAAGGCATCAATAGCACAATAGTCGTCTCCGTGACATCTGTTGCCGATTTGGAATCCACTTTCTTGATCCAGAAGAAACGACTCTTACGCTCCAATAAGGTGGCAATAGCTCCCGTTCTATGTTTCCCCAAGACGGTATCAATTTCCCAATCACCAAAAGGCTCTCGACTCTCTACTATGGCAGGTCGTCTATTGAGACTCCATTCTTCATGGTTTCAGCTTTGGTTCTTTGGCCTTTACAATAACGCTTATGCCCTTGTCTTAGGTGTCGATAGAGCTTACCTCCTAGTGACTTATCATCGGAGATGTACTGATAAATCCATTCATGACTCACAGGCATCTCGGAAGCCGTTAGCACATTTGATCATCTTTGCTCTGGACTCCAATCATGTTCGATCAGCAAACCAATGAACTCTACTCGCTCTGGAGAGATCGTGTACTTAGCCGAGTTCTTTCTTCTCTCTAGACCAGCCCTATCGGCCTTACCAGGACAATAGTTTTGTGTTCCACCATTAGGCTTCAACTCTCGATAGATCGAGCCTTTATGGTAGCCGATAGATCAGGCTAGGCTTGCCACTGACACTCTTGGTTCTAAAAGAACTGAAATTTGGTATTTTTTACCTGCCGTCAATGGGTGATACTTCATGTTGGAGCTGCTCGATTCTTTGGTCAGAAAAGCATACCAATTTCAACCATTGCCTGTCTTCTCCAAGCCTACCCATGAAGTATCGCACTTATTATCTGAATTCGGGGTTGTTTCTAGTCTTGACCAATTGGCTATCGACGAAAACCATCCAGCAGATCGTTGCCACTTTGTCTCCTTTTTATTAGATTATTAGACGTATTAGACAAAAGCCAAATCCTAGACCGAGTTCTGCCGTCAGCAGTTTGTCTCCCTCACCCAACCAAAGGTGCTTAACCCCCACGACAGAACAGGTATTAATGCAAGCATAACAAGGTGGAAGATGGAGGGTTGATTGTGGCTAATTTGTAGAAGAATTTGGATTGAAGTGCGTTTGGCATGTTAGGCACAGGCTGGAAAATGACGCTCCCTCGAGTTTGAATTGGAAGTCCTTTTAGTCGATGATTCAATAAATAATCACGGCCAATCATTGTTAGAAAACAGTCAGGCCAGTTGGTGTCATAATTTTCCATTAATGTAGGGGCCAAGCAGGTGTCAAGCGCTTGAAGCAACAAAAAACTGGGTTGGAGGAACTGACTTTCACTCGATATACTTGGATCCGCTTTGCCCTGCCCAAGCTAGTTAGGAGTATATGATAATAGCTTAACCGGCTTACGGGCGAGGAGTGGTCGTTCCCGGTTGTTCTGAAGTTAGTCGTTTGAAGTAATTAAAGAAATGCAAGAGTACTATGGCAAGAGAACTGCAGTGTATGATAAGTCGGTGGGATACGATGACCCTCAAAGACCTTGAATGTCTGGCTCCAGTAATAGCTCGAGTGAAGACGCTTGTGCAAGATCGAAACGTTTTGAAAATATCATGCGGACCGTACTTCTGAACCTGTCTCATGGCTTTGTCTACCAAAACAATCATGGCTACTGACTACAACGAATCAACACTCGATATGGCGCGGCGTAAGCCTCTTGACTAGCAAAAGGTGCCCTCCAGGTCGTTGACGCATACAACCAGCCTGATTTTCCATAAATTTCGAGGTCTGCATGGCGGTAGATTGGTTTGCATGCGTGCCTAGATCTCGATTTGACATATTCTTGAAAAGACTTCATGGGAAACAGTCTGTAAGAGCTATTGTTGTTTTTTGCTATCAGACGGATCTGCATCCTTTAATGCCGAATACGTTCGAAAACCAAGTCACTTACCTTTGATTTTCGTCGAAGATTCGATTAACAGGACCTAACTCTGTTACCTTGTCACCAGTGCCGTGTCTCAGGAACAGACAGGATTTAAAGCTCAAAATCCGCTTCCATCCATGTCAATAATAGATGTTAATAATTGACATGGATGAATTAAGGAATTCGGCCTAAGACCAGATCATCCATTTGAACAAGTCATCTTGAGATTCTTCGGAATCGTTTCATCCTATGAACGCAGAGGATTTTCAAGATGATGTCACGAAATAAAAGGAAATCCAATGAGTGAAAAGAAAAGGGTAGCGTTACGGGTCGGTTTTACCCCTAGCCTGAAACTGGAGTTTCATGATTCCATGATTACTAGTATGCAGGTTTGCTGACCAACCGGGAATAGGATGAAGGAAGCCTTGGGATTAATGGTGATGGCAGAGAGGCCCTCAACGATTGGCCTACGGGGGAGAATAGCCTACACACGCTGACAGTCTAGCGGTACCAATCAGTGTTCCAGTTGCTTAGCAGGATATGAAGACACGAACGATGCCCAGCGATTGAGCATGGGCGCTGCGATACGTCACGTCGTTGAGGACCATTTGAGAGACTTAGATCCTTGACCGACCTGTATTATATGAATGCCTTGATGGATCTATATCAGCCCGTCAGGCAAAAAAACTTCTATCTAAATGGAGTATCCAAAGCAAGGCTAACTGGTTTTGTTTACCGATAACTCAGGTTTGGCTATAGCAAGCTTCCAATATTTTTGTTTGATTTGGAAAAATGGCAGTCTTTCTCTGAGTTGCAGGTACTCATTTTTATCCCATTCTAGTGGAGGCCAAATTTATGAAAGTAAACCCTTATGTGTTTCGCCAATACGATATTCGAGGTGTCGTTGAAGAGGATTTTTGTCCAGAATTTGTATTGGGACTAGGCAAAGCCTTTGGTACGCTTGTGAAGCGTGAGGGGCTAAAGAAAATAGCCCTTAGTGGTGATATTCGACTGAGTACACCAAAACTAAAAAAACACTTTCAAGAAGGTACACTTAGCGTAGGTATTGACGTAATAGATCTTGGTATACTTCCGACACCTGTCAACTACTATAGCATGTGGAAACTCAATGTTGACGCTGCTGTTCAGATTACAGGTAGCCATAATCCAGCTAATATGAACGGCTTTAAGATGACGGTGAACAAACAGGCTCTATACGGAGATCAAATTCAAGAACTCAGGACACTTATGGAGCAGGATGATTTTGAAAATGGTGAAGGTGCAGTCAATCAATATAATATTATGGATGATTATATTGAAATGATTCAAAGTAAAATTGTCCTTGATAAAGAGATGAAAGTTGCCATGGACTGTGGTAATGCGTCTGCCTGTCTTGTCGCACCAACCATATTTCAGAGACTTGGTGTAGAGTTGACGGAGCTTTTTTGCGACGTGGACGGCACATTTCCTAACCATCATCCTGACCCAAACGTTCCGCAAAATCTTGCTCATCTGATTGATACAATCCAAAATGGAACGTTTGATGCTGGTCTCGCTTATGATGGTGATGCCGACCGTATTGGATTAATCGATGAGATCGGAAACATTATATTTCCAGATCAAATTATGTCTCTTATGTTGCCCGAGATTGTAAATCGGGATGATCAAATCATTTTCGATGTTAAGTGTTCTCAATCTCTGGAAGACGAGATTATTCGTTTAGGTGGACAACCGGTCATTTGGAAGACGGGCCACTCCTTGATTAAACAGAAAATGAGGAGAATTGGTTCTCCCTTTGGAGGTGAAATGAGTGGCCATATCTGCTTGGCCGATGACTACTTTGGTTATGATGATGCCATTTATGTTTCTGCTCGTGTGGTCCAAATGCTGTCCCGGCAGGACAAAAAACTATCAGAACTAGTAGCGGCTCTACCTCAATATCATTCGACACCAGAGATCAGGCTAAATTGTGTCAGCGATGAAGAAAAATTTCGGATTGACAAAGAAGCGACAGCATACTTCAAAAATAACTATGACTGCTTAGATATTGATGGGGTCAGAATTCGATTCTCAGACGGCTGGGGGTTAGTTCGCGCCTCAAACACTCAACCTGCGCTCGTTTGTCGGTTTGAGGCCAAAACTAAGGAGCGAATGCAAGAAATTGAAAGTTTAGTTTTAAACAAACTTTCTGAATTGGGTGAGTTCGAATTATCCAGTCATCCCTGATCGCTTATTTCCAGATAAACGAATTCGACAATTATCTATCTGTAACGGAAGTTACATACATAATTAGTTATTCGGTTTGGTAAAAGACTTATTACATCACCAGTGCCTCTCTGTTTATCCTTCATTTACCCACCATAGAAATTAAGATGTTCTCCCTGGTTTGTACAAACATTAGCAAAATTAGTAGGATAAAGCCGCGGTGAAGGTTAATACCGAAAGTCTACAATTTGCCTGTTGCTCCAAACCGTTTGATATTCTTGGTATAATCCCGGACGGCAAAGGTGGTGCTACCGTCCGTTGTTGGTTCCCCAATGCAGTTAACATTTCCCTTTTACCCTGGCATGATACTCCCAAAGAACTGGAGATTATTAGCCAATTAGAGCAAGTCGATCAAAATGGTCTATTTGAACTATACCTAAAAGAATATGACGGTGAGCTCTTTCGTTATCGAGTTGCCTATAAGGATGTCATCCATACAAAACTTGATCCTTATCAGTTTTCGGATTTGCGTTTTAATGACAGTTTCTTTGATACTTGTCGCATTTATTATCATCAAGGAGCCCACATCGTACAGAAGACGATCCAAGGCAAAGATGTTCACGGGGTTCGATTTTCTATCTATGCGCCAAATGCGCGTGCGATTAGTGTCGTCGGCGATTTTAATGATTGGGATGGCCGTATGCATCCAATGCAGAGTTCTAACGATGGTGTTTGGCGTTTATTTATCCCGGATGTTGAGGTAGGACAAGGTTACAAATACGAGATTAAAAATCGTCACGGTGATGTATTGCCTCTCAAAATTGATCCGTTTGCCTTTTCTGTTGATCAGTTTCCATCCTTTGCTTGTCGGGTTTTTGATCATAATCGTTATAAATGGCATGACGATAATTGGCAAAACAGAGGACCAATTGATTACCTGAAGGAGCCCATCAATATTTACGAAGTTCATCTGGGTTCATGGAATCATACAGATGGGAACCCTTTGACTTACCGCCAACTGATCTACCAATTAATTCCTTATGTTAAAGAGATGGGTTATACCCATATCGAGTTAATGCCAATTTCAGAATATCCTTTTGATGGGTCTTGGGGCTACCAACCTGTAGGAATGTTTGCTCCAACAAGCCGTTATGGCAGTCCAGAAGATTTTAAAACCTTCATTGACGCCTGTCATCAGGAGGAGATTGGGGTTATTTTAGATTGGGTGCCAGCCCATTTCCCACTTGATACCCATGGCTTGACAGAATTAGATGGCAGTAAACTCTATGAGTACGAAGATCCACGTAAAGGATGGCATCCAGATTGGAATTCACTAATTTATGACTATGGACGTGAGCATGTTTGTCGTTTCTTAATTAGTAATGCCATCTATTGGTTCGAGATGTTTCACATTGATGGAATTCGAGTTGATGCGGTTGCGTCAATGCTATATTTAGACTACGCTCGCCAAGATGATGAGTGGATACCTAATATTGACGGTGGTAACGAAAACTATGAAGCTATCTCTTTTTTAAAACGCCTTAACGAAACGATCTACCTCAATTATCCAAATGCGATGACGATAGCGGAAGAATCTACCGCTTTTTCTGGGGTATCAAAACCAACTTATGAAGGTGGTTTGGGGTTTGGCTTTAAGTGGAATATGGGCTGGATGAACGATAGTTTAAGGTATATGCAAAAGGATTCTATTCATCGTAAGTACCATCATGACGAAATGACATTCAGTCTGATCTACGCTTTTGATGAGCATTTTATCCTACCTCTTTCCCACGATGAGGTGGTTCATGGGAAGAAATCACTGCTTGACAAAATGCCAGGTGATAGTTGGCAAAAATTCGCTAACTTACGAGCCTTTATGGGTTATATGTATGCCCACCCGGGAAAAAAACTGAACTTTATGGGTAACGAAATTGCTCAAGGCAAAGAATGGAATCACAACGACACATTAGACTGGGATTTACTGGAACAAAAGACTGGCCTTCATCGTAGTCACAAAAATCTGACAAAAGATTTAAATTATCTTTATAAAAATGAGCCTAGCTTACACCAAGAAGACTATAATAGTTGTGGGTTTAACTGGCTGATAGCTGATGATGCGGAAAATAGTGTTTTGGCCTTTGTCCGTTTTGCGACTGACCCTATAGACCATTTAGTTATTATTACTAATTTCACCCCGATTCCCCGCGATAAATATGTAGTTGAGGTTCCAACAAATGCGGTTTATCATGTCATCTTGAATACTGACCAAGCTTGTTACGCCGGTAGCGACTACCACTGTGGCAAGAAGTTTGCAACCCGAACTAAGACTAAGCCTAGCTATAAACAATCCATCTGCTTAAACTTACCGCCTCTAGCTACCTTATTCCTAAAACCTGAGCAAAAGAAAACAGAGCTTGTCACATACGAATGACTTTCCAAATCACGACTGGTCGCTCAGAACCGCTTGGTGCAATTTCATTACCTGGGGGATGTGATCATTCTGTTTTGAAGGTTTGTTTAGTGATAGATCCTGTCAAACCGCACTAATGCTGACAAACAACAGGTCGATTCAATGGCCCTTAATTGCTGCTCGTTTTAATGGTCTAACCCAATAGGATTTCAGGAACATAATCTTCATGAAAATTCTGTTCACTGCCTCGGAGGTATATCCACTTATTAAGACCGGGGGGTTGGCCGACGTTGTCGGCTCACTCCCAAATGTATTGGCTGAGGAAGGGCATGAGGTAAGACTGCTGCTGCCACTTTATAGTGGCATCAATGTTGAGGAAATTCATCTCAATGCAGGGCCGGTTTTGGGCAACCCGTTTGGTTTTGGCCAAATGCGTTTACAAGTAGGACATATACCGAACTCCACCGTTACACTTTTACTTTTGGATTGTCCTGATCTTTTTAGCCGTGACGGTGGACCATATCTGCAGTTAGATGGCTCAGATTATCCGGATAATCATCGTCGTTTCGCTATGTTAGCATGGACTGGAGCCGTATTATCAACCTACGGCAATCTGATTGATTGGCAACCAGATATCGTTCATGCTCATGATTGGCAAACAGGTTTGGTACCGGCCTACTTGAAGTCCTGGCGTCAAAGAGTGCCCAAGGTTGTATTTACAATCCATAACCTACAATATACGGGCTTCTTTGAAGCCGCGCTTTACAGTGAACTGGGACTGGGTGAAGATATGTATGATCCAGAGGGATTAGAGTACTATGGCGGTTTTTCCATGCTGAAAGCAGGTATCCAATATAGTGATGCTATCACCACCGTCAGTCCTACTTATACACAGGAAATCCAAACCGAAGCTTATGGTTGTGGTTTCGATGGGCTACTAAGGTCCCAGCAGAATAAGCTAACAGGTATTTTAAATGGTGTTGACTATGACGTTTGGAATCCTGATACTGACCCATTTATTGTGGCCAACTATAATGTGCACAAACTCGACGATAAGCAGGTCAATAAACACGCCTTGCGAGAACGCTGTCGCTTGGAGCCTCATAATGGACTTTTATTTGGAATTGTTAGCCGATTGACCACTCAGAAAGGCTTGGACTTGGTATTGGAAGCCATGCCACAATTCATTGACCAGGGAGCACAAATGGTTTTACTAGGATCAGGTGATAAAAGCCTCGAGGAAGCCTTTTTGCAATTTGGGCAACAGTATGCTGGACAAGTATCCATTTATATTGACTACGACGAGGTTTTTGCCCACTTAATCCAAGCAGGTGTAGATTGTCTGCTGATACCTTCTCGATTTGAGCCATGTGGCCTAACACAGTTATTCGCACTCAAATATGGCACCTTACCAATCGTGCGTCATACCGGAGGTTTAGCTGATAGCGTTTGGGAAAACAAAGAAAATTTGCCTCAAACTGGTTTTGTTTTCGACCAATCTGTAGTAGAAGATCTATCCGAGGCTTTATCTCGGGCCTTGATCCTTTATCAGGATCGAGAGTCTTGGCGGCAAATTCAACAAAACGCAATGAGGCAGGATTTCACTTGGGAGAAAGCAGGTAAAAACTATATACAGTTATACCAATCTATAGCTAATGAGAGGTAATGTTATAGGCTCTTTGTTAAAAACAGTATGCCCGAACAGGTGGAAATTTTCGATATACTAGTTTCAGGTCTGGAAGGCGGTAGTGTTATCTGGAAAAATCAGGTTGGGCTTTGATTTAATCTTCAAGATCTACACTTATCGATTACACTGATTTGTATGTCCTGCCTAATACTAACGCAAAAGATTAATGCTATCATTTAACTTCACTCAAGTTATAGAAATAGCATAGATGGTGATAAATTCCATGGATAATAAGATTGTTCGAAATGACACTAGGATAGATTTAAATGCAGCCCTCAGCCAAACCCTGGCCGTAATTCTAGCGGGCGGTCGCGGCTCTCGCCTCAAGCATCTGACCGATAAGCGGTCGAAACCTGCCGTTCCTATTGCCGGTAAATTCAAGATCATCGATTTCCCACTCTCCAACTGCCTTAACTCTGGTATTCGTCGTATCGGTGTGGCCACGCAATACCGTTCGCATACACTGAACCAACACGTACAACGGGGTTGGAACTTTTTGCGCTCCGACTTCCACGAATTCATTGAGCTTTGGCCAGCCCAACAGCAGACTAAGGAGCAGATCTGGTATCAAGGTACAGCCGATGCAGTTTACCAAAATCTATCAATTATCGGTGACGTAAACCCAAAATACATTGTGGTATTGGCTGGTGACCATGTGTACAAACAGGACTATAGTATTATGCTACATAACCACATTGCCGCTGGTGCTGGAATCACCGTGGGCTGTATCGAAGTTGACAGAAAAGATGCTACGGCTTTTGGTGTTATGGCGGTAGATGAAGAACTCAACATTGTCTCCTTTGTAGAAAAGCCTTCGGATCCACCGACGATCTCCGGTAAGCCCGATCGCAGCCTAGCCAGTATGGGCATCTACATCTTTAATGCGGATTTGC
Source organism: Candidatus Poribacteria bacterium (assembly GCA_030748495.1). Lineage (GTDB taxonomy): Bacteria > Poribacteria > WGA-4E > WGA-4E > UBA9662. The sequence continues at coordinate 37,398 of JASMLX010000016.1, read as the reverse complement.
TCGCCGGTGAGCTGAAAGAAGATGCACGCGACTATGCCTCCAGTCATGATTTCGGGAAAGACATTATTCCGGATAGTATCGGCAAGCATAAAATTATCGCCCATCCATTTGAAATGAGTTGTATAAAAACCCCTGGTTACGATGAACCTTACTGGCGTGATGTAGGAACTCTTATGGCTTACTGGGAAGCCAACATCGACTTGACCAAGTTGGAGCCAAAGTTGGATCTCTACGACGAGTCCTGGCCCATTCGCACCGTCCACTACCAACGCCCGGCCGCAAAATTCAACTACAACTACGAAGAGCGTATCGGTACGGCACTCAACTCTGTTGTCTCTGCTGGTTGTATCGTGTCCGGCTCAACCGTTGAGCAGTCGATTTTGTTTAATAACGTACGTGTTAACTCCTACTCTTACGTGAAAGAGTGTGTCATTTTACCTCGGGGCGACGTTGGTCGCCATTGCCGCTTGAGCCGTTGCATCATTGACAGCGATTGCCAAATCCCACCAAATACCGTGGTTGGCGAAGACCCTGAGTTGGATGCGAAACGATTTTATCGAAGCGAAGACGGTATTATCGTGATAACGCCTGAAATGCTGGAGGCAATGTTGACAGAAGCCACACCGTCTGAGGCGGCCATTAAGTAAACGCCTGATTACAACCACCGACAAACAGCATATTAGTAGTACTCTCAAAATGCTGAAAAACTTGTAGTGTGGGGTATGATCTTCCTATCGGCCTAGGCTTCGATACTAGCTATCCTATCAAGTTCTGCGGGATGAATCTCTTTATCTCTGTGTATTCTCCTCTCTCGACTAAACACCCACCTAGGGACTTCCAACTCCGGCATCTCCGTCGACCTGATACCTTCCCAGGCTGTTACGGTATCGTATCATCCCGTTTCACCTGTAGTTTCTCTGCATAAATCTTTTCGTATGTTGTACCGGCATGGGCGGTGTACACCAAGGGCTAATTGGCCTCTTTTATTTCAATTTGGTCGTCGCTTTAAGTTCTTGAAGTTCTTACTGCCAACGGCTGGGTCTATGCAATAGTCTCTTTTGCCGTCGTGTATACCCTTCGATAAATTCATCCGACAGTGAAACGAACCCGTCGGCGCATTGGGAAGGTTCATAGGAGAAAAACAGTATTCGATGCTGCTGCTTCATATTGGTGCTAGGATACCTCGTGTGGTAAAGATTTTCGCTGAGGCCGGTAATGGTCGGGCTATAAATACAGTACAATAATTCGTGGTGCCACAATAGAGTTTGAATCGATATAACAGAAAGGCTAAGTAAGTTGGCAACAATTCCAGCATTGGTAATAAATTAACATAAGGAATTTACGATAAAAATTGGATTACGGATACCCGGAGCTGCCAGCCAGATACCATTTGAAGACTTTTGCGCCTGGTGCAAAGATACCGGTTTTGATGCCATTGATATTGGCGATGTAACCAGCACCAAGTGGTGCGAGCGGCAGCTGGAGTAGGATTAACCATAGGTACAGCGGATTTATCCGCTGTGCGCAATCTTCTCAGTACTGACCTCGACAAGCAAAAGGTGGGTGATGCGGCGCGGCTGGAATTAGCGAAATCCCACGGCGTGACCGTAACGGTTGACTCGAGCATCGAGGATTCACTCGCTGTCCTGGACACCATTGGTGATGGGTTCGGCGCACACGTGGTCGTTGACGCGGCCGGTGGGGATGAGCCCCTTACTCTGGCACAGAGCCTCGTCCGGCCGGCTGGAACGATCGTACGGGTGGCGGTCTCGCACGGTCGCCGACAGGACGTGGACGCTCTGACACTGCGCAACGTGGCTTTGCGGGGTACCTTCGGCATAGAATGGGAAACATGGGAGCGATGCCTGGCTCTCATGGCATCGGGCCAAGCGAACCTCTCTGCGCTAGCTACACACGAACTGCCTTTGAGTCAGTGGCGCGAAGGGTTTGATTTCGCTGTCTCGCGTAAAGCACTCAAGGTGCTACTTGTGGCCGAAGGTTAGTTTGTACTACTCCGGTCATGGGGTTTCCAAGCAAGGCAAATCTTTCCAGCGATACCACTACCACAGACAGCTTAGAGTTGAGTGCGCCCCCTTTAGCTAAGGTCAGCCAAATTCTATCTCGTATTAAAGCTCAACAATTACAGACCATTATTGATGCCTGTCGGAATGACCCGGAGTTGGGACGAGGGGAAGAGGACAACTTACTGATCGATACCTTTAGTCGCGGATTCAGGATTAAGAGAAATGATGACGGCTCGGGTCAACTCGGTGTTAGTGCCACCCTGTATGCCTGTAGTATTGGAGAAAGAGCCTATGAGTGGGCGGAGAAGGGGCACGGGGTTTCTAGTTATTACCTATTAGAAGGATTGAAAGGTAAGGCAGCTAATGGTCAGGGGTAAGTAACTGTAGTTGACTTAGCCGATTATACGCAAAAAAGGTGGTGGAGTGGGCCCAAACCTACCGTGGCAAGAGACAGACGCCCTGGTTGGCCACCGAAGGGGGAACGAAGTTACTGCTGGTAGAAAACAAGTTAGGTTTATTGAAAGCAGAACGGAGTCAGTTGGAGTCAGAGCTATCTCAGATTCGTCAACAGTTAGACCAGGCTCAAAAATCGAATGATGTGGTAGTGGAAGCCGATGTTAGACAGTGAGAGGCCAAATTAGCAAAGAAGGTACGTCAAGCCAAAGCGAAAGAAGAAACGGAGCGGATTCGGGAGGAGAATACTCAACGGAGACGAGACGAAGTAGCCCAAGAACAGGAAATAAAGGCTATGAAAGAAGCGGTGGAGAGGGAACAAGCACGGTAACAGCAAGCTGAGATCGTGCGCAAGCGTCAACAGTTAGAAGTCGAGCAGCAAAAACTAGAAGCTGAACAAGCGGCCTCTTTAACTGTAGACCGGGCCTTAGCTAAAGCGAGGCAAATAAAAGGAGCCATCTACGATGCTAGCAGGGCGGTTAGAAAGGAGATCGAAATCCAAGTTGAAGCGGTACCAGTCCCGCAATCGTTTCGGGTTGAATCGAAAGGAAAGTTTGAAAAAACGGAGTCAATATCAAGCGCGACTTCAGGCAGCCAAAGAACTTCGTCGGCAAAGGGAAAAACAGCATCGAGATGGAGTAAATTCGATTCAAGAGACCTTTGCGCCCGAGGTTGGGATTCGAACCAGAGACTATCAGCAGGCATTAGATACATTGAATCGGGATTTTGAACTCAACGAGAGCGAATTCGACTTGCAGTTAGGCAGTTATGACCCGGAAGAGGAGATGTTTGCCCAGGTAAAATTAGTTCCAAAGAGGTCTGAAACGCTAAACGAGATTTCTTGGCCCTTATTGGTAAAACCAGGCAAAGCCAGAAAGTTAAAGACAGCAGTTGAAAATAAGGCGGTCAAGATTCAAGCCAGTGTCCATTTAGATCCGTATCAGGAGAAGGTAGAAATTAAAAATGTTCTCATCGAAGATCTGATGCAAGCCGAGCGTTTTGGTTATCCGACTAATCCAGGTTTCAGAAGATCAGTTTTATTAAGTGCCGCGGCTTTCCCGGGAATGGGCCAGCGGTACGCTAAAAAACATAGCCAAAGCCGGATGTTTTTTGGACGTCCCTGACTGCGGTGGCGGTGGCATTTTCTCGGTATGGGAAATTAGTTAAAGCCTCTAATCTGTATCAAGACTTGGCAGTAGACTATCAATCGTCGATTACGGAAACAGAGTTTCAGCAAATAAATGCCAGGCTAAATTTGACCAAGGAAAGATGGGGAATTAAGAGGAGACAATATTACTTAGCCTTAGCGGCGACAGGAAGCATTTGGTCACTTAATATGATAAGTACAGCCAGGACTAAGCCACAATCAACGACTAAATTCTCCTCTAGCCAGAGTCAAGGGGGGCATTTATGGGTGACCAGTTTTTTGTCGTACCCCAAGTTTGCAGGCTCAAACTTCAGCGCTCATTTTAGGTGGTATCGATGCAGATAATGATAAAGCCATTGATATTAATTTCACTACTTAGCATTCTGATCCTATCTTGCGCAAATGAGCCGGATTCACCGGTACTGAATCCATTAGACCCTAGCAAACCTGAAACCAATGGCGATCCCTTTAATTTAGAAGTTGCGATTTCAGATCAAGCTTGAGTTTTAACCTGGCAAATACCGGAGTCTGACTTCGACAATTTTATTATCTGTCGTGATTCGGTCGAGCTAGCAGTTGTATCCAAATCAGATAGCAGTTACCGAGACCAAACCATACAAAATGGAATTAAATACCACTATCAAGTCTGTGCGGGAAAAAACAACAAAAAGAGTAAACGCTCGGCCACTAGCCCACCAAATGCATTGCCTTTGGTCAAGATTGAGGAAGCGGAAAATAGTGGGAATGATGCCACCATTAAATGGACAGGGCAAGATGTGGATGGTGAAATCAAAGGATATGCCTATCGGTTTAACTAGGGAGATTGGAGTGGTTTCTCACTGGAAACGAAACAGGTATTTGCAGATTTGGTTCATAAACAACCGTATAAGATTGAAATCAAAGCCAAAGATGATACCGATAACGAAAGCATAGTAGTTGAGAGGATATTTAATTTTACTGTTGATTTTGGGGCTTCAATTAGGGGCAAAGCACTTACTGAAGATGTGACACCAACCAGAGAGGTAAAACTAAGTATAAAAGCGGAAAACGCAGTGCAAATGCAAATTAGTAATACGGATATCTTTACCGATTGGCAACCATTTAAGGAGGAAGTGGATTGGCAATTGAGCGAAGGCTATGGTAAAACGAGAGTCTATTTGAAACTTAGAGACGATCTAAATAATGAGTCACAATTACTTACGACTTCAATCATTTATAATTTAGACCAATATTACAAAAGTACTGGGATCGTTTTGATCCCAGCCGGATCCTTTCAGATGGGGGATCACCATGACAATATGAGCAAAGCCTTGCCAGTACACACAGTGGAGATAGACGCCTTCTATATGGATATTCATGAAGTAACAGTGGGGCAGTTCAGGCAGTTTGTCAATCAGAATGGGTATAAAATATGATGGAAAGTGGAATGATGTAGCCAAGTATTCGCCGGGTGACGAGTATTCAATGAGCTATGTGGATTGGAATGATGCTACAGCTTATGCGAAATGGGCCGGGAAAAGACTACCGACAGAGGCGGAGTGGGAGTACGCAGCCCGTGGAGGATTAGCAGGCAAACGGTATTCTTGGGGAGATGATGTAAATGTGGCCCGAGACTATGCTAACTATGATGGTACCGGTGGAAAGGACAAATGGGCTAGATGTTCACCGGTAAGAAATTTTGAAGCTAATGGATATGGGCTGTATGATATGGCGGGTAATGTCTGGGAGTGGTGTCAGGATTGGTATGGAGAGAGCTATTATAGTAGTTCACTAGCAAAGAACCCGCTAGGGCCGGGCACAGGCAGATACCGGGTGTTGCGGGGCGGGTCTTGCTACGATTCTTACAGCCTTCGGGGGGCTGGCCACGGCCACTACGATCCGGATGGTAGGTCCTACGTCGGCGGGTTTCGATGTGTGTCAGGATCCGATTACCCTTGACCCGTGCGAAGCACGGGCCTTTACCACTGGTAATTAACCCCCACCCGTCTTGCGGACGACCTCCCCCTTGCTGAAGGGGGCCCCTTTGGTAAAAGGGGAGGTGGCGGTCTTGGATCGTCGGAGAGGGGCTGGTTGGTCGCCTCTACCGGGAGATACGGTACGGTTATAGTTGTATTTGTAGGGGCGAAGTAGCACCGATGGATTTGGCATTGGATTGATGTTGGGGCAGGAAAATGATGTGTTGGTTTGCGTGGGTGGTATACTTCGCCCAATGGTTGAGATGGAAAGGGGTGGACTGAGGGCCATGTATGGGTAGGGGCAAACAAAAGAGATGGGGCTTCAAGGGTAGAAGAAGATAGTTTTAGCCTGGGTTGCAGGTAGAAAAAATATCTGGCTTGCTCGGTGGCTTTGAAATACCGGCCACAGGGGCTGCCAGTGGAAGATCTGGTACAGGAGGGCTGCATCGATCTGATGCGAGCGGTATTTTCGCCCGAAGATGTTGTTCCGCTTCCTACTCTGGCGTTCCCGTCTGATTACTCTTGATACAAGAGAAGAACGACAGCCCAAACAGACTAGCAAAAGGCCATAGCTACAAAAGAGACAGGTAACCGGCGTAGCAAAAAAAGATCGTATAGATATAACGCTTACGTCAAGTGTAGGACAATATGCTTGCAACCAATACTGCTCTTATTAAACCGTGGTTACACGGGTTTCGACGAAATCGACTGGTCCAGCTGGTTGTAGTCCTCAGTCTTTTGCATCTCATCCCCATCTGGGGTTTCAAGTTTATACCAACACAAGATGGCATTAGTCACGTCTACAATGCCTACATCTTAAAAGAGTGGAAAAATCCAGAATTCACCAAGTTTCATGAGGTTTACGACCTGAACCTGACATTTTTTCCAAATTGGATAGACTATGCCATACTATTCGTTACGCTTCACATTTTCCCACCACTTATCGCTGAAAAAATCTTTGCAACAATCTGTGTCCTGCTGTACCCATTTAGCTTTTATTATCTGCTCAACGCGATAGATCGCCAACTCCGTTTTTTTGCCTTATTAGGTTTCCTTTACAGCTACAATCACCTATTTCATCTGGGGTTTTATAACTTTGCCATCAGTGTTCCATTCTGCTTGATCTCAATTGGGTATTGGTGGAAACACCAGGAAGACTTCCAACTTGAGCAAGCGGCGGTGCTAAACCTTCTGCTGATTGTGACCTATTTTTCCCACTTCAGCTCTTATACGCTGCTAATATTTACCTTGACCTTTCTCGCGGGTGTTGCTTTTCTCAGACGTCTGGCCCAGTGGGCTGAACATTTGAAAAGCCTGTTGCAATTCATCGGCTACCTCGCTCCAGCCTATTTCATTTTGTTTAATATCTTCTTATCTAACCCCGAACACCGCCAAGCAGGTTATCGCTCCTTTGCCCACCTGTGGGATTATTTCATTAACGTGAAATCTCTGGTCTACTTCAACGATAGTTATCTGGTTGTCTCTTGGATTTTATTGGGAATAATGAGTTTTTGTCTCGTCTGGACACTGATTATGCGTATCGGTGAAAAACGGTTTTTTGATGTGAGAGATGGATTCCTACTCTTAGCCCTCATACTGACTGTTCTTTACTTTCGGCTACCGTGGTCTTATGGTCCCCCTTCCGCGATCAACGAACGGGTTCATTTGTATATCTTTCCTATTCTGCTGGGCTGGTTTATTATGCCCAAATATGTCTGGCTGAAACGCGGATTAATTGGTCCGATGCTACTAATTTCTGTCTGGCATCTCGGATTGACAGTCCTGGATTATTCTCTGCTCGACAAAGAGATGCGTGAGTTCTCCTCTGGTTCACATCTCGTTGAACCTAATTCGACGGTATCTATCCTCAGGCCCGGTATGGATTGGGTTAGCGAGACGTATCAGGGACCGGTTAGATATGTTATGCCATTTCTTCAAATGGCCGCCTAATATTGCTTAGAAAATGGAAGCCTTTACGATTCTAATTATGAACCTAAATATAGCTACTTCCCGCTTCAGTACAAAGGGAAACATTGGATGTTCAAATATGAAGGCGGTCCTATCGATTATTGTGTCGTTTGGCGGGCGGCGCATGCAAGTGAGGATGCTAAACTACTGATCAGGGATTACGAAGTCATTCATGAGACGGTGAACTTGAAGCTTTTTCGTCTCCGTTCAAAAGCTATAACTTCGGATATAGAGGGTGAAAAATTGGAATGATCCTTAAAATTTTGATGGCATAATAAACATATAGCAGACCTCCACGGTACTGGACTTAGTGATATTTCAGACGGCACATTGAGTCACTAACCTATTCAGATTGCAAATCCTGGTAGCGAAGCAGCTATCATATCATCGGAGATGAGATGAAACGGCGTCCTAACATTATCCTGATTTTGGCCGACGACTTGGGCTACGGAGATCCCAGTAGTTATAACGGTCAACACCTCAATACGCCCAATATTGATGCACTGGCAGATGGCGGGCTAAAATTCACCGACTTTCATGCTAATGCGCCCGTTTGCAGTCCAACCCGAGCAGCGCTGATGACAGGTCGCTACCAGCAACGCTCCGGCATCGAAGGTGTAATCTCGGCCCGAAACCATCGAGATAAAGGTTTGGCTGGTAACCAGATCACCATGGCTCAAATTTTGAAGCAGGTGGGCTATGCAACAGCTATTTATGGCAAGTGGCACCTGGGCTACCAACCTAGATTCAACCCGAACCGTTTCGGTTTCGATGAGTTTCGAGGCTTCGTATCAGGTAATGTTGATTACCACTCCCATATCGATCAAATTGGCCAAGAGGACTGGTGGGAAAACTTAGAACTTCAGCCGGAAGAGGGTTACTCGACCGACCTGATAACCCAACACGGTTTGTCGTTTATTAAACGTCACGCCGACCAGCCATTCTTCCTCTATTTGGCCCACGAATGTCCGCACTACCCGTACCAAGGGCGAAACGACCCGGCAGACCGAAGCATCGGCAATCCACATCCAGTACACGGTAGTCGAACCGACCGAAAGGAGGCCTACAAAGAGATGATGGAAGCCATGGATGAAGGTATCGGCCAAATTGTGGCGACAGTTGAGAGACTGGGTTTAGCCCACGATACGCTAATTTTCTTCTGTTCCGATAATGGGCCGGTAAATCCCGGTTCTAGTGGTGGGTTGCGTGGACAAAAAGGTGCGCTTTGGGAAGGCGGACACCGTGTACCCGCTATCGCCTACTGTCCTTCTCGGATTCCAGCCAAAGGTGTAACGACACAAACAACCGTCACTTTTGATCTTTTACCCACTTTTGCCCACTTGGCTCAAGCTCCAATACCCGATAACTGGCAACTGGACGGCTTAAACTTGTGGCCGTTGATGGGCCGGAACGAGTCGCTAGCAGAGCGGTCTCTGTTTTGGCGGTTCAATGACCGAAGTTGTATCCGTCGAGGCGATTGGAAACTGATGTCTGGTGAAGATGGTGGACTGTTTAACCTGGCTCAGGATTTATCAGAATCAGTTGATTTAGCCAGCAAACACCCGCAGTTGGTTCGAGAACTTCAAGCCGAGCTGGATCAGTGGAACCAAACTGTTTCAGACGATGTGGTTCGTCAATCCTAACCCTGACTTTATTTTAAGCGACCATTTGTAGAAAGCGTGGCTGAATATATTTGTAGGAACGTGCTCGATCCGGGGGGCCGTACGAATGACCAAATAAATTTTGGTGAAAAACAGAGTGTTTAGTTTCTTGTAAGCAGAGCGGCGGATGCTTTGCCCATTACCTGTACGGGTATACGGGACAAAATCCCTTCCCGTAATAAAGGATTGGTAAATTACTAATCTGTAGGTTCTACTTCGTTTCTACAGATAAATACTGTCTTGCCATTCCCGCGTAAGTGGGAATAGGCCTACTGTGAGCAGTAGGCGCAAGAGCCGTCGGTATAAATTTCGGTTGGGCCTTCCATAGCCGTCACACAGTTGGGATTTTGGCAGACCGACGCAAAATCGTCTTTGAGACTTTGCTGGGCCGGTGGATCGGTCAAAACAAGGTGTTCCAACCCTTGCAGACTGGCAATCAACGCCATCCGAAACGGCACCCCGTTGGCCGATTGCTGAAAGTAAGCGGCCCGAGGGTCGGCGTCCAGTTCGTAGGCCAGTTCATTAACCCTCGGTAGTGGGTGCATGATCATTGCGTCTACCTTCGCCCCCGCCATAATTTCAGCGTTGAGTTGGTAGCTGGCTCTGGCTTTTTCCAGATCAACCGCTGGCGGTACCCGTTCCTCTTGCAGTCGGTTGACGTAGATAACATCCATCTTCCCGATGATTTCGGGCAGGTGGTGGTGGACAGAGGGCTGAACTCCGTGTCGATCTTTCAGTTGTCGTAGAATCCAGTCCGGCATCTGAAAGCCTTCCGGTGCCACATGGATCTGGCGTCCTCCAAACCGGGCTACCACTTTTGATAATGAGTGGGCCGATCGACTATAGAGTAGATCACCGCAAATGCCAATGGTCAGGTCAGCTAAGTTTCCTTTTCGATTCTGGATGGTGTAGAGATCAATCAAGGCTTGAGTCGGATGGGAGTGCGCGCCATCGCCACCGTTGATGACCGGCACAGTGGCATACCTGGCCATTACCCGGGCCGCTCCAGCAGCGCTATGTCGTACCACGATCAGATCGGCATAGTTAGAAACCATTCGGGCGGTGTCGGCTAAGGTTTCACCTTTGGCTATAGAGGAGGCCGATGGATCGGCAAAGCCCAGTGTTCGTCCATCCAGCCGGGCCATAGCACTTTCAAAAGAGAGACGGGTGCGGGTACTGGGTTCAAAAAATAGGGTGGCTAAGACTTTACCGGCACAGAATCCGGACCAGGTCGAAAACTGCGACTTCATTTGATCTGCTAAGCGAAAAAGCTGCTGGATCTCAAAGTTGGAAAGATCGTCAATCGATACGAAGTGTCTCAAGTCTCTAAACTCCCAACCAGGTCTGAAATCGACCTAATCTGTTGATCAGCCAAATAGGCGTCTATCCCCTGGATGATTTCCATTGATACGCCCGGGTTAATGAAATTTGCTGTCCCGACGGCAACGGCACTAGCCCCCGCAATTATGAACTCTAAAGCGTCATTTCCATTCATGATACCGCCCATACCAACAATAGGAATCTCGACCGTGTTGTAGACCTGCCAGACCATCCGCAGGGCAACCGGTTTAATAGCTGGTCCTGATAGCCCGCCAGTCACATTGGCCAGCAAAGAGCGTCGGGTTTTGATGTCGATGCCCATGCCTAACAGCGTATTGATCATCGATAACGCATCAGCCCCTGCATCGGCGGCGGCAACGGCAATTTCGGTGATGTCGGTGACGTTAGGCGACAATTTGACCAGTATCGGTAGTGAAGTTGCCTTCCGGACTCGTGCAACCAATTGAAACGTCAACTGCGGATCGACACCAAAGCTCATCCCGCCACAATTGAGGTTTGGGCAGGAGACGTTGAGTTCGATACCCGCTATCCCATTAGTAGCAGATAGTTTATCGACGACCTCAATGTATTCGGCTTCTTGTTTGCCGCAGACATTGGCAATCACCGGCACATCGTAATCGCATAGATAGGGTAGTTTCTGCTCGATAAAGCCGTCTACCCCGACATTCTGCAGGCCGATGGCGTTTAACATTCCCGATGGCGTTTCAGCAATCCGCTGCATCGGATTGCCCGGCCACGGTACGCTGGTAATGCCTTTGACCACCACAGCGCCTAATTTATTCAGGTCGACAAAATCGGCATATTCACTCCCATAACCGAAGGTCCCAGAGGCGGTCATGACCGGATTTCTCATCTGGATACCGGCCAGGTTAAGGTGTAATCGCTCAGATGTGGGGAGGGTCATAAGACTATCTTGTCTGATATAGTCAATGTTGTAAGGGATAATGTCCAAGATGATGCAGCGTTTTCACCTTAGGTTTCGGATTCAAGCATTCCTTTCTTAACCTGGATTTCCAATCAAGCGAGTAGCAACAGACGAACACCCATTTCCTAATATCATTCCTATGCCAGATTTTAATCCAGGGGAGAATCCACGGGTTTTATAAAAACGACTCAAACAAGCAGTCAACTTTGGTAGATAACAGGACAATAGTCGTGATTGTCGATGAATCGACTCAGACCTGTTCGTTGATCGTTTACCGGCCTCGATTTTTCGGTGCGTACATGGATAGCAAGACTACGTCGCATGGTCGAAGATCGATTGGGGCCACTAGCGTGGTAGGCCAAGCAGTGATGAAAACTAGCGCCGCCAGCAGGCAGTAAAGCCATCTCCTCCTCCCAAATTTCGTTCTCCGGTAATTTGGTTTCGGCCATCTGATGGTCGTGATCCTGGCCATAAAAGTCGTTTTGTTCCAGAAGGCCCCATCGGTGTGATCTTTTAACCAGCCGCATTGGACCATCTTGTTCGGTAACATTACTAATAGATACCCAAACCGTTAATAGTTGGCTCTCTGCTTCCCAAATCCGCCAGTAATATTGATCTTGATGCCAACCGATATTGGTTTGGCCACGATTGGTGGCGGGCGGTTTGCCCAACAGTTGTACCCACCAGACCTGTACCATCTCCGCCCTTGTTATCTGAGCAACCGCCTCGCCAATCGACGGATATGTGATTAAATCCATAATAGCGTAGTTGGCAATCTGTGGCATTTCGATTTTGCAGAGTTTGTCAGCATCGTCGCCCGGCTCCCAATAGGATGGTTCGGGGGCAATACCTGTTTCATACTGTCCTGATCTAAGCGCATCCATCCCTTGACTGGCATTTTGAACGATTTCGGTTGGTACAATTGGATCCTGACATATCAAAAAACCGTCCGCTTCGTACTGGTCGATAGACAGATCAGGGATTTTAAGTTGCGTCATCTGTTTAATCTCTATAAGTTAGTCTGGGATACTGCTTCTCATTGGCAATTATAAAATGCCGATTTTGTCACGTCAAGGTCTGTTATTTAGCTGAGCCGAGATTTATGCTATTATTACCGATATGAAACTCCCACGTATTATTGTTCTTCACTTTCTCTTATTCGGGTGGGTTACAATCTCGATGATGGCCGAGACTATCGGCCCCCGATTCACTACGGTGACAGCAGGCATCGATTTTAAACATCAAAACGGTGCAACCGGGGATTTCCATCTGCCTGAGACTATCGGCTCTGGTTTAGCTTGGCTCGATTATGACAATGACGGATTTCTGGACCTCTATTGCGTTAATAGTGGTCACTGGCCGAACTCTGGAAAACCTTCATCAATAGAATTTAGCAGCAGACTTTATCGCAATCTGGGTGATGGCACTTTTGCCGACGTCACCAACGATGCCGGTGTTGACAACACAGATCGGGAAATGGGAGTCAGTCAACAACCCTATGGTCAGGGGGTGACAGTAGCCGACTACGATAACGATAGCGATGCCGATCTATATCTGACTAATTTCGGGGCCAATCGTCTGTACCAGAACAATGGTGACGGCACCTTTACCGATGTTACCGACAACGCCGGTGTTGGCGATCGAGGCTGGAGTAGCAGTGCCACCTTTTTGGACATTGATCTGGACGGATTTTTAGACCTGTATGTGGTCAACTACCTGCAATACGCGCTCGATGTACCGTATCTACCGTGCGGTGAAAAGGGAAAGCTATCTTACTGTCACCCTTCTCTGTTTGAAGGGGCTGCCGACCAACTCTACCGTAACAACGGCGACGGAACCTTTACCAATATTACCGATTCGGCTGGGATTACCGATCCGGCAGATCTATTCCATGGTAAAGGGTTAGGCGTTGTCGCTGGCGATTTTAACCACGATGGAGGTCCAGATATTTATGTGGCTAACGACGATACGCCCAACTTTCTATTCTATAATCAAGGGGACGGCAGCTTTAACGAAGTCGCTTTGCTGACGGGTTGTGCCTATAGCTTTGACGGGGTGGCGCAAGCCGGTATGGGGGTGGATGTAGCAGATCTGAACGGCGATGGATGGTTGGATATCTTTGTCACCAACCTGTCTTACGAAACTAACGCTCTCTATCTCAACAATAGCGATGGCACTTTTAACGATGTTATCTACCAGGCATATCTGGGAAATGAAAGTCTGCTCTATGTCGGGTTTGGAACTGGATTATACGATTTCGACAACGATAGCGATGTGGATCTGTTTATTGCCAATGGTCATGTGATCCATAATATCGATCAAACCTCAGATGTACTGACCTCTGCTCAACCCAACCAGTTATTCCTCAACGCCGGTAACGGCACCTTCCACGAGGTGTCCAAAAAGGCTGGCGAACACTTTAACCAAATGCAGATTAGCCGTGGGGCCGCTTTTGGTGATTACGATAACGATGGTGACATCGATATTGCCGTCTCCAATTCAAATCAACCTTCAGAGTTGCTGCGAAACGAGACGATTGGCAACTGGGTCCGGATTAAAACGGTGGGAACGGTTAGCAACCGCGACGGCATCGGGAGTCGAATCACACTGAAAGCAGGCGCATATACCGCCGTACAGGAGGTACATTTCGGTTCTGGCTATCTCAGTTGCCACGATCCACGCCTGCACTTTGGTCTCCATCAACAATCACAGATCGACCAACTCCACATCGAGTGGCTGAGTGGCGCGGTTCAGGTTTTTGAGAATCTGCCGGTCAATCAGGAGATAATGGTAACAGAACCCAAATTGGAAGCTCAACTGTTGTGGGGATCTAAACACGGAAAACTGACGCCGGTTAAACAAGCCTTAGAAAATGGGGTTGTTATCGATGTTATCGGTAGGTTCGGTAACCCCGCCCTGCTCATGGCAGTCGAGGGAAATCATCAATCCGTCTTAAAGCTACTGCTGGAGCAAGGGGCAAACATTGACCAACAGAATCATGACGGAAATACAGCTTTGATTTTAGCCTGTTCCAAAACGGCGGTAGATTTGGTTCAACTTTTATTAGATTACCAGGCTAATGTCAATCTAGTCAATCAGCAACGAGAGAGCGCATTGATGTACGCCGCTTGGCGGGGCAGCCTTCGGTTGGTGGGGCAGTTATTAACGGCTGGTGCCGAAGTCGGAATCAAAAATTCGGATGGACAGACGGCAATAGCGTTGGCTGAAGCGGCCGGACAGATCCAGATCGTCGAATTGCTGGGTCAGGTGGAAAAGCATTGAGAGAAGCAAAATCTGGCGATGGAAATTTCCGTCGCCAGATTTTGCGGGTTGGGCAAGAGATTACTGGGATGCGAGTTCCGCGCTAAATTCAGATGGGCAACAGCTTTTGCTGCCGGCGACGGCTTTGATCAGCGCTTGCACCTTAGTACTCCCCTTAACAACGGCAGTTCCTTCGCTCAAGGTAGCTTCGGTTACGCCTTCAACCTTAGCCAGTTGGGCCTGGACAGCTTTGACGCAGTTCCCACACTTAAGACCATCAACTTTAAGAGTGACAGTCTCCACGGCAGGTTCGGCCTCTGCCTGAGCGGTAGGGGGCGTACTTTTGGCGGCACAACCCGCCATTACAATCGCAATAACCAGTAGACACATCAGGCTGATGCTTATCGACTTCATAAGTTTGTCTCCTTCTTTAATCTTATCACTCAAATCAGTGTTTGTGAAATTATCTCTGTCAAGATCGGATGATTAACTCACCGATAGACTTGCTAGTATAACACAAAGCTGTTTCTTTGCAAGGTCCTCAATTGAATGAAATGTGTAGATCCAGGGTTGCGATTTGATCGGTAATGGTGATTTTCCCTCCAATCGCACCCAAAGATTCCAGCGGCCGCAGATTATTCACTATTGTTTGGTGTATAGAAGGATCTACAGGTTGACCAGAGAGAGTCAAGATCAGTGTCATCAGCGAGGCAACACCTTTTATCCGTGTTGCCAATTGGGTGGAGGTCACCTCAAAGGGCTTATCCAGAGGCACTTGAAACTGCTGAAATAAAGGACGGATCGGCCGACGTAAGGTTAGATCGTGACGACTATACAAGACACTGTTCTGAGTATGTTGCGTCGCCGTCCAAGTCTGGATTGGACTGATCAAGGCACTCTCGGGCAAATCGAACGCCTCCCATAATTCAGGTAGATTTAAGTAGAGGGTGTGCCTAGCCTTCTGGTATTGGGCGGTGAGTTGTTGACCAACCTTCGAGCTGCTGGCAATGTTTGTGTTGGAACTTCGAAATACATCGATTACTCGTTCAACTGTTGAAAGGGTCGATGAAACCATGACAACCCGCCCTAGGAAAGCATAGTGTAGAGCCGGCAACTCCGATTCTGGATCTTGGACTAACGTCTGAATTCTTATTTGCCGATAGGTCATGGCTGTTAGGGTAAAGGCGTCATTCATTGGGTCCAAGATAGTGAGGGCAGAAATCCTTAGTTTTTGTAAGGTGTTAACCTCTGTCAGTATGAGGAAAGAGGTCGATAGCTTTGTCCTCGGCCATGATTGGAGAATCGTCAACTCCACACTATCTTGCACCGGATAGAGGGCTAAAACCGCCCGGCGGCTCAGATAGGGCAGGAGTTGATTGAAATTGAAGGCCACCTCTTGAAACGGCTCTTGCGTCCTTGCACCCCGTAGGCTGGATTCGACCTGCTTCAAAATCGGCATCCGCTTGACCTGTTGGCCAAATTCGCTCTGATTAAAGCCGTCGACCAACTTCGGCAACTTTTTCAGGCTGACAAAGGCGATCGGTTTTTCTGGCAGCAAATCGACCATCGTGCCGGCTGGCTGCCACATACAGGTTAAATAATACACAAGAAGCAGTAGAAGCAGAATCAAAATGGAGTCGTGCTAATTGGAGGCGAGGCGGTGAGCGTATCGAGTAGTTTCAGGTAATTTATACCTCGGGCAGCAGGCCAGCGTCAACCGAACAGCACTGTCGAGAGAAACCCGGTGTCCGGTAGAAACGAAAACCACTTTCGTTTGGCTACGTGTACGAACAGCCGCACCGATGACGTTTTGGTCACGATCGTGGAGAAAACGATAAGACCCTTTCTCTAGCTCCGGTTCCTGGTAGGTACCAAAGAGGCGGGATTTGGCGCAACCGATGGTTGGCCAATCCAGGATAAGACCCAGATGTGAGGCCAATCCAAATCGCCTGGGATGTGCTACTCCGTGACCGTCAAGAATTATCAAATCCGGTATCGTCTGCAATTGATCAAAGGCTTGTAACAAGGGCGGAATCTCCCGAAATGAAAGCAGACCGGGGATGTAAGGGAACTGAACGGCTGTCTTTACCACCGATTGATCGACTAAGACTAGGGAAGGGTAACTGAGTACAGAGATCACAGCAGTGGCCAGCGAACCTCGAATTCCGAGATCAGCTCCAGCTACTGTTTTAATTTCACCGAAGTCATCGCACCGGATAACCTGGTCTCGCAGTTGAAGTTGAACTGCTATGGCCTCAGTCGGCGATAGATCCCAAGTGTGAAGTTGACAAGGCCGCATCAGATCAGGCTTGGCTCAGACATCAAATTTTCCTGGGATCATCGAACGTTGATGGTTCGAGGCCGTAGCCCAGTCGCCAATCTCGCAGAAACTTCGCTTTCGTATTATCTAGCCAGATTCTATGATACTCGATCTGAATACCAACACTCTGCAAGCCACGGCGTTGTTTCAAATATTCAGCTATCCTTCTATAGTCGATAAGCTGATCCCATACAGGTGCTGAACAATTCAATTGTTGGAATACCTTCGGGTGATCAATGTCTTTCAGAACAGCTAAAATTAGACCTTCGACGGATACAAGGTTACGCTTGGTAGGCTCCCCTTCAGCATTTAACAAATACAGGAATCATCTGCGATCTCACACAAACAGTGAGATTTGATTAGCCTTACCTTTGTTGGCGATACTGCCGGATTTTTTCCTCCAGATCTCCAAATTCGTTATCGCTCACTATAGATCGTGTTATATCTTCCTTGGGCTTCTGGTTTTTGATAATAATAACTGCGATGAGACCGGAAATAACCAGAAAAAGAAACGGTGTGATATAGGCAACTAGATTAAACCCCTCTGCTTTCATAATGGCATCAAATTGAGAACCGTGCTGTGCCAGGTATTCGGACTTGATTTGATCTACTGTTTTTTCGAGGGCCAGTTCCTGCTTGAATTTTTTTTCGATTTCCTGAGCAACCCCACAGACACAAACCTCAATCGTTTCCCGTGAACATCCACAGTAACAATAAACACTTTTAAGCAATTGTTTTAAGTCATCGTTGTTGGCTTGGCTACTTAACTGGAGTAGAATAACAAGCATAACCACGACGAGGTTCCACCAAACGTATCGTTGCTTAGACACCGGATAAGCCCCGTGGCGTCAGGTTGGTGGTAGGAATCGTATTTTCCAGAATGGCTATGATACCACCGATAAGCATTACAGCTACTCCAATCCAGACCAAATTGATCAACGGATTGTGATAAACCTCAACCGTGATTGGTTCTTGAGTGTAGTTGGGAAATTTGCTCGGTAGCGGACCAAGTGCGATATAAAGATTATTGAGTCCCATGTGTCCCACATGGTGAATGGCAGATTCTATGGTATCTTGATCACCTTGTCCAGCGGTAAAGTAGAAGGCACGAGCAGGCTTCATGGTATCAAATACTTTGCCATTTTTCTTGACGGTGAAATTGACGCCGCTAAGATCGAAATTGGCATGTTTCTGTTGAAAGCCTTCACCTGCGATTAATTCATAACCTCGAATTTTAATAGCTTGGCCGGGAGTGAGACTTTCGGTTGTCAATCGATCATATCCTTTAGACCCCATAATACCAATATATAAGATGACGATCCCGATATGCACCAAGTAACCGCCATAGCGGCGCTTATTGTGCCTGAGAAGGCGAATCATGCCTAAAAATAAGCCTATTTGGTTTCGTTTAGCTCTCAGCTTACCACCCCGGTAAAATTCTTCCAAGATAGCAGTTAACACGAAAACAGCACCTAAGATACAGATAGCAGACAGAATGATGGTTGATACCGAAGTGTCCGGTTCACGGTACAGGTAAAAGATCACTAGAGAGATTAGAGCTGCAATAACAGATATCGCGGTCGGCTTGGCAAAGACACGGTTAAAATTACTACGCGTCAGCGTTTTCCAAGAGATAAGAGGACCGATACCTGTTAGCAATAACAAAATCAAGCCGGGAATGA
Source organism: Candidatus Poribacteria bacterium (assembly GCA_030748495.1). GTDB lineage: Bacteria > Poribacteria > WGA-4E > WGA-4E > UBA9662. The sequence continues at coordinate 18,661 of JASMLX010000016.1, read as the reverse complement.
TAACGATTTGGTTGAAGTAGGCTTCAGGCACCGCCATTTTTTGCTGAGTAACAGCTTCAGAAATGATAGGCCAAAGGGTACCAAACAAGATCATGGCAGTTAGAGCCACTAAAATCCAGTTATTAAGTACAAAAGCACTCTCTCTAGAAAGAAGAGATTCTAGCCGATTTGGACTCCGTAGTTGATGCCTACGTAGTAGAATCAAGATTACTGTTCCTGTTAACAAAGCCAACAAAAAGATAACGAAAAATCCGCCTACCTGCGACTGGGCAAAAGCATGAACAGACGAAATTACGCCGCTACGTGTAATAAAAGTACCTAGAATAGTAAAACCAAAAGCCAGTGAAACTAGAACAATATTCCATATTTTCAGCATGTTCCGTTTTTCTTGAATCATGGCCGAATGGAGGTAAGCACTACAGAGCAACCAGGGCATAAAGGAGGCATTCTCGACGGGATCCCAAGCCCAATATCCACCCCAACCCAGTTCGTGATAGGCCCAATTACCACCGAGGGTGATGCCGACTGTTAACGCAATCCACGAAAACATCGTCCAACGACGGGATAAGTGGAGCCACAGATTGCTTAGATTGCCAGAAATGAGTGCTCCCATAGCAAAAGCAAAGGGCACAGTGAGACTAACAAACCCAACATATAACATAGGTGGATGAAAGGCCATACTTGGCGTTTGCAGTAATGGATTCATCCCCAAGCCATCAGCCTTAACAACTCCCCATGGGAAGCGGGCTAACGGGTTCCGAACCCCTTCAATTAAACCTGTTACTAGTAGCACGAAAAAGAAAGAGACAAAAGACAACGTAATTAGGGCAGAATCGGCCAGTGATATGTTGTCAGTAGAAGCTAACGGTTTTTGGTTTTGCCAAACGACCATAACAGAAAAGAATGTCAATAACCATAGCCAAAACAGAAGTGACCCTGACATTTTGCCCCATAAAGCTGTCACTTTGTAGAGTAGCGGTTGCTTGAGACTCGAGCCTTCATAGACGTAAAGCAATGCAAAATCGTCCATTATGAAGCTATAGACCAAAGCAAGTGTAGCTGTACTGATTAAACCAAAAGTTGCCATGGTGGCATTGCGTCCACTCTGAATGGCCCCCAAGTGATGGTGCCTCATACCCATTGCAATGGCAACGATGGTCCACAGACAACTGAAAAGAGCCAACCAGATGGCGGCTTGTCCAATTTCGGCAATCATTTTAGGTGGACGGAGAACTTAGATTTCCTTACCCGTTTGGGCTCTTTTAGAGGAATTATCCGGCTCAGCATTTTCGTACTTAGAGGCACATTTGGTTTGGACTTTAGTCGCACGAATTAGGTTTTTATCCGCATCGTAAATTCCTTCGACAAAGACATTGCCACCGTCGTGAAAATTATCGGGCCGCACCATCCCCGTCGAGATCACTTTAACCTGAGCGGTATCTTGCAGGTCTCGAACAGCAAAGGTCAATTCCAGTTCTGACGCTTTCCAACGGGAAGAACCTTCACAAATAACCCCATCGACTTGAATACCTTTTTGATCGACACTGGTGGCATTTAAGATTAGTTGATCCGGTGAGAAATGCCGAATACTGGTATTTTTCACACCTGTCGCTATCCAGTAGACCATAGCACAGATCAGGATTAAGCTGGCACCAATTACTTTTTTTCGATGAGTATTTTGACCCATAATTTAACCTTTTGTTTTATGAAAGAAATCGACCACTGATTCTGCCAAATTTTCCATTGATGGGCTATCGGGCACAAGGTCGATGTGGATATCGTTTTCAGCAGCGTAGGCTTTGGTCGTTTGGCCGATCGCTGTAGCTGCCATTTTTGTCAGAGATTCTACGGGATTAAAGTCGTCCACATAACATTTTTGGGTTAGAAAGTTATTTAAGGTTGAGGGACTAGTAAAGATGGCCATATCAATCTCACCGTTAGCTAACCGCTTTTGAATGACCCGGATTTGGTCAATACGACCTGCATGGTCTGGACGAACAGTTTCGTAAATTGGAAGATCCTTGATAATTGCACCACGTTGTTGCAACTGATCGAAGATTTCCCGTCTCCCAATTTTAGAACGAGGCAGTAAAATCTGTTGGTTTTTAACTCTCGGCAGTTCACGGCCAATAACTTCACCCGTCGATTTAGTGGGAATAAAGTCGGCGACAATGCCATAAGATTCTAGTATTTGAGCGGTTTTTTCCCCCACTGCACAAACTTTAGTAAAAGCTAACGCTCGACAGTCAAAACCCTGGTTTCTCAGGGCTTGGGTGAAGATTTCGACGGCATTAGAACTGGTAAAGATGATCCAATTGTAACGAGAGAGTTGTTGGATTGCCAGTTCGAGATCCGTATTAGGATGAATTGGCACAATCTCAACAGTAGGAAAAGAGATTACTTCGGCACCATTGCCTTCCAGCAGAGAGGTTATCTGATCGGTTTGAGTGACAGGGCGAGTAATCAATATAGTTCGTCCAAAGAGCGGTTTTTGGTCAAACCATTGACAGTATTGGCGAAGCTCTACTACTTCGCCAAAAACCGTGACCGCAGGTGGTTGGCAATCTTTGGCTTTCTGGCGTATATCGCTCAGCTTTCCCACAACTGTTCGTTGTTGCGACGTTGTCCCGAACTGGATTACGGCTACGGGTGTCGATGGTGATCGACCATGCATTAATAGTTTTTCCACCACTGTAGGGAGAGAACGCACCCCCATAAAAACGACGATTGTATCAACACCTTTAGCAACCTTTTCCCAATCGATATTCGATTGATTAGCCGAGTGGCCTGTAACAAATAAAACCGAGGAGGCAGAGTCACGATGGGTAACTGGAATACCGGCATAAGCAGGTACAGCCAGACCCGCTGTGATTCCGGGGACAATCTCGAACGTAACACCAGCTTCAGCGATTGCCATGACCTCCTCACCGCCTCGCCCAAAGATCAGTGGATCGCCACCTTTCAACCGAACAACGATTTGCCCTTTTTGCGCTCGTTGGATTAAAAGCTGGTTAATCTCAGCTTGCTGATTCTCTGATGATCCCACCCGCTTGCCCACATAGACATGTTCCGTTCTAGCTGGACAGTATGACAACAACTGTGGATTCACCAAACGGTCATAGACAACAACATCCGCTGTTTGCAGACACTCTTTTCCTTTAACCGTTATCAGTTTTCGATCTCCAGGCCCCGCTCCTACCAGGTAGATTTTTCCAGACGGAGCGGTCGGCGACCGACTTCGATCGTCAAGATCTATATTTCTTTCTACAGCTCTCATGATCAGATCTGAAATTAGTGGACTGAGATCAGTGATTAGTCGTCAATTTGTTATTTCTATTATCAGTTAAAGGTACCAGTTAACAGCTGTTGTCCCATCTGTTGACCAACGGAAATTGGGTCATCAATTGATCCTTCAACGCAGACTCGGTTTAATCCTTTTTCTGAGCAAATTACACCGACCATCTGAAGTCTGGCCAGTGTATATTTCGCATAAATACCGATTGGGATTTGGCATCCTGCACCTAGTTCTGTCTCATTAGCCATCGCAGACAGAGCCGCCCGTTCAGCCACAACTTCGGTACGGCTGATTGAATGATCAATCCTCTTGAGAAGATCCAGAGTTTGAACATCGTCGGTTCGAGCAACCACTGCTAAGGCACCTTGTCCAACAGCCGGCACCATCTGATCGACCGGAATCGGTGTCAGTTCTAAATGGGGTAAGGTTGGTGGTGAACCGAACAATCGGTTTAGGCCCGCAGTAGCTAAAATAATGGCACTCAAATCGGTTTCGTGTAACCTACGAATTCTGGTATCCACGTTTCCCCGCAAGCCAACAACCTTTAGATCAGGTCGATGATAATGAAGTTGAGTCTGGCGACGCAAGCTACGAGTACCGACTTTTTCCCCGCTTCGAAGGTCTGCTAGTCCGGTTCCATTTTTGCTGATTAGCATGTCTCTAGCATCTTCACGAATCGGGATAGCACCCAACGTTAAGCCAACAGGAAGATCGGTCGGTAGGTCTTTTAGGCTATGTACAGCCACGTCAATTTTCGCCTCTAGCTGTGCCTGGTCAATCTCCTTACTAAAGGCTCCCTTTGCTGATATACCAGTAGATGCATGAGAGGGTATATCAGCTGCAACTGCAGCTTGTGGCCGATCTCCAGTTGTCTTGATAATTTGAATATGAACTTCTAGGTCGGGGAAATAGGTCTGAAGTTGGTCTCGAATATGGTTGGCTTGCCAGAGAGCTAGTTTACTCCCTCGCGTACCTATAACAATCATTCAGATATGTCGAAATTGTCGGCCGATTCAGATGAATCAATGTCGTCGAGACAAAATAGCTCTCGCAATAGACAAATCTGCTGCATCGGATCCGCATTGGCAGCCACCTGCCGCAAGTGGCGAGTAGGTGAATCCAATAATTTTTTAATTAGCGATCGAATCATGGTCGAGACCACTGTCTGTTGTTGGCGGTTCAAATTTCCTTTTTTTAGACAGTACTCGAGTTCTCTAGCGGCGATTTGCTGAAACTTTTGGTTCAGCGATTTAATGGCTGGGGTTACCCCTAGAGAATTCAAATAACCGTGAAATTTCATTGCTTCAGTCGAAGCAATTTTCTCAGCTAATTCCGCTTCCTGTTGCCGATCTTGCAAGTTGCTAGCAACAACGGCCTGTAAATCGTCAATATTATAGAGATGTACATTTTCCAGTTGAGCTGTTTCGGGCGAAATATCACGCGGAACAGCAATATCAATCAAGAACATAGGGTGATCAGATCGCTTTTGCATCACCCGTTTTAATGGGTCAAGCTGGATAACATGGTGTGGTGCGGTAGTCGAACTGATGACAATATCAGCATGTGCCAAAAAGTTGAGATTTGGTTGGTATATCACAGGCATTCCGTTGAACATCTCTGCTACCCGTTCAGCACGTTCACAACTTCGATTAACCACGATCACACGGGAAACCCCATTTTCGACCAGATGCTTAACTGTCAACTCACTCATTTTTCCCGCGCCTATAATGACCACGGTTTTATCTTTCAGATGGTTGAAAAGTTGTTTGGCTAATACAACAGCAGCGTAACTGACAGAGACCGCACCAGAAGCAATGTTGGTCTGAGTACGAATCTGCTTGCCAACACTAATGGCCTTGGTGAAAAGCCGATTCAACAGTAAGTCAGCAGTATTATCTTTGAGTGCGGTACTATAAGCCTCTTTGATCTGACCCAGAATTTGTGGTTCTCCTAAGATCATGGAATCTAAACTAGAGCTAACGCGGAACAGGTGTAAAATTGCCATTAGCCCTTCATAAACGTAAGTATATTTGTCAACCAATTCCCCCTCAAGCTGAAAAGATTCAGTCACAAAGCGGCGCAGTTGATAAGGATCTTGATCGGATGGGAGTGTAGCGTAGATCTCAACCCGGTTACAAGTTGAAAGGGTCACTGCCCCCTGAATCTGATATTTTCCTTGTAACCATGTTCCCAACTTGATTGGGGATTGGTCCGAGCTTTTACCCTGGTATAAAGCATCTGCGTCATCATTCTGATTTTGAGTTTGTATTAATGCCAATCGCTCCCGAAACTCAAGTGGAGCGACGGTGTGATTGGTTCCCATAACGACAACTTTATTCATACTTTTCCATTAAAAACAATCAATCGTATACCCAACTTGATTGGAAACTTGGATACCTGAACTTTAGTGTGAAGCATCTATATTTGTATATTTGCTATCAAGGCTATCGATAATCAATGTAGTAATGATCAGTGGTTTAGTGGCCAGTTTTTAATTCCAAACATCATTAACTAACTGACTTCTGACCAGAGAAATAACTCAGCCTGAAAGGGCATCATGAGAACTAGCTAAAGTCGGTACCAACTGAAGTTGGTTCATTCGCTGACCAGTATTTCTGATTTAATATGCGCTAAGCTGGACTTCTGATACCGAACTGCATTGAATAAGCAACTTCTCTGACAGTCGAGATGGCCAAGGCCGAGGCAACACACATCTTCTGCAGCGGAACTATGTGCAGACGAATCCGCTTGCTTCGAACCAGTCTGTCTGGAGTGCGAGATTAAGTTATTGTAAAATTTCTGTCGATGTTCCGCTAGTGGAACGGTATTGCTGACAGTAGGACGTAGAGAACCCAGTAGGTCGAGAAATCTACCGTAGCCATTAGATACAAACTGTCTGGTTAGCTGAGCATGTATCTGCGCCATTTCCACAGTCCCTTTCCCTCTAGCTGAAATCCCAATCATCAGATCTTGGTCTGAAATCAATTTAGGGGTAATAAAACGACTCCGATTTGGCTGATTGATAACCTCAACCAGTTCAGGTTGAGTAGCTAGCCTCTCCATTTTTTCGATAGCCGATTGTTCAACCATCGTAAGAAAAACGTCATCAATCGCCGTTGGTGACGACGACTCTGGAACCCGTTGGGCCCCACATCTCTCCAGCAGATTGAGGCGTTGCTGCATTTCGTCGTTTTCCTTCTTGGGCTTTTGGCTAATAACGGCACATCTTTGGCCTTCGACTATCAATCCAACTGGATAGTACGGAGGTTGGGTAGAAGGAGCGAAGGTAAACTCAGATGCGTTGTCAAGTACCTCCTCTTCTGCCAAATGGTTCACAGGATCAATGCCTACCAATTGTTCTACGTGTTGTCGAATACGGCGCGATAGTGCTGGGCTTTGTCCACCTGTTGAAATACTAATGGTCATAACTTCAGTGTTGACCAACGAGGTCGGAGCGAAAGTCGATTCCGAAATCACATCGTGGACGTTAACCAAAGAAATCCCGTGTATAGTATGCGCTTGATGAAAGATGTGCGAATTGAGGTCGTCATCTTCAGTTTCGATAAAAACCAAAAGATAACATCGATCCAGATCTTCTGCTTCAAAGCTGCGTTTTTGCCACCTAATACCATTTTCTTGACTTAATCGTGTTAGCAACGGGGTTCCAACTTGACCGACTAAGGTAATGTTAGCTCCGCATCGATAAAGCGATATGACGCGTCTTTCAGCGTAGGCACCAGATCCAATTACGAGACAAGATTTCTTGTAGAGATTGAGATGAGCAGGATAAAACATTGGACCTATATCTATCTGTCTCTGGAAACCAGGTAATCGGCAAGATGTTCCAAGGCAGTACGGGCCGGCGTTTCAGGTAGCGACCGGAGTGCTAACTTAGCCTGGTTGGCATAATCTTGAGCTACTTGTAAGCAGTGGTCTTCAACCTGATATCGGTCGATCAATTGACGAATCCAGTGGATGGTCTCTTCTTCCTCAAACTCCGTATTGAAGACGACTTCTAGCTTTTCTCGCTCTTTAGCCGTACACTGTTGTCGAGCATAAATCATAGGAAAAGTCAATTTGCCCTCACGCAAATCGTTGAAAGATCGCTTGCCGAGTTTTTCCTGTTCCGCTGTAAAGTCGAGGAGATCATCTATAATTTGGAAAGCAGTTCCGATGGCATCGCCATAACTGGCCACCGCCTGGATCTTGTCGGATTGGTCGGTGGCAATGACTGCACCTATCCGGCATGAGGCTAAAATCAATCGTCCTGTCTTAAGGCTAACAATATCAAGATAGTCCGGGAGTAAGATCTCAAAATCACCACTTTTGTAGGCGTGTATTACTTCACCTTCGCACATCGCTTGAGCCGCCTCTGACAAAATAGCCAAGGCAGGATCATCGGCTTTGCGAGAGACAAGCATATTCAAAACCCGTGCATGCAGGTAATCTCCAACCAACACCGCAACCTTATTTCCCCATTTGGAATGCAGAGTTGTGCGGCCTCTACGAATTGGGGCTTCGTCTAATACATCATCATGTACCAAAGAGGCTACGTGGATCAGTTCCACGCAAGCGGCCGGAATATAGCTGTCATCGCCGCTATAACCACAGGCTTGGCCAGATAAGATCACCAAAATCGGCCTTAACCGCTTACCTCCACCCTCAACAACATGACGAACAGCTTGATCTACGAAGTCATACTGGATTGCTGTCTCCTCAATTAGGATTCGCTCGATATCATCCAAGTCTGCAGAAATAGGTTGAGTGATTTGATCAAATGTTAAGTTGGGCATACTGACGGTAATCTCAGTGGTAAGTTATTAGTTCACTCAATAGTTGCCATCTACGAATTCTATTTCCAACCAAAACTTATGTCTTCAGCTTGATTGTGTATTGGTCAATCTGTGCGGTTCAGTTCAGACCACAAGGCACGGTAGAAGTTCATTACCCGAACCGAATCGGATAGGCTATCACAACCGGGGATTTCAGCCAGAGTGAACCCTTCGTATCCAGAGGACTTGAGCAGAGTGAACAACTCTAGCCAGGGATATTCTACTCGATGTAGTTCTGTGATGTGAACTAAGCCAATTTTGTGCTTGACTAATTCAAACGGTTTTTGAATTGAACCATCCTCCACCTCACCGAAGTTGGAGTTCCAACAAACGAAAACATTGTCGTGGTCAGCGATGTCGATAATAGTTTGGATGTGACGAAGTTCTGACGTGCCACGCCCATGAACCTCCAAGCGGATCTGAACATCGTAATCGCTGGCGAATTGCCCACACTCCCGCAGGGACAAGCCAATCTGCTCCAGCGTTTTCTCTTTTGGCACCTCATTTGGAAAACCGTTAGGTCGCACTTTTACCCCTGAAGCTCCTACATCAGCAGCTAACTTGGTGTATTCCTTGGTTCCTTCAATGTTTTGACGCACTACGTCGGAATCGGCAGAATGATAGTCAAATGCGGAGCCTAAGCCAGCCAGTTCAATTGGCGAATCAGCAAATATTTTCGCGACATCAGCTCGCTCCGTCGCCGATAAATCGACTTCGACCTGATGAGCATGCGTAGTACGAAGTTCTACGCCTTGAAAACCTGTTTCGGTGCAGTTTTTGATGATGGTAGGAACATCCCAATCCTTAGCCATATTATAAGTAACCAATCCCAGTTTCATCGACCTCTCCATCTATTTAGCTGATTAGTGCCTGCTTGCTCGAGCAAGTACCGGTAAGTTACATAAAAGGTTATTATATCACGCCTACTGAGGGGGTGCAAGATACACCCAAGTGGTAGTATCCATCACCGGTGGTGACAAATGAGCAGGAGCCGTTAGCTCTATTTTCACGGCCAAGGATAGTCGGCTATTGAATCATTTAAACGGGTAATTGAGTCCCGATGTTACTTGTATTGATTTACCATTCGGTCTTTCCAGTTAAGTGCAGGAGAACTGTGATTGATCATGAAGTTGATGAAGCCATGGTGAAAATATGTTCGGAGATAGAAAAAAGGGACTAAATAATTCATGTACATTTTTTAGTGCAATCAATTTCGACATACAGTGCGACTAAGATTGTGACGACGATAAAAAGTGACATCACGAGAGAGGCGTTCAAAAGTTTTCTACAGGTAAAGACGTGGTAATAGGATGGTGCGTTTTGGACGGATGGTTACTTTCACTAATATTGGTTACGGACACTTTTTTCGTTACATAATTAAGATGTTAAATGATTTAGTAAGATTTTTCAAAAAGACAGGCATAGTGTGGAGAATACCAAAGAAAAATAATTACGGTCTATCAAGTGAAGAATTACCAATAGTTGCACAAGCGATCAAGAGAAACCACGATTTATAGCTACAGGTGGCGAGCCAAAATCACCCGCTCACGGTGTAAAGGGTACATTCCAACTCTATGGCTACGTTGCTGAGGATCAAACCCGAATACAGGTCTCCTGGGGCATCAACGCTGGTCTAACCAAGGCATATAGCTAGGGCTGTCTCTTATTTCGTCAATATCGACCGACCTATGACCGTAAAGCCAAGTAATGGTTACAACTGTGTTACCTCTCAGATCTGCGTTGTAGCTCTCGACCGTCGTCTTCGGATGAACCTGCCTTCTTGGTCCAGGTTAAATAACGGCTCTCCGCTAGGGCTTGCAGTTGCTGACTCTGGCGGCGTCATTCACAAAAATGGTGATGCTTCGCTAACGGGTAGAAACCGCTACCAAATATTGAGGGAAAGAGACCATCCAAAAAGGGAAAGCTAAGATATTGTAGAAAAGGAGGAGTTAAAACTAAAATACAAGCCGACTCAAACGCTTGTCATTTGTCACGATATTTCACAAATCTATTGCTGCCGGCAAGATTTCAGGCATCTTGGAGGTCTGTACTGTTTTACCGAGGTTGGGATAATAGCAAAATGCAGGTAAGGCATGACCCGGCTGGACCAATCAAACCTAGAAATTTCTCTGAACCAAAATCTTTCCGAGTTCCACTGCATATCTCATCATCGGGTCTTTCAACGTATCCGGCAAATGCCGGATCGCGTTGTGGACTTCGTAGGTGAAGTCGCCTGCATAGTTGATATCGTATAGTCCATCCATGACATCTTTCCAATTCACTGTTCCCATAAAGGGGAGTAGATGCTGGTCGGCCTGACCGTTGTTATCCTGGATATGCAACACTTTCAATCTATCACCGAGGATTCGCAGTTCTTTTCTCTGCTCAAGCCCCTGCATGTGCGCGTGGCCCGTATCCCAGCAGATCCCTACACGAGGCGAGTTAAAGGAGTCCACTAGTTCACAAAGCTCTACTGCCTCTGAACTCACCCACTTGGGACATCCCCGGCTCTTTCCCATAGAGTCTGGAACGTTCTCCAGGCACACACCGGTGTTATATCTCTCCGCAGTTTTAACCAGTGGATCAAAGAATTCGTGATTCTTCTGGAATACCTCTTTGCGATGTTTTTCACCATAGTCCCCTGGCGTGACATCCGGTTCCCAAACCACCCAGGGGATTCCCATGGCACCGGCGATTCGGAGAGAATCGTGGCTCATTGTGGTATAACGCTCAGTCTCTTTTCCTACCGCAAACTTTGGAAAGATGGGGGCGTGCATTTGGGTGAATGCAAGTCCAAAAGACTCTGCTGTTCTGCTAATGTGTGCAGCCCATTCTTCGCCTTTGCTGTCTAGGAAGGGCGGATATTCCATCCTTTGGTAATCGGTGAGGTTGAAGTCAAGTGCTTCGAACCCAGCCTTGGCACAGCGTTCCATCGCATTCTGGATTTCGACACCGACTTCCCAGAAAATGTTTAGCGAGGTCGATATTCTCATTTTCTTGCTCCAGCTAAAGATACTTGCTTACACCGGCATCTGCCTACCGGTAATTTCACGTCCTCTCTTAGCCTGTTCTTCTCCACCGCCGGAAATGATCCTCACTCCCCAATCCATCAGAAACCGAAGGCGGCCTTCCGCATCCAAAGACGGATCGTTCCAGGAGCTCAAGAAGACCATACCATTATCATCACAAGCGTTCTTAACGGCCGTGCGCGCCTGATCCATATCTGTTGGGTACGGTGGATCATGTGCATCAGCGTAACCAAAGGACATCCCCATGTCACCGGGGCCCCATTCAGCGAATGCTAGACCAGGAACTTTGGCTATGTATTCTGCGTTGGCAGCACTCTCCCGATCCTCGATTTTAAGACCCAACATCAACTCCCCCTCGGGGTTAAGCGGCCATGGATCGGCCAGTTTCGTATACTCGGGGCCTGTTACCCCCCAGATGCCAGCCGCATACCCCTGACCACCTGCTCCGCGTTGCCCCTGAACCAATCCGCGGTTCAACCCAATCGTCTGGAAGGGATAGCGGCACTCCTCTACAAATGCTCTCACCGCGTCAGCCTGCCTGGCGTGGGTATGAAGAATGCCATGTACACCTGTACTCAAAACATGCCGAACTTGCCACGCATTGGCACGTACCTCTTGAAGCGTACGACAGTTAGACGGAAGCGTGGCAATCACTGTTGGTGTTCGATGCCCAGAATTTGTTGGCCCACCATCCACCAGCCCTTGCATGAATGCCTGAAGACCTACCAAGTCAAAGGGATTATGCTCAAAGTCCGCCACCAGAGAATCCGCCCACGTCTTAGCCTGTTTCTTACCATTTTCATAGGTAAGCGGACCAGTACCCGTATAGTAGAGATTCTCTCCTTGTTCAAGTAACTCTATACATTTGTTGATTCGTTCCTTTGCCATTGTTTCCCCTTTCCAAGTTTGTTTAGCCTGATTGTCGATACCGCTATTATATGAGAATCCAAACTAAAGGTCAATATTGAAAGAGCAGGTTATTCCCAAGGGATGGCTTGTAAACTTGAGCCTATACTACGTGACATGCTGATTTTCAATTAATTCAAAGGTAGAATATAATACAGTGGCTAAAAATTCACTTTACAGGTCAGGATATGCCCGGTTACCGGATTGAGTAATAGCCTACACTAACGAGTAGTCCACCACCGTCTACATCCTGCCCTGGATAGGAACCGGGTAAATAGAGTCAAGGAAAGGCATTACTTTGTCTTTCACGTTTTAGGAGATTTCCATGGATCCTCGACACGAACAGGAATTAATTGTCAATTCGGATGAATTGCAACAGGTCTGTAGCCAGATTTACCAAAAGGTAGGCGTTGCCAAATCTGACGCCGACGCCATCGCTGAGATGCAGGTATTGATGGATCTGCGTGGCGTTCATTCACACGCTACACGGTCATTGGTAGGCTATGTGCGCGGTATAATCAGTGGCAGTATTAATCCGGCTCCCCAGATCGAGGTGCTTGGAGATAACCCAGCCTCCGTTCTGTTGGACGGCAATGGTGGATTGGGTCATCTCGTCAGTTTTCATGCCATGAACATGGCTATTGCCAAGGCTAAAGCTGCTTCGATTGGAGTAGCCGTCGTTCGCAATAGTAACCACTTTGGTGCTGCATCCAGCCATTCAATGCGAGCTCTTGCGCACGATATGATTGGATTTGCAACGACAAACGGTCCTGGTGTCAATATGGCCATTTTTGGGGCGATGAGTCCGTCGATTGGAAACAACGCCTTTTCTTACGCTATTCCTGCTGGCGAAGAACCGTCCATTGTGTTAGACATGGCTTGTGGCGCGGCAGCGGCGGGCAAGATCGGAACAGCACGGATGTACAATGAAAAAATCCCTCTCAACTGGGGATTGGACGAAAATGGCGAGGAGACCGACGATCCGTCAAAAGTCGCGGTCATCCTGCCAGCCGCCGGAACGAAAGGCTCAGCACTATCTGTCGTCATGGATGTGCTGTGCGGTCCTCTCAGTGGCGGACTGACAGGCATCATTAAAATGTTTGATCCAGGGGACGCCCTCAGCGAAGATTGCGCACCGGCTCACTTTTTCCTCGCAATCAATATCGCTAGCCTTACGTCTGTTGAAAACTTCAAAGCGACGGTGGATCGCCAGATCTATATGACCCGACAAGCCAAGCCCCGAAAGGGATTTGATCGCATCGTCTTGCCTGGAGAGATCGAATGGGAGCTCACCCAGAAACGCCGTATGGACGGGATTCCTCTTCACAAATCCCAATTACAAACGCTCAAGGAGTTGGCAGATGAATTCGGTGTGCACGTATCCTGGTAGTTATTCTTAACTGACAATTCGGCGTCGGCAAAAACCTGAACTCTCACTTTGGGCGATTGGCCCATCCTTTTTTCCTGATAACAGTTTGAGACACTCCATCCCACCACAATTGCGGAGTGGATCCCAAGAACTTTCACTTGCAATCAGCAGAAGTTTGTCGATTGATGGCCTGGCACCTTGTTTCTTCTCCAACTGATTGGGCCGCTGTGCTATAATCGGCTCAGTTCCTACAATTGAGGATAAACATATGCAGGCAAAAGGCCTACTCTTCCCAGATAAAATGCAAGTTGAGGTTGAAGATTTCGACCTGCCGGAGGCGTTACAGTCCAACCAGATCCTGGTCGAAAACCTTTTCGGACTAATTAGCCCCGGCACCGAATTAGCCATGTTTACGCAAACGCACGTTGGGTTTTCGAGGCCGGATTTCGGTTATGCCAGCTATCCGTTTCGACCCGGATACGCAACAGTGGGACGAACGATCGATGTGGGAACAGAAGTAGTAGATCTACAGGCGGGCGATCTGGTTTTCACCCGAACCCGTCATGCCTCACACGCCGTACTATCCCGGTGGGAGAAAGTACCCGATACCATGACAATTCAGCGTGTTCCTTTTGTGGCGCTGGCGCAGGTCGCCTTAACCTCGGTGCGGTTGTCAAGCATCCGTCTAGGACAAACAGTTGCCGTCTTCGGCCAAGGGTTGGTCGGTAACCTGACAGCTCAATTAATGCGTTGCGCGGGCGCCCGACAGGTCATCGGTATCGATCTGATTTCCAGTCGGTTGGCGATTTCGGCCCAATGCGGAATCGATACTCAGATCAATTCCGCACAAACAGAAGTTACAGACCAGATTAAACACCTGACCTGCGATACGGGTTGCCAGATAGTTGTTGAAGCCACCGGAGCCCCACAGGTAGCACCGCAAGCCTTAAAGGCTGCCGCTCAGTTGGGCGAGGTAATCCTACTCGGCAGCCCTAGGGGCAACGCCGAGATCGACCTCTACTTCGACCTGCATCGAACCGGCGTTTCACTAATCGGTGCCCACGCCAGCCGACAAGCCGATGTCGCTCAATACGGTGAGGTTGATCCCCAACGATTAATGTTGGAGTTTATCGATAGCAGCCGATTGCAGGTTGACCCCTTATTAACCCACACCGTGCCAGCTACCCAAGCCGAAGAGGCCTTTCTCGGTTTACTAAACCAGAAAGAAGACTACTTAGGCGTCCTACTCGATCTACAGGTTTGGTCGTAACGCTCAATCCTCGCGTACAGGTTCCTGCAGCGCGCGCTGGAAGAGATCATCCCATTCGGCTGACCCGTCGTCGTGACGGATGTCGAGGGTCACCCCTTCCACATAGGTTGGCCCTTTGCCTTCGATGAAATAGCCGTATCCCTGCGAAGACGATCCCATGTGAATACGGTTGCCGTCGGGATAGGTGATGGAACTAATAATACGCGGTTGTGGGTGGGTGTAAAGTTCGCCCTTATCGATAAACGGCGCTAAGTCCTCATCCTGCACCCGGTAACGCTCGACCGCGTCCTGGTCAACAGTTACCCCTAGTCCCGGGCGGTCAGAGATGGAGTGGTGACCATCAGCCACCGCGATTGGATCGACTAACAGGTGATCGGAGTAGAGGTTAAGACAGGTAATCGCAGGCCAGGTAGCGTGGCTTAAAATGGCTCCCAGATGTCCAGCCCAAGTGGTGGTCAGACCATTCCCCACCAACTGCAGCCAGAACGGCTTATCGGCCTCCGCACTCAGCAATCCTTGCCGAATCACCTCGCTTTTGCCAGCACCGATGACATAACCGTCACAGACCTCTTCCTGGATTCCGGTCAGAAAGGGGGGACTGCCAAAGTGCATGGCAATTGACGAACGGATCTGCTGGCGCAAAGCACGATTCCCCTCAATATCGTGTTGAGGGATCGGCGTCTCGAAAATAGCCACTGTTTCAAACGCTTCCAGCCGTTGTATCACCGGTAGCGCACTCTCAGCATCTTTCAGAGTACCATTGGGATCGAGATCTAACTTGAAACTTCGTGGGACCACCGCGTCGATTGCGTCGATTTGCTCTACAATATCCCACCAGGGGCGGGGTTTAAGTTTGAAACTATCGTAACCGTTGGCGACGGCATCTTTGGCTTCAGCCGCCCAATCGGCTGGCGAGGCATCGATCGACCACCAGGAGAGAGGCACCTGGTCCCGCACTTTTCTGCCCATTAGCTGGTGTACAGGTACCTCCAGAATATTGCCCACTAGGTCGAAAAGCGCCATCTGCAAACCTGCTCCCAGCGAATCATCATTCATCACCGAGATGGGGTTCTGTCCGATCACGCGTGCCACGGCCTCGTCCGGAACACGACACCAGGTGTAGTGGATCACCGTTTCACCCCACCCGACATGACCGCTATCAGCAGTGACTTTGCACAATTCCAGAATCGACCAGTTGCCTACCTCTCGTTCGGTGATACGCAGTTGCCGATCAGTAAAAGGGACATCGACAATAATTCTCTCAACAGATTTGACTCGCATTGAGTATACTCCATTTGATTTTCTTCGAAGGCATCATATCCCTTTTCCCATTTCAATGCAATGCTATTCTTCGGCAGTTCTATTCCGCAGATTCTATTAGCTGGGTCAAAGTTCAGGCCACCGTAAGTATAGTAGGACGGATGCGATAGGCCGTCACTTTTTAACAGGCTGTGCCGTTGTTCCAGATTACAGAAGCGTTTTCCCTTATCAACGATTTCAATGCGTATATCGCCGGCGTCAGGACATCCGGTCGGCAATCGAAAAATGAGTTGTATAGATTAATGAACCGACGATCTAGGTTTAGTATGGTTGTGCATTGCAGCGAAAGTCTCAGCAGTTCCCCTGTTCTAAGCCTCCAAATGCTGACACGGGTGAGCAAAGACAACAATCAGACTAAAAGGAACTGGTGATTACTCACAGGATAGGCTATATGATGATGCTAAAGTAAGCGGCTGGAAATAATTTTATCGCTGCTGACAAGTCGCTACTGAGCCCAAACATCTACCAAACTGTCTGGGGGAGATAGTGATGGCTAGCGGAAGACTTCTACGGGTGGTCACCAAGGTTTAGACTTTATCATCCCCTTAGCCCCAACACTTTAAGGGTGACGCAGTTAAGGTTTGGTGTTGGTGTCGATCGGTAATTCATCATTGTCGAGAAACCGTTCCGTAGTATTGATGGTCGCTGGGCTGGTACGGAAATCAGCGATCCACGGCTCACGGAAGTATGCCTGCTTCTCTCGTGGAAGCGCAGCCATTACTTCGGGCGGAATTCTCAGGCGGTGCCAATGGGTGGCCAGATGCGAATAGGCGTTGAGCACGGCGACGCGCGGAGTGTCTCGTTGCCAAACCGGTCCGGCGTGGCAGAGATTTTCAGTGAAGAAGATCGCACTGCCGGCCGGACACTCGTAACTCAGCAGAAATGGGCTGCGTTCTCCATCTTCCAATGACATGTGAGCCGCGTGCATAGGGAAGTTCGCCTTGTGGCTGCCGACAATAAAACAGGTTGCACCGTCGTTTTTGCGGACGTCAGTCAGTTCGAAAACGACACGTACCATGCCAGCGTGGATGCGGCCGTTCTGAAAACGATAACCGAAAATCGGATCTACCTGTTGTGGGCCACCACCGTGGAGGCCTCCTGCCGATTGGCCTTTTGTTCGCCATACACAGAAGGTGCCTTCCATCCGGATATCTGGGCTGATAATCTCGTGTAGCACATCGATGACTTTTGGATGGTCAATAAGCCGACTAGCGGGACCACCGGGCATGGCACGATGCTCCGGCGGTAAAGATTCAGGGGCGTGATGAATTCTATCGATCTGATCGACAATTTCAGCGACCTCGTCCGGTTGGAGAATCGCTGGTCGGATCAAAAATCCCGCCAAATCGAAACGGAAACGTTCTTCATCAGTCATGGCCATGGTATAGCTTCCTCTGTTCAAAAAATCGAAAGATTAAAATTCTTGATCATAATGCCTTCGGAAAGAGCCCAAAGAGCAGGCCGTTGGCAAGCCGTGTTCTCGAATCAACCTCGCGACGGTTCGGCCATATCCTCTCTGGCCTGTTGCGACAACTCTGCCAGATGTGAATCGTTGGCCCGAACCTGCTCCAGATGTTTCCATCTTTCAGGCGTCGCTGTCTCAACCATCTGCTCGCTATACTTTCGCTGAATCCAAAAACGCGCCGACTTGCCGATATACTCTCGCAAAGCCTCCAGGCGATCTGCTGGATAACGCTGACACATATTTACGGTAAACATCCGACGTCGCTTTCCCCCACCGAACGACGCATGCTTGGTGTTATGGTTAAACAAAACGAGATCGCCAGGATTGGTTTCAATAATTATGGCCGGTACGTTCTGTTCATGGATGGCCCAACACTCCTGGCTCTGCCGAATATCCTGTTGTAGCCTATCCGCATAACGATCGGTGAAGAGGTAATGGCTACCCGGGATTACACGGAGCGCTCCTGTACTACCGGTTAGAGAATCCAGGTAGAAGGCAATTTTGATGTGCATTGGATCCTCGGCTTTGTGGGTACCATCGGAATGCCAACCGGTATCACCGACATAGTAGTTGCCGTCGCTGCCCATATAATTAAAGTCATCTCCTAGCAAGGTGATCGCGATATCTAAGATTCGAGGATCATCCAGCAGACTGCAAAGGTATTCGCTCTGGTCGATAAACGGTACAATACAGGAACGCGCCTTGCCCTCATGTTGTTTCCCATTATGCCCACCACCATGCTCTTGCCAAACCTGCTCAAAGGCGGATTCGATGTCTTCGATGCGATCTGCCATCAAGCCAGGAAAGCTAAGGTAACCAAATGTCGAAAAGAAGTTGATCTGTTGTTCTGTCATAGTTGAGATTTCCCCCAAGACTAAGGTTTAATATTACAGATATCTAACAGGGGATCAAGTACAAAAAAGACAAGCATAAACACCCGTCATCTTAGCATACCTTCAATATTTACTCCGCACGAATGAAATGTTAATTCAAAAAACGATCCAAACGCAACCACTGTCACTTAAGTCTAAGCGATCAAGGACAGCAGGTTCTGTGGGATCTAATTATACTTAACAACGTATCAAATTACGCGTTAAAACGCAACGAAAATCGGGTATGATCCTGGCATGTCCCTGTTGCTTTGACTTCAATAGACCTCTTTCCAGTGTTGAGAA
>JASMLX010000169.1 GCA_030748495.1 Candidatus Poribacteria bacterium | reverse complement strand
AAATGCAGCGGTGCATGTCCTTATACCGGCAGATCGAGAAAACAACGGATCCTCAAGAACAGGTGCGACTATTCCAGCAGATTATCGAACTGAATCGGGAAAATTTATGGGTGATTGGTACCGTTAGCCGGGTACCATCCTTGTTTGTAGTCAAGGATACATTTCGGAATGTACCGCAAATTGCCGTGGCGGGCTGGCTTTTCAGGACACCGGGGAGTACGGCACCGGAATGCTACGCTATTGATGAAGGTGCTGGCAACCGGATTTACTAATTTCACCCAACTCCCAGTTTATCCTTTGTAGTTTGCGTTATCAGGGCTGAAAAATCGGCTCTAGAGGCGCCTCAGTCCGACCTATTTTCGAGCCACTCCTAGCTTGGCGTGAGCTAGTAAAAACTCCTCGATGCCCTCTGCTTAGCTAGTTCAGCCCGCCATACTTCAGGCGGGAATTGGACTGGATCTGGTAACCAACTGTCCAGTTCCTGTTGGTAAGAGCTGGGGAAAGCGAATTCTTTAGCCGCCTGGACAATCCACTCCTGGTAATCCAGGTAGGGCAGATTCTTACGGTCAGCAAAAGCTTGCTGATAAGCCAAAATATAGACCAGGCAGGAGTACAATTCCTGTTCCACCTTAACTTCGATCATCTCTTTTTGGTATATCCCTTTGTCCACGCCTTCATATTGGTCAAGGGTGGCCTCACAGGCAGGTGTCAACTGCCAAATAAGTCCCCAAACATTAGCACCCGTTTCCGCTAAAATAGTAGCAAATCCGCTAGCATCTATCTTGTAGCGGTAGTCGGTTAGTATAGCTGGAGATACTAAGGTGGAATCGGGACAACGGTCTGCCATTTGTAATCGATCCATGTTAGAACCGTAAGCGAAGTAGAGTCTATTTTTCATTTGACAAAGTTGTCCGTTGGCTTAATTGGAATCCACTAAATACCACTAACTAAATAATAGCATAGGAGCCTGTTGCACAATGATTTTCGGGGATTGCTAAATAAATATATATGAAATACTGATTTACACCACCTAATGTAATGATGTAAGTCGTTTCATAAGCCAAAGTGTGACCTGCCGATAAAGTCAAGGTGACCTGTTTCTCTCCCCAGTTGGCTTGTTTGGTCGTCGTCAGTTTAGCCTGTACCATCTGCTCTATCTTCAGCATTATCAACCACTCTCGGCCTGCCCATCTCCTTACCTCTCGCTTTTGCATCTCGATCTACTTGACACCGATTAACGAATCTGTTATTCTGCTTTCTCCAATTACGATATTGAAACTGATAGCAAAAATGGAACCTGAGTAGTGAACCCCCTTTTTGTTAATATTACCAATGACATTAATGAACTAAATAGCAATAATTAAGTAGAGTAAGTAGTTTTCTCAGATTGTCAGTTACTCTATGAATCAATAATCCCCTGGAGCCATTCATGAACGTTCCTCCAACCGATTTCATCCCTGTCTCTGTTTCTGACCTGCATTTGCTTGTAATGCGTCTTCTCTGCGTGCCTGGTGTGTCAGAAGATCACGCTCGTGTTATTGCTGACTTGATGATCGATACCGATCTACGAGGGGTCTTCAGTCATGGTACGCAGCCGCTGGGTGGATACTTACAGGGTTACCAGAACGGCACTATCAATCCGGTTCCCAACCTAAAGATAGTCAAAGAGACACCCGTCTCTGTGTTGGTGGATGGTGACGGCGGACTGGGGCATGTGGCAACTCACATGGCGGTGGCACGAGCAATCGAGAAAACCCAGACGACCGGTTTCTGCATGGCAGTAAGTCGATTTCACGCCCACTTTGGTAGTGCCGGGAAATATACACGCATGATCGTCAAGGAGGGCCTGATTGGCTTCTGCGTGTCGGGCCTGTGTGCCCGGATACCTGAAGACAGCAACACAAATGCTTGGGCTCACTATCCTCTGGACAACTGTCCTATGAGCTTCGGATTTCCCGCCAAGGAGGGGTATCCTGTCATATCTGATATCTGTTCAAGCGTTATGGATGAATGGGACGTTGAGTCGGAACGATTCCAATCTATATTTGAACAGATGCCATCGGCGATTTTTCGCAGTCTGGGCCTCCGGGCCGTTACGAACTTCCTGTCTGCGGGTCTCGGCGGCATGATGCTACCGGGATTTCGCGATGGTGAACGCAAATGGCAGAACGCGTACTACGGGGCATTCTGCTGGATCCTAGATCCCCAGGTCTTCGTTGAGGCCGAGGCATTTGAAGAAGAAGTAGACCGTACCACACGGGTTATTGGTGAGCTTCAGCCCCTTCCGGGTTATCAACGAGCCGAGCTACCCGGCGGCCCGGAATGGGAGCGTGAAATAGCCTTCCGCCGTGACGGCATTCCTCTCGGAGAAGGGCACCGGCGTAGCCTCGAGATAGCCGCAGAAAAGTTGGGGGTAGCGGTCCCCTGGTAGTCCTCCCATGAATGGATACCAACCACGTCATTGAGAGTGAGCATTGGTGATAAGTCTCAATTATCACCGTTCTGAATTCCTATCCATTACCACTGAGTTCCCCATCTCGGCGTTCGCCTGCTGTACCGTTGCTGGATCGGCTTCGTGCTGTCTTTATGAGCGATTGATGCCGGTGGCCTTTCAAAAATCGTGATCAAAATACTATCATTTAAAAAACAACTAAGCAGGGAAGAGAGAGTCACTCAGAGCATAATGTAACCATCAGATCTATGGATAATCTGACAGTATTTGCTTTATTAGTTCTTAATTTTACTCCAAGTAGTGGTTAGGTTCCCTTTTGAGGCAACTGTCAGAAAAGTGGTTAAATGATTGACAACAGCGAACAAAGCGTTGCACAGCGATACGGTAAACTGAGCGCCGACACTAATGACTCCTACCCGGTATGTTTTCGTCGGTTTATCCTCTCCGAGGAATGGATGCTTCGGATTTTTCCGATCATATTACTAGCGATCATACCACTAACCTAGTGTACACAGAAGGTCGGGTTCACCTTTTCTGCCACCTATTTTCAATTTCCTTGAATTAAATCAGCGGAGGTCTAAAACCGGGCCACTAACTGTATTTAACAGTCAGGTAACTGGCAGGTCCCTGCCGGCCGAACTTATTCAGGGCCTTAACCTGTAGATGATTCTCTCCTCGGCACAGTTTCCAGCTGAATCGATCCGAGACTGGCGTCCAGTCTTCATCACCCGTGTGGACCAGGTAGTGCTCAATATTCGGCATTTGCGTCCTGAAATCGACATCCAGTATTTCGGGATGATCCAATCGGCGTGGATAAATTACTACCCCATTTGGCGCCCAATAGAAGTCGTCTGTCCGACCAGAGTGTTTCGAAAACCATGGATGTGGAGGCGTTCGAGCATCTTTCCACCACAGATAACCGTCGTAATGATACGACCCTAAGCCGTGTTCCGGTTCACCCGGGCTGAGGGTGCGCAGTTCATCGTTGCGCAGGTGGATACAGAACCGCTCGAATAGTTGCGTTCGGCTGACAATATCGTTTTCAAATCGCTTAGCTGCATGTTCCGGTTGAATTTCTACGCCATCGAAATCCTGATGAATCCAAGCGTTATGGATCTCCAGCGCACTCATTGGCACCCCGTTTTTAACGTAGTAGTAGGTTGCTTTGGTCTGGTCGTTGGAATCTCCACCTGTGTCGATCATAATCCATTTATTGTATTCCTCTGACCAGACCTCTGCCACACAGTGACAGCGAATAACCAGTGTGCGGGCAATCAACCCCAGAGAAGCGCAAGCCTGAACGAATACTGTGGAGTAGTGTGTACACATGCCCAAGCTCAGTTGCCGAGAGGTGAGTTCAAGGATCAGCAGACTGTCCCACGGTGGGCAGAGGTCGATGGCGCCCATATCCCACCCGTTTTCCCACTGGTGTCGGGTCCACTCACTCAGACGTACAAAGCGGTCGAATTCTGAATTGGCTTCTGCAACCACATCATCTAACTTCCACCTGTCACGAAAGATCTATGCCCGTTTAGTACCTGACGGCAAATAGGAAAAACGGTGTGAACTCCGCACGCTTTCCGGCACCTGCCGCTGAATAATTTCCAGCTTGGGGCGGTTCGTCGGTTCGGGAACACTCAGTTCCATTTCGATCTCCAGTTCTTTGACAACAGGCGTCAGCAGGGAATTATCGGTGGATAGAGACATTTGCCACTGGAAATAGCTAAGCTGTTCAGGGATGGTCTCAATGGTGGAGATCCAGTCGGTCCACGTCTCCAAACTGTAGTCGGGTGTTGAACCAAACCGAAATGACAGGTCGACTTTGGTATTGGATACAGCCTCGGTTTCCAAATTGGATTCGAGTCGATCCAAACGAAATGGAACTGCGATTCCGTCTGGCGCGACCAACTGACCGATGTCGATAGTATCGGACAGCATCTTACCTCCGGATGGATATTGTTCCAGTTTCAGGCGAATCATATATTCGCCGTCACAGGCATCGTTCAGCCCCAGGTTTTGATCATCCCAGTTGCGTCCTGCATCACGGCTCTTGGCGCTGCGGTCCGGTAAGCGGGACTGCTCAACCAGAACGTCCCACCTCTCTTCTCCTTCAGCCTGAAAAATAAAACGATTCAAACCCGCACACAGGGCGTCAAGGGGAATCGGGATAGAGTTCCAACAGTCGTTCCAATATTCCCGGTTTTTAGGTTCTTCAAAGATTACCGTCTGCTGATCATTTACCGTGATATGCAGGCGACTACCAGTCCGGGGCTTATTTTTGACGTAGACCAGCAGTTCAGCCCTATCAGCCTCGGGCTGATCGATCCAAAACTCTTTGCGAATCCATTGGGTTCGGGTAATGGCCTCGATATCCCGGTTAGTGCAATTGCCCATTTCGTCGGCATAGGTCACACCTTTGGTCAGGTGGACACAACCCGAATCAGAATCGACATCGATATTCAGGTCATAGGTGTTACGGTTAAAATCGGTATTGCCCTTATAACGCAGCCGGATTGTTTTTGAACACGTCTCTGGCGACTCCTGTTTTGTTGACGGCAAATTGTCTGTATGGGTGGCCATTAGTATCTCCTTGTTGAACTTTTCATTACCTTCACGATTTTCGAGGATAGTTTTGTTTTTTTTCATCCGGCGTGGAAAGTTCGGCTCCTTTTTATATACCTGGGTCTATTCGGAATAGCCCGGATTCAGGTAGTTAAGAAAGTTTTGGCTTAATCACCTAGGCCTTGTACCCACGCTACGTGACGGTAACAGCGGGCTTTTCGTCTGATTTGGGCGCCAAAAATCTATCTGATTATGCTATTCAAAGTGTTGTTTCTTAAGTATTAGATGGGTTTTTCGGGGGATGTTGTTTTATGTGATTCGCTTCTTTTTAAGAGTAATTCGGTGAGAAGGGACTTTGGTGATGACACAAATTATCCAACGAGGTTGCACGCTTGTCCCAAATTAATTATAACAACCAAAACATTCAGGGCAAAGCAGATATACGCTTCAAACACCGGAGGACCAAATCCGAAATAGGCACGTTCGGATCGCGAAAGATTATCAACCGCACTTTACCCCTACAAAACCCTTCGTGTTGGTGATGGGCTCTACCCCCAATTAACTTCTACGCCCTGTGTATTCGATCAACAATCGGCTTTTTGTGGGCGAAGTATACTATACTACCTTCACGAACCAACACACCCACTCACCCGCACCAATCCAATCCAATCCAACTCAATGTGAAACCTTCGGTGCTACTTCACCCCGACCACCCCTCCTTTATATTCGCCTTTACCAAGAGGCCCTCTTACCAAGGAGGAGGATTTTCTTCGCTCCCTCCCCTTACTAAGGGGAGGGTTGGGGTGGGGTTATGAATTCAAGACGTGCTATCGGGAGGATGGTCAGTCACGCAGATACTTCTGGGCTCCTTCGTCCTTATAGCTGTTTTTGGCTGTTACTTTCTGGAAAGCTTGCCGTGCTTTGTTAGGTTGGTTCAATTCACGGTAGCACATGCCTAACCAAAAGGCGATATTTCCCCACAATGTAACGGCATTGAGTCCGACTCTCTACCAGTTGGGTCAACGGTTGAATGGCTTGTTGGTACTTCCCTTTCAAGGTTAGACCTTTGACTGCCTGGTCGTAAAGCAACTTCAGTTCAGCTTCTGTCGTTGCCGAATTAGAATCCGAGTTTTCGTGCTCAATATTATTTGTTTTAACCTACGGTGGTAAAGGCACTTCCTCTCTCCTGATCTGCCTGCCTAGCCGTTGCTGGTACATGGCTTTGGTTTCAACTTATCTTGTGTCAAACTAGTTTTCTGCGGCTGGGGTACAGATTCCACCTGACGGGTGACATCAGTTCTGACCTCCTCCTCCACCCGGTCCCACCAACACTTCCGCCGTCTCTGCTAAGGCTTCCCATTCCACGAGACCTTTGATTAACTCAGAGCAAAAAGCACTCACTCATTACAACATTGAAATTACTGAGAATTCATCTCATTTATATCGTGAAATGACGAGAACAGTATAAATGTAAGGATGCTAAATGGCATTTAAATCAAAGCACAAAATCTTACCTTTCTAATTTTGAGAAATCACTCCGAACTAAGAAAAACCGAAGCCGGGAGACTTTGAAAAAGGTGAAGGAAACTATTGCTTGGGATCGAATAGAAGCAATCCTGAGGAAGGATTATCCTGTTGGTCAGAAGAAAGAAGGCAGCAAAGCCTACACCCCATTGCTTTTATTCAAATGCTTACGGTTACAAAAATGGTTTCACCTCAGTTCTGGCCCTGAATTAGAGGATTCAATTAACAATCGTGAATCCTTTCAAATATTCCTGGGCGTATCCTCGGTTGAGGTCTTGCCAGATGATTCCACCTTTTCTAAGTTTAGGAAAAGGCTGACCAAAGGTAAATTTAATCTCATCGCAGGAAATATCCCCCATCAATCTGCCGCTCAGGGATTAACGATTAATGAAGGAGTTGCGATCGATGCCAGGGTTGTAAAATCAGCAGGTCGTCCAGTGAGCAATAAAAAAATAGAGGATCTAAAAGCCAAGAGAGAAAGCCCGGAAGGTAAGCTGGATAAAAATGGCCAACATTATTACGGTTTAAGAGAGCAGACATCAGTCGATGCAACGCATGGATTTGTTCTGGCGGCTGTACTGAGTAAAGCCTCTGTACATGAGATCAATTATTTGGCATACTCCACGATATATAGCCGGCAGACTAAACAAAAATTAGCCGTTGTGTCTGGGGATAAAAGGGCTCACGACATGCCCAACCGGTCATTCTCAGCCATCAACGATATTAAAGATGGTCTCATGAGAAAGAGTGAGACAAAGGCCCAATTGACAGAATTAGAGATAGACCAGAAGCAGGAAATATCCCAAGCCAAGTCTATAGTCGAACAATATTTTGGATGTAAGTCATCTTCATGATAATGGCCAGCCAGATTCACAACGAGAGCCAAAAATAATATAGATCTCTGGTTCAGGCAGGTGGCATTCAACAGACAAAGAGGATTTAACATTTTTAAAAAACAGAAGGCAACGGCATAGACAGATCCAGATAATAAAAAAGGGGGATATAGAGGTAGGATTAGGCCAAAAAGCAGGTAAAATTGTAAGAAATTAGTCTTGGCTTCAAGAGAAATGTAGAATTTGGGATAAACGTCAAAATTTAAAAGGATGAAAACAAATGAATCCTGGAATTAATCAAAAGCCTCTTTATGTGAAAGCAGTCTACAGTCAGGCCGACACACACCAGCTCGGCGGTTATAGAAAGTTGGTTGAGGCAGAGGTACAACGTGCAGAATTGGCCGACCGGTCAGCGAGTATTTATCCAAATCTGGCCTATATGACACTAGCAAGTAGTCTGAATGCACGTTTGCCAAGATTGGTTCGAAAAGTCACGTAGGACGTGGTTTTGAGTGTATCTGGAAAGGCTATTAAAAAAGACTTGAAAAGGCTAGTTGAGAGCGGCTAGATAGAGGTTCATCGAGAGGTCGTGGTACTAGATGGTAAGACTTATCTGGCTGTGGTCTATGGTTCTCTAAATGCGTTCAAGGCCAACATCCAGCAAGCCAGGCGAAATTGTGTAGAACCAGAGTCTGATAGACCTGCTTATCACCGGCTTAGATTGTTGGCCCAACTGGAGTTTCTCTTCCGCTATCCGCAGGGGATGGTTAGCTAGAAACTTATTGGGCATTGGGCCAATGCAAAAAAACATTTCTTGCCACGGAAGTGCAACGCCACCAGCACCGGTTGGATTGCCGCAGGCACATCTGGCCTGCTTGGCCTCTACAACTTTGTCTTTTGTCTACTCAATCCAAAAACAACCACTGAAGGAGAGGTATATAATTCTGATGGACCGGCTTATCTTCTTCAACACCAATATTAACTCAGAACCTGGTGTCGTGGTGCTATTTTGCCTCTACCAAACGTTGCTATCATCCGGAGATTGGTCCCTCTTTTAGATTTTTCAGGCCTTCTACTTCAAGATAATCATCTTCTTGGTTGTCCGCCAAACTGCCGGCACATGATGGTCCGCTGATGCGATATGGGCTTTGATCCGGTAGAAGTAAACGCCGCTAGCAACTTTTTCACTTTGTCGGTTACGGCCATTCCAGTAAGCGGAATGTTCAGTCGAAGTGTAGTTCCCTGCTGTTTTGAATCCGATGTCGAGTTGGCGAACCAAGACACCTGTTGCACTATAGATTTCGATCTCAACCAGTGAATCTTTAGCCAGTTGATACGGGATCCAAGTTTCCGGGTTAAATGGGTTCGGATAGTTTTGACCCAATTCGAAAGTAAGTGGATTGGTAGATCTATGCCGATAGATGACTTCAGGGTCAACTCGAACTGGAATCAGGGAGGATTGGGTGTCAACTAGAACCAAGTTTTGAATCTGAATCGAATTGACAGCTTCATCCTGGTCACCTTTGAGCCGGAAAGTGATGTGAGCCAATCTCGTCTCATTTGCATCCTTGGCCATCGATTGGTCGATGACCTGGAGGCCGGTAATATTTTTGATGGCCCCAAGACTAATTACGGGCTTAACATGATCCAGTTCAGTATCACCAGTACGATCAATATCGACAACCGCTAGCAAATATGGGTCATAGCTGAGGCCAAACTGATAACCTGCCATAGGGGCAGTCAGATCGGTTTGACTCAAGGCTATAGATAGTTGTAGAACTTGACTTAAGCTGTGATCCCGTCTGTCGGAAATATCTGCTGAGAGCGATAGGGTGGCATTGGCCAAATCGGCGTTGGTCAATGGAGCCGTTGCTGCCGAATCGTCATAAACTTCGCCAAAGTGGCTGGCAACGGTGACTAAATCTTGAATATTAACCACCTGATCTGCATTGACATCGCCCATTACAGCAGGACCAGTTTGGCTGAAGTTGGTAGCAACAATAACCATATCTTGAATGTTAACCTGCTGATCAGCGTTAATATCCCAAGGGCGAGATATTGCTCCGGATAAACGATAGGTTTCAAAGTACCTGGCACTGAAAGTGAAAACCTGTTTTTGCTCATCGGACTTAATGTTGGTGATTTGCTCCCATCTTGGATTTTCTTGACCATCAACTAAACGGAAAATACCGAGGTCTGCTGCGTTATAATCTCTCGAATAGGGAATAGCCACAGTTGCAGGTTTGCTGAATTTACTGATAAATAGATCACCACTTTGCGAAAAGGCCGAAAATTGTCGGGCACTTCCCTCAATTGCACCGGGTAAAGGTAGCAGTTCTCCATCTGGTAAAGAGAATATCGAAACCGCAGTAAAAAGTGTCGCATCACGGGAAATAGCACGTCGTTTAGCGGTAATCCTCGTTCCATCGGCCAGTGCGGCAGTTCCGCCTTTGGAAGCGGAGATAATGGTAACATTAATATTTTCTGAGGTCGCTGCGCCGGGCAACCCTGATGGACTAATCGAGGTTAAGGCGTAAAAATAGGTGGTTCCGAGGTCTACATTGACATCGGTGTATGCAGTACGGCTGAGTTTTGGCTGAATTGGATTCAAGAAAACAGCATCAAAGATCTCTGATTCGGAGCGATAGACATTGTAAGACTGGGCGTTAGAATCAGCTGTCCAGCGGACAACAATTTCAGTTCCAGAAAATCCGAGTCCTGATTTTAGATCTGTGGGCGCTGTTTCTGGTGGAGAATTACTCAAGGTTAGTGTGGTTTCGACCACTTCACTAACATTCCCAGCAGGATCAATGGCAGACAGGCCCAGTTTATTTGCACCGTCTTCCAAGTCAATTGTTAGTTCTGGTTCGCTGGTGGAGTTATCAATAGCAATAGGTACTTCGTTAAGTACCAGTGTGATTGATTGCGCAATCGGACCACTATTATCCTGGTAGCGTATTTGGATTTTATGGGCCGGTAGACTAGCGTGCGTTGGTAGTTCTACAAACTCAATCTTAGGTGCCTCTTGATCCAGAAAATAGATCATTGGTGGAGAGACAGGACTTTGAAGTTGTGATTCACTACGAGAAAAAGCGGTTACTTTGTTTGATCCTGCATCGAGCAAAATACGTGGTAGTGAAAAGACGCCGTCAGGGCTAACGTCGGCAATGCCCATAGTATTGTCATTGACAAAAATCTCAACTTCCATATTGCGCTTGTCATTAACCTCGGCCATCTGCCCAACGAGTGGAACTTCAGGCGTATTGGTATAAATCTTTCCATCTTCTTCATTGATTTCAATAAAATAGGCCTCGAATTCAAACTCGCCTGGGGCGGCCTTGTCGTCTTGACTAGATGAAGAACTTACCATCCGATTGCTAAAGAGGCGAGAGGCTTGACGACCGCGTCGTACCCGATTGGCACTTTTTCCACCATCAATTGTTGGATTCTCAAAACCGACAAAGAGTTGCCTGTAGTCAACAAAGTATTCTCCAGACTCCCCATTCTGCTTCACTACGAAGAGGCGAATGGTTTCATCGCCTCCAGCAGTTTGAGTTTCTTCGCTGACTTGAGCAACCGCCTGGTAACGCTCAGCCCCTGCAGGAACAGCGTAGGGTTTGGGGGTAATCCTGTTCAATTCTAGCCAGGCAAACTTAAATAGGTCTATCTTCAGATCTGGACGCTCTTGGGGAATGTTGACGATCTGTTCCCAAATCACTTTCCGGTCGTCATCTGTTGACCACGGTGGAGGGTTAAGACCTAAACCGGTCGCATCTTCCGGTAGTGTTGAATCGAGGCGAGCCAGGTCCAAGAAAGCTGCGACCACATCCTGGGTCGCATTGAAGGAGATGTCAAAGGCTTCCCCCGCTCTGATTGTGTAGGGGGTAATTCCAACTTGCCCGACGAAAAATTCACCGAACCGGGGTTCGATCCCTGGATCTAGTGGCGGTGGCGGTGGTCCTGCCATAATTTGTGGCGCTTCAGGTGACTCCAGCGTAACATCAAAGTTCATGGCGAGTTGGCTGAAGTTGCCGGTCATATCTGGAACTGTGATAGTAATAGCGTTTAGACCTGTAGCCAGTTCCAGTGGTCGTTCAAGCGCTCCCAGATCAAGCGGATCTTCTAATGCCCCCAGTTCGAGCGGGTCTTCCAGCCCTCCCAGTTCGAGCGGATCTTCCAGCCCTCCCAGTTCGAGCGGATCTTCCAGCCCTCCCAGTTCGAG
>JASMLX010000168.1 GCA_030748495.1 Candidatus Poribacteria bacterium | reverse complement strand
CCCTGGCCGGTCTTTTTAGCCGTCTTAAACCAGGCTTCCAGACTGACGTCCTCCGTGCCTAAGTTCAAAACATCATTGTGCTTAACCAAAACTCCCTGGTTTTTGCCTAAGGTGAAATGTAGGCCCCCCTCCACCTTGCCGTCTATCCATTTGGGATTCTTTTCGACTGTTCCTAACAGTTTGTTTGGAGAAAAGTCCTTGATCTTGTCTCCTTGCCCTTCATCTAAGGAAAAGTAAAACACTAAATCGTCCATCTCAACACCACTTCCAGGAAAAACACCAACAAGCATCAACAAAATGGTAACAATGGTTAGACCCATACTTCGTTTCATCTTCAATTACTCCTAATGTTTATGTGGAAAAATCAAATAATGTTAGCTAACTAAACACACGATAGAGTTAAAATCTGATTATCATCGGTTCCGTCAACCTCCTAGGGATTTTGCATAACCAGAGGTCGACGGAATATAACAAGATTTTTGGCGCTTGTAAAGGCCCTCGAGATTTCCGCATCATCCCCCCAGGTTGCGTAGTTTTACGCCAGTGAGGATAGGGCAATCGGCGTGGGATCGTAGCCTTCCCGTCCCCCAGTGCCTTGTATGCTTGAGTGGGGGTTAAATTCGCAATTAATTGCGGATTTGATTCTGCTTTCTTGTAAAGCCTCATGTAATTACTTGCCGTCTGTTGGCTAAACCCCCTCAATTTTGCCGATTTTTTCTTAGATTTGTCCTGGATGTACAGGCTTCAGGGACTCCCGAACGTTTTTGCCATGACCATCCCCGACTCCCGCTCCCACACATCAGCAATTAGCCGAGATGCGGGGTCGCTCGGTTCTGCAACGCCTGATGAGCAGTGTTCGTGGCTGATTGACCAGTGGTAAAGGCCCGTGCTTGGTACGGGTCAGAAGTAATTACTTCGATCCTGACACACATCGAAACCCGCCGTAGTTGCTCCTATTATTCGGCTTGAAGGTGAGGCGGTAGCTACCCGCAGGCCGTACGTATCGCCGTACCAATAACCACCCCGCAACACCCGGGATGAGCCTGTGCCCGGCCCTGGTGGGTTCTTTGCTGGTGAACTACTATAATAATCACCGCCATACCAATCCTGACGCCATTCCCAGACATTACCGGCCATATCATATAATCCATATCCATTAGCCGCAAAACTGCCTACTGGCGCACATTTACTCCACTTGTCCTTCCCATTTACTGTGTTACCCCAGATAGCATCATCATGCGTTATCTCATCTCCCCAGGGCTAACGTTTGCTTGCCAAGCCTCCACGGGCCGCATACTCCCACTCCGCTTCTGCCGGCAGTCGCTTACCTGCCCACTCGGCACAGGCCGTGGCATCATTCCAAGTCACATACACCATTGGATACCCGTCAACCGGCGAATACTTGGCTACATCATTCCACCAGCTATACCCACTCTGATTGACAAACTCTCTGAACTGACCTACCATCACTTCACGAACGTCCATGTAGAAGGCATCCAATTGCACCGCATGTACTGGTCGTTCTCTACTACCGCCCTCGTTGAAATGATCCCCCATCTCAAACGAACCGGCTGGAATCAAAGCCATCTGTGAGTTGTCTTTCTCCCATTCTATTACCCCCTGGTTCCTTACCAGTGGTAAAGGCACTTCCTCGTTAGAGGAAACCTCTTCATCGCTTGTAAAGTCGCCTCCTGCGGAGGCGCCAGAGGTGAAATCCGATCCTGACACACATCGAAACCCGAGGTAGATGAGCCTACTAAGCGGATCGTAGCCGTAGCGGCAAGCTACCCGCAGGCTGCCAGTATTGTCGAACCAAGACCCGCCCCGCAACACCCGGTTGGGTCCTGTGCCCGGACCTAGTGGGTTCTTTGCTGGTGAACTACTATAATAGTTCTTTCCATACCAGTCCTGACACCATTCCCAGACATTACCGGCCATATCATATAATCCATAACCGTTGGCTTCGAAACTGCCTACCGGTGCTGTTTGTCTATCCCATTTATCCTTCCCACCAGTTCCAGAATAGTTAGCATCATCATGGCTAATCTCATCGCCCCACGGATAACGTTTGCTCGCTAATCCTCCACGGGCCGCATATTCCCACTCCGCTTCTGTCGGCAGTCGCTTGCCCGCCCATTTAGCATAGGCTACAGCGTCATTCCAATCTACTCCCACCACCGGTTGATTGGCTTGGTTATTAAAACTCAAATTAGTCCAATACATAGGTTTTCTATGCCCCGTTTGTTCCATAAAAACCCCGTATTGGCCGTTGGTTACCTCCCTCGAATCCATATAAAACTCGTCCAGTTCCACTCTATGTACTGGCCTTGAACGCTTCATCCAGTCCTCTGGCTCATTCTTCGACCCCTCCATCTCGAAACTACCCGCCGGGATCAGCATCATCTCCGATCCATCCTTCTCCCAAACTATCTTCTCTCCCAATACTGGCTTTACTCCATCATCAGCCAACACTCTAATTACAAAATTCTCACTGTATATATGTAGAAAATCATCTACTGCTATCGTCCATACTATCTCTTTCCCTTTCCCACTACTAATTCCTTCTCCTACATCGCCTGACAGTTGCTCCAAAGGTACTGAAAAACCGAATGTCTTTCCTCCATCATCCGACACCTTGATACTAACCGTCATCAAATCCCCATCCGCATCCTCTACATCATAAGTACTAATACAGTCCATAATTCAACTGCTTAGCTATTGGGTTAGTAGCTACTAGCTCTTGGTTCTCCTCCTGACCCCATAAGCTCATCGTTAATAACAGTAACAATACTGACAAATCGGCCAATCTTCTCATTTGCTTCTCCATTCCGTCTAACCGCACACCATTTAACGCCTGCTAGCCTAAATATAGCAAACTAATCCCCTTTTGTACTGTCCTTGTTAGTTTGATTATGACTGAATATTTATTGAGAATTAATTAATCGCTGAAACTCTGGACTCTGTCGGATATTATCGAAACCTCTATCTACCTTCGAGTACTCCATCAGTCCCGCCTCTAAAACTATCGCTTTCTCCAACCACTCTATAGCTTGTTCTTTTTCATTCTTGACTGAATAAATCTGGGCCAGATAGTAATGGGCCCGACCGTAGTTAGGATTAGTGGTCGGATTGCCCCCTGCCATACCGAAAACTAGTCGGCCTGGATCCGAGTAAGTCACACCAGAGTTATTACCTCTCTTGCCTTCCTTAGAATTAGAGGCTATCGCCTGTTGGTATTGGACAGCAGCTTGTTCCAGTTTCCCTTGTTGATGATAGACCACTCCCAAATTGTAATGCGCTTTGGCGTAGTTCGGGTTGATTGCAATTGCCCCTTGGTATTCAACAACCGCTTCCTCTAGTTTACCCTGATTATAGTAGACATTCCCCAGATTATTGTGGGCTTGGGCAAAGTCCGGCTTAATCTGAATCGCCTTTTGATACTCTGCAATCGATTGCTCTAATTGCCCTCGATTATAGTGGGTCAACCCCCGATTGAAATGCGCCTTCTGCCTGCTACCGCAGGCTGAGATAAAACAGCTCATATTAACAATAATCGTAATGACCAGTAAATGATTGGTTGTTACTCGTTTCATTGTGCCCCTTGTAAATTCCCCTCCTTCGGAAAGACATCGCCTAGAACGTAGTCATCGGATCAAGTTATCGTACAGCACACCCAGCCCCTCACTGCAAAGACATAAGTCCTATCAAACCTACTGGAGCAGCATATAGATATGGTTTTAGCCGCTTCCTGCTATCATATTCAACTCCCAGCCCAAGCGGAGAAGGCCAGAACAGTTTCCCACGGAAGGAACTTACTTTAGTACTGGGTTGCCAAGCCCAACCAACCCCAACCCCAGCTAGTCCTCCCGTACCGCCCTGAAGATCAACATAGAGGTTGTTTGGATGGCCCGAACTCAATTCCCCCCCCCAACTAAATAGGTAAAACCCACGTCAAAATTGAAGTCGTGTATAGCAGCCCGTCACCTGTGCCGATAAGGAGGGATAGAATTCAAGTCCGCTATCACCGCTAAAGTCAAAATTCATTCCCATCAGCACAGCCGGTGAAACATAAAAATACCCATCATCTATCTGAGCCTCAGCTTTAGGAGCCAGATGAAAGACAACTAATACCAACAGAACACCAACCAAAGACAAATGCTTTCTCATTTCAATTCTCCTGTTTTTGGCCAAACTACTCTGAATTATAACCGAATCAGCAGTACCCGAAACCCGTTCACGCTCGGTTCGGTAACGCCTGCGAGCAGGTTTGCGGCTAACTGACTAGTGGTAAAGGCCCGTGCTTCGCACGG
Organism: Candidatus Poribacteria bacterium; assembly: GCA_030748495.1. Lineage (GTDB taxonomy): Bacteria > Poribacteria > WGA-4E > WGA-4E > UBA9662. The sequence goes on along the minus strand of JASMLX010000168.1, from coordinate 7,361 downwards.
GTCAGGGGAGAAATAGTATCTATATACTATTTCCTAATTCGATCCTGATACACAACGAAATCCGTAACTGTTGTTCCCCATAGACGGACTGTTATCGCTGCGGAAAGCTACGCGCAGGTTGTACGTAAAGTGGTCCCAAGACCCACCCCGCAACACCCGGCGCTCTTTGTCGCTATCCGACCAGTCCCGACACCATTCCCAAACGTTACCCGCCATATCAAATAAACCATATCTACTCGGCTTCAAACTTCCTACTGGGGCCGTGGATTCATCCCACTTATCTCTACCACCTGTGCCCACATAGTTGGCATAATCACGGGCCAAACTTTCATTATCTCCCCATGAATACTCTCTACCAGCCAATCCATCTCTAGCGGCGAATTCCCACTCTTTCTCTGTCGGCAATCTCTTCCCGGCCCATTTAGCGTAAGCCGCAGCATCATGCCAACTGACATAAATCATTGGATGTCTGTCCGCGGGGGAGTACTCATTGACTTGATTCCAATTAATAGATACAGCCGGTTTATAGCCTGACGATTTTAAAAACTTCTTAAACTGGCCCACTGTTACCTCATATGCATCCATATAAAACGGCCAGCTTTTTCTCTCCTTAGGAACAATAGTTTCCGCTTTAACCAAATTACCAAACTCATCGTAAACAGCCAGCTCATTTTTTGCTGGTGTAAGGCCTACATATGGAATCCGAACCATCTTAGCCCCATCCTCCTTCCAAATGATCTTCTTCGTCGTAACCCCTTTCAATTCTTTCGCACTTCCGACAACCAACAGTTTTTCATCTTCGGCGTAAATTGAAAAGGCAACCAACACCAACAACGTCCAACTAAATTTCCGCATTATACCCTCCAATTGTCTTTGTAATCATAGTGTACTTGCTTCAGGGACTCCCGAACCTTTTCGTCAGGCCCATCTTGGACATGCCTCCTTGATCTCTCTTCTTACTTGTGCTAATATGAATTGCTTATTTCTTGATCATGTTTATATAGATAAGGAAATACCATGTCTCTCACAGTCATTGTCGAGTTTAGTCCCAAACCAGAATGCACCGATACACTCAAACAGTTTTTAGCCGAAGCACTCCCCAAGACCCGTGCTTACAATGGCTGTACCAGCTTGGATGTGTACAACAATACTGATAGTGATGGCAACATTGTGGTCATTGCCAAATGGGAGTCAAGAGAACATCAAGAAAAGTACTTAGCATGGCGTATTGAGCAGGGGGCCTTTGAAAAACTAGGTGAAATGTTGAAGGCTGAACTTTCGATTCGCTACTTTGAAACACTAGACATATAACTAACTTGGCCTAACCTGAAAATCCCAGTAGTCTCTACCCTATCGTTTTTTAGGGGAGGCTTCTGGGACTCCTGAACCTTTTCGGCCTGTCCATCTTGGACATCCCCCGCTCCCCCAAACGCTTAAGAGTCCTTGTCCAACTGGTGTTGGAAGTAGTATTGCAAGGGCAGAAACAAACAGAAGGCGAATGCCAACCCATATAGAGTCGAAATCAACGCTAATGCTATCCCATGCGTAAATGCGCCCAGATCCCAACTATCACTGTCACCGCCCATAGCTTGAAGCATAGCAATCACACCAAACATAACGCCGATAAAACCTGCCCCGATAGAAATCCTGACGGCTAGTTTATAAACATCAATCGCAATTGCAACTTCTTCTCGACTAAGGATTGGCTTAAAGATAGCACCGCATCCTTTGTATATGTCTGAACCATAGGCTATCAAGCAACCCCCCAGCACTGGGCCCAATACGCAGATAAGACTGGCGAAATCAATGTAAGCCTTTCAGCGCTGATGGTAAAGCCAAGCCCAAAAATGCGCTTAAAACGACTATCAAAAAAGAAACAGCTATAATCAAAAACCCAAATATTTGCATTAGAAACCTCTTTATAAGTTACAAACTCAGATTACTAACAAAGCGTCCTGTTAACGCTAACCAAACCGACACCAGTCTAAAACACATGCTACTATCTGTAAAGCCTGAAAGTCTTGCCACAGGCTAACCGTCACCAACAACAGAAACATCCTAGTTGTCACATCAATTGACATTTTATCCGAACTTTTTAGATTCTCCTTTGTCTTATTATAGCGAAACCAGAAAACTAAAAGGAGAAAAACAATGTTAAGCTACAAACTAGAAAAACGAATCGCTCGACGCAGAAACCGACGTCACTTAAACCACTTGTTCACCGTTTAACCACCAAACACCATCTCTCAACCCAGCCACCACTAGGTGGTTTTTTTGCCTGCAGGTTGGAGTTATCGTGAGTAGGCTCAGATCACCGATTGATGATGGCAGAAACCTTGCTGCCACTGAGACAGGTCACCAGTGGCCATCCACTCTGGTTTTACCTGCCATGCTATGGTATATCTCACTGCGAATATTCGCAGTGAAGGCGAAGGTGAAGATTAATTTGATTTAGCCCCGAGAAGAGAATACGATTCAAGCGTACATTCATACACTCTCTTCGCATCGCCCCACTAGTCACTCCTAGTGGGGTTTTTTATTACCGGAACATTGCCCTTTTACTCACTTTGACCTGATAAAAAAACGCCGCTAAATAAACTTATCGGAACATTATCACCAATCCAATACCCCACTCGGCTCTTGGCGATTTCTAGCAGTTCATTCATGTCTGTGGTGTTAGATCTGGACGATGCCGTCGTCCCCAGCAGTAACAATTCTTCTCCCACCTAAACTATAGACCGCTGATATGACCCTATAACCATCATGGCCTGCCAGCGTAAATAGTTCCTTGCCACTCTGAGCTTCTCACACCTTGGTTTCTTGCCCTCACTAGCGTTCACAATACGCTCACTACTTGGACTATAGACCGCCAAAAAGCCCTCTTACTGGCTAGCAAAAGGGCTGATTGTGGTTACGATGTCGGTTGGGGCTTACTCTAGGATTACCATCTTTCTTGGTCTCTGTGCAGTCTAGTCACCAGCCTACAATTGATAGAAGTATTGTGCTAGTTAGCCAGCACCGGGGAGTCCCTTGACAGTTATTTGCAACCAAATTATAATAGGAGCAATTTAGACTCTAGACCTTATTTTTTTGACCTTAGCAACTTCCGTGCAGTCTAACCATCCTCGCAGACAGTTGTTCAAGGGCAAAGTTAAAGATCAGATGCTCACGCTTGGATTACTCCAATTTTCGTGAGTCCTTCAGATAAAATCGGACCAAATCAAGGCTAACCAGTGAGAAGTTAGCCTTAATCGCAGACAAAGGAGTTTTGAGATGAGACAATTTTTATTGTACCTAATGATGATTCTCTTAGCCTTAGCAACCTCACTAAATACGTGGGCTGGTGAACGGCATTATACCTTTGAGAATGACAAAGCTTGGGAAGTGATAACTGGGAAATGGGAAATTAAAAACGGTGAGTATCACCAAACCGACAAAGATGCCCAAGAGGGTATTACTTTGCTTAAAAAATCCGAAGGGATCGATACCGCCGACTTAGAGTCGATTTCGGTCAAAGCCTACGATTTTGGTACTGGTCCATGGCAGAACATCTTTATCGTTTTTAGCCACGATGGTAAATCGGACAACTACTATTTAGGCGGAGTCTTCGTTGGCGGTCGCCAAAAATGAGCCTTTGATCCGATTGTTACTAAAGACAACAAGCGAGGAACTGAAATCTTGGTAGCGGCATGCGATCCTAAATGTCCGCCCGAGAAGTGGTTTGATATTCGTATTGAGTTTAAGAATGGAGAAGCCATTTTGAGTGGTGGGGAAACAGGTGGCAAGATTAAGGAGATGGGCCGGCATAAATTTGGTAAAATTCAAGGCGGGCGCGTGGGACTTGGCGCTTCTAAAAGTATTGTGAAGTACAAGGACTTCATCGTCGTTGGAAAGGGAGTTCAGGCTTCAGTCTCACCCCAGGGACGAATCACAACAACCTGGGCCAGCATCAAAGATGTCAGCAAGTAAGATGGTGAATATGTGCCACCTAAATGAGATGTTAACTGTGATTAAGGTGCGACTCACTAATTAATATTTATTCGGTTAAGTTTAATTGCGGATAAAGGGGTTTTGAGATGAGACAATTTTTTCCAAGCGCAATGACGTTTTTCCTGCTATTAGTGGTTTTAGCAAATGCGTGGTCAGGTGAGCGCCACTACACCTTCGAAGATGATAAAGCGTGGGAAGTGATAACCGGCGAATGGAAAATCAAAAAGGGTGAATACCACAGTACTAAAGATGCTGAGGAAGCCATTGTACTGCTCAAGAAAAATGAAGGCGTAGATATGGCTGGAGTGGAATATATTTCAGTCCAGGCCTACGATCTTGGTACTGGTCCATGGCAGAACATTTTCATTGTTTTTGGTAATGATGGTAAAGCCCTGAACTACTATTTAGGTGGTGTTTTCGTTGGTGGTCGCCAAAAATGGGCTTTTGATAATATTGGCATGAAGACCAATAAAAGGGCCGGTGCGCTTCAAGAAGTGGGTTGTGTACCCAACTGCCCACCCTTAAAATGGTTCGAAATTCGACTGGAGATCAAGAATGGAGAAGCTATCTTAATTGGTGGTGAAAAAGGCGATAAGGTCAAAGAACGGGTTCGTCATAAGTTTGGTAAAATTCCAAGTGGTCGTGTTGGTTTAGGTTCCTCCAAGAGTATTGTGAAGTACAAGGACTTCATTGTGGGTGGAAAAGGCGTCCAGAGCATGCCAGTTTCGCCACAAGAGCGCATGACCACCACCTGGGCCAGGATCAAGCGAAACGATTAACCAGATTTGCCACATTTACAGCAACCGACTCTCAAGCACGGGGAAGACTCCTTTTTTTATCTCCGATTTCTCCGGCCCCTATCTCCGCCCCCTCAAGGTGGTTGAATCGAAGTCTGAGACCTCATGACGTCTGGTTCGTTTCACCGATGGGTGTTCCCTACTGACGATTCTGCTACGCCCTAGCCATCAGGAATACCACCTGCAGTGCATCCTGCCTGAACCCACCTGCTCCCCGCTTTCTGTCTTACCATCCCAATAAATTGCTTTCTCTGTCTGGCTGTAACTGCCGGCTGTTAGATGGCCCAACTCCATTTTCCTGACGCTTTTACCCGTTACATCATAAATGGTTAGCCTCACCTCCGCATCCTGACTCAGTTGGAAAGGTATCCATGTTTCAGGATTGAACGGATTGGGATAGTTGGCTAGCAGTTGAGTTTGGGTAGGTAATCTTTCTGGCAGTATGGCTCGCACTTGCAGCACACCCAGCACCATTTCTTCGGCTGATGAACGTTCAGGCTGAGCTGCTAACAGGTCTATGGCTATTGCAATGTGGTGCTTCTGTTCAGTGCTTAGTTCAATTTCAGAAGCTACAGTAGCGGGTGCAGCCAAAGAAGACTGACCGAAGTTGCCAACCACCGTCACCAAATCAAAGATATTGACTGTGCCATTGCCATCGAGGTGGTAGTTGTTAGTACAGGTGGCGGGTTAGCTGGATCTGATTCTGGCCCAGACGGTTGTCAGTCGACTCTTAGGCGTAACAGGAAGCAAATCTTTGATCATTTCCTGAATCTCTTTTTCGGTGCGTGCCCTTCGGGTAATACGAAATTCGTCCATGACGCCCGTGAACTTGGGGGCAACACCCCCAGCGGAACCGCCATTGACTTGACCGATACCCATCTCGTTCCCGTGACCACCGATTCCGGCCACCCTGGACTCCTCTTTTTCGAGCGCTCCGTCGATATAAAGCTGCATCGTGCCTTGATCGAATACCGTGATGACAACATGCCACTTACCATCAAACGGATATCTCGCTTTGATGGTCGTCTGATTCCCGCTGTCCCGTGTAGCAAACTCAACTTTGCCCCCCACTAACGTCACCGCGTATCCGTTGGTGCCACCACCTTCTTCGTAGAGGATGCCCTCTTTGCCAGGCTCCTTGAGCCACACAGAGAATGTGCTCTCCTGAAATGCAGTATTAAAAGTCTGGTGATCAATGAGAACAGCGGTGTTGTTATCAAACAGCCAGGCTTTACCTACGACGCCCTTCACTAGCTTGGCCCGCTTCAGAATGTTGGCGAGGGGGGTTTTATTCGGCGACAAGTCTTTTGGTTTATCATCGTCGAACGTGAGATAGAGTACCTCGCTCTTATCTGCTGCCGTGGCCGTATTCACCAGATAAGAAGCAATGATTAGGCTCATTAGCATCAAAAAATACTGTACCATCGTTTTCATAACGATTACCTCCTTCATCCGTTTATTATATGCCTTTAAGTTCGTAGTCGTGCGATTCATCGCACGTTTCCCCAAAACGCCGGTTCATCACAACAGCGATCCTGTGTATTCCGGTTTTTAGGAAATACAGCAGATATTCAGAGACCAGAAGAGAGGGGAACGGGGTTTTAATCCAACCATACTAGGTCGAATTGTGCACCCAAAATCTAAATTGATGAAAATCGGCGCGACCCTTTACCAACATTGAACTGGGGCCGAGATACTCACTTGGCGATTTCCGTCAACCTCTGAAATATGACTGTTTCCAGCCACTGAATTAGTACCAAAAATCCGTCAAAAACGGCTTAAACCTAGACTTTAACTGATTTCGCCAACCTCCCGTAGTTTTTGCACAACCAGAGGTTGACGGAATATAACAGGAATTTTGGCCTTTGTAAAGGTCGGAAATCAGAGCCAGCAACTCCAAGCATGAACGGAAAGCCGTTATCAAGCTGAACATCAGCAATTAGCCGAGATCCGTTCGCGCTCGGTTCTGCAACGTATACGAGCCGTGTTTGTAGCTGACTGACAGTGGTAAGAGGTTAATTAAGGCAATCCTAACACACACCGAAATCCGAGGCCGTCGATCCTATTATGCGGAAAGTAGTAGCCGCGGTAAGCCACCCGCAGGTAGTAAGTATAGTTGCTCCAACTACCACCCCGCAACACCCGCGATGATCCGATGTCCGGCCCTAGCGGATTCTTAGCTGGCGATTTACTATAGTAATCAGAGCCATACCAGTCAGCGCACCATTCCCAAACCTTGCCCCCCATATCATACAGCCCATGACTATTTGGTCGGTAACTTCCGACCGGCGAACATGTGGCCTAGCCATCATCTACGTTCGCATTGGCCCAATCAACAGCTGAACTTTTATCGGCAAAGTTGCCTGGCCAACCATCCGCTTTTTCACTCCCCCAGGGATAGCGTTGGCCTGCCAATCCCCCACGTGCTGCATATTCCCACTCCGCTTCTGTCGGTAAGCGTTTGCCTGACCACTTAGCATAAGCCGTCGCGTCATTCCAATCAACATAGATCATAGGGTAGTCATCACCAGGTGAATATTGATCCACATCATCCCATGAACCTGTCCAGTTATA
>JASMLX010000167.1 GCA_030748495.1 Candidatus Poribacteria bacterium | reverse complement strand
AATAGTAACAGAGAGAGCAACTCGAACAGGCTGATAATAATCAACCTGAAAATAGCTTGTTCACTCTAAACTCGAGTAGGGGGCGTTGCATCCATAAATAACAACACATCATCATCTTGTAATGCACCTGTTATGATTTCATATTCTTGGATAAATTCTGCTGGCTTCTGTTCACTAAACTTGTGTGGTACACCTTGAGGTTGTTTGTAACTAAAACCATGTTTATGAAGCCATTGATTCCAACCTGCAACCGAAGACGTCACCTCATAAGTATCTTTAATATAGCGACAAATTTGGTCGGTCTGGAAAGAAGTCACTTCCGTCAAATGTGCAATGAGTTCTTGTGTTTGTTCAATCGTTAATTTGCTTTTAGAGCCACCATTTTCTGGTGTTAATTTATCCAGTTGTTGCAAATCTTTTAGGTATCTACGAACCGTTGTTTCATGAATAAGCAGTGCATCAGCAATTTCATCTGTAGACCATCCGTTACTCGCATGGATAACTGATTTGATCTGGTCACGTCCTCGACCATCACGAGTTTTATCATGCGGAAGCAAAAGTTCTTGGTATTGTTGTTCTGTCAAGATTAGTTTCATTATCTGTAGCATGTCTCCATTTCAATGAAAAATCAAGCAACTTCAATGATTAGAGGTATATATAAAGGATACCGTAGCTGTTGTTGCGTTCAATAAGGCAGTTGTGGAGTACGCAATTGACCAGCTGTTCATCTGTGCGGTTGGGCTCGAAGTCGGTGCCGGCCTAAGGGCAGTACTTTCCGTCTGGCGAAGAGTGCAATTCTTCAATCAGCAGGTTATGGGCTGTGATGACACTGATGCCCTAGCGTTAGTTGTCGTCGCAGACCACATCCTTAATGTGAATGTTCTGACAGTGAGGCGAACCATCTTCGCCTGCGCCATGCCCAATGTCGATTCCGCCGCCGCCACTGCTCGCCAGTCGTAGGCCGTAGACCTTGATCCCCTGCAACCCCGCAGCGATAGATAGTGTCGCCACTCCGCTTTCATATAAGGGGGCTGGCGATAGTCTTCCTTTCGCATTACAAACTTGGCTCCGTAACCACGTAGCGTGATGTTGTGTTTGTTCCTGGCTGTGAGCAACGAGTCACTCCCACCTTAGCACTCACTTTCGCAAGCAGCGATGATGTCCCCGCTCTCGAAACGATCTTCTAGTCCGATTCCAGGAACAACGGCTCTACTATCCACGCCTGGTCCATGTTGAGGACAACTAGCTTTTTGGTTCCCGACTGAATAGCCGCCTACAATATCTTAGCGGCGTTGTGTTCGTCGAGACCCCACCAGGCGACGTTGGCGGTCGTCCGTCTACCTTAAGCACTTCCTTCACTTCGCTGGGATCGGCCCGATTACCGTCGGTTCGACTGATCCCTCCCTGCGTGATAGTGCAACTAACGACCAGAAGGCAGATGATCGATATTCTACGGCTAGCTCTCCTGCCGATCCCCAATCTTCACTTTTACCGCCAGTTTCTCCTGAGTGGATGCAAGACACAGACCTCCCACCATCGCTATACCGATGAGAGTAAGGATGAAAATTCTGTTGCAACTTTTCATTTTATTCACCTACATTTTTCGCTTTCGAACTATTAAAACAGACCTCTACGTCACCACCAGGCGAAACAGATCTACAAATGGTAGGCGAGGACGAAAACTTGGCCCCCAAGATTGGGGCTCTCACAGTAACAGTTTCAACAGGGAATAGAACGGCTGACAGATTTCCTTTACCAATCTAGCTGATCGCGTAAAAACCGGCGGTTGTGCTTTGCACTTTCTAGCGGATTCAAACCGCTGTCCGGTAAAATATCCTGTTCGACTGTTCCCCAACCATCGTAACCAATCTGGCTGAGAATACCGTTGATTCCTTGCCAATCGACGGTACCAGCACCAAGTTTCGGGAAAACGCCCGATTTAACACCGTCGAAATAGTCCCCTTCCCTATCTAGTACCTGATCCCGAACCCGACTGTCGCACTCTTTGATATGCATATACCAGACCCGGTTCCGCCACGTATCCAGTACAGATAGCGGATCACCACCGCCATAGATAATATGAGCCATATCGAAGCAAAGGCCAACGTTTTCAGGATTGGTTCGTGCCAGCAAAGCGTCAATTTCGAAATCGGTTTCTAGATAACCCCCGACATGTGGATGGACACAGGTCTTTAACCCGTATTCCTCCCATGCCAGCTTAGCGAAGTCATCCACATTCTTTGCCGCCCGATCCCAGGTGGCGTTATCTAGGCTATCTTCTTGGCGAATCCGTCCGGCGCGCTTGGCCCGATTCGGCACCACAAAGAGTGCATCCGATAGAACCAGGTAATCGCACTTCATGGCTGAGAGTACCTGAACCGTTTCCAATGCTTCTTGGTAGACGACTTCATCGTTTTTAGCTTCTAAGAAGTTAAAGATGGTAAAAGCCGAAATTAGAGACAGGTCACGACTCCCCAGTTCTTCTCTTAGCTTGGGGATATCGAAGGGCAGATAGCCGTACGGCCCAAGTTCAGTGCCGTTATAGCCGGCCTCCCTAATCTGATTCAGTACGGTATTATACGGTAGAACATTTGGCGTATCTTTCATTAGAACGCCCCAAGATACGGGGGCGGTTGCAATTCGAATCTGCATAGTTAACATATTGAAACTTTCACTCAATCTATAGTTGGATTTTTGAGTTGTTTCCCGCTATTAGAAAATTGAGTATTTTATTGTTGGTTTGAGATTTATCCGCGGTCAATCATCGACACTTCCATTATAAACCCAATCTCTTAAGCCGGTCAATATTTGAATTCATATTTTCCAGCCAATCTACCCAAACTGGAAATAGTATTGACTATAGCTAAATCAAGATAAAACATCATAAATTAGAATATGAAAAAGTTCATCGGGCGAATATCCAAACTTACGTCTGATACTTTTTGCTTGCGCTCATTCTTTTCGATTGGATTTAAATCCGGGCTCTCTGGCGGTAAAAATTCTACTCGGCCTTTTCTCTCGCTTCTAGAGCCTCATGTCTTTGATGGAAAGTTGCATTGTCAAGTACGATTACTGAATTACCAGGTCTACTGGTTAATAATTCTTGAGACAGCCAAGCATAAAAAACATCCGCATTTATCTCGGTGTCAAATCGGCCAACATTCAATAGTTTGAAGTTCGCTATTGCTCCAATGGCATTTAACCTGCCTCTAGCATGCCAATCTTGACTTGCCTAGCACCTCTGTCCTTTTGTACTATACCCTCCATCTCTTGGTGCATCTAAAGCCAAACCACTTTCATCAACATCAACATCAACAATAGGGCGTTGTTCTATAAACTCAGACCTGAAGATCTTAAGTTGAAATATCAGTCGTTTTAACCAATCAGCTTTAGGATGAAAGAGCGTGTTTTTGCCGCTAATTTTGAGGCGCCTCAAAGCATAAGCACTTTGGCTGACTCCAAACTTTTTTGCGCCTTCGTCTTGAAAATGGTCTAGGTTGTCTTCAACATCTTGACGTCAGGTTTTCAGGTTTAATTTGGTCGATGGTTTATTAGGCTTGGTTTTTGGTATGATGCGTTTTTGCCATTTCAAGAGTGTTCGTATCGGAACCCGAAACCGATCACTGACTTCTTGGAAGGTCAGCTTCTCTTTTTGTTTGACTTGAAATACTTGTTTTCGAAAGTCTAATGAATATGCCATACAACAAGAGACAAAAAATGTGACAAATTATAATGATTTAACTATATAGTTGAATTATAGAGGGGAAATACAGAATCAACCGATTGATCAAGTACCTGTTCTCTCTTTTGAACAGGGAATATGTCTCCGCATATCTACTGCAGTTTCATCCTTGCCCACTTTAGAACCTGTTTTCACCCCCTGAAACCGATAGGGCCATCGAGATACCTCCGATCAAGTTAGGGGCATCTTGCCTCTACATTTATCATCTTACTTTAGCATAATAATAGTCCAGGATATACGTTGCGGCTTTTCATCAACTAATTCAAAATGACCGCTAACCCCCTACTGGGAGCAGAAAATCATCACCGGATCCATCAGCCGTCGCAGATGAAAGACTAAGCTCCCTGCGTCCAGACTACGCCACCGTTTACACCTGCATTTATCACGCATGCATATCTGGCACAGTTTGCGGAGCAACATTTACATTTCTACAACCATCAATTCAGGTCAAAACGACTGTTTTCTACCAGTTAACTCCCACCTCTATCTGCTTTGCCTTTACAAATATAACCGTTACCATCTTCTATCCACTGTCTCCTAAAAACCCTACCTGTTCTGTTGGACATGAAACAGTATCTATATACTGCTCCCCTTGGTAAGGGGAGGAACAAGGAGAGGGGCTACGCCGTCCCTACACAGTTGCTGTTCAACGATTGCGAATATCTGTGTCAACTCCCCACCGGTAATTATCCATTACCACCTCTGAATCTAGAAGGCGTTAGAAGAGAGAAATAGGCTCGACTTCTTAATCTTACCCATCTGCTTTCTTCTAATTTCTACGGTGTGTCATTCTATTTCATCCAGCAACTGCTGCTGTGGTGTCCCGGCCAAACTACCTCCACTTTTCTTGAATGCTTTCAGGTTAATCTCTTCAAGGATGAACGTATCTTCCTTTCGAATTGCGTTGAGCACCGTCTCTCCTCTGATTCTCCATCACCGCGCGTTCATCATTGGGCAAGCGCGGAACCCATCGTGGGAATTGATCATTTGTCCTCATCTCTGTATGGTCAGTCGGTAAATGTCCAAAGTTTTTCAAAGCCCCATTTTCATCCAGGGAGTCCTCAAATCCATAGCTCGTTTCCCAGGCAGTCAGCTTGGCCTTCATCGTGTCCGCAAGCTGGCGATCCCCAGCGTTTAGATTTTCCAGCAACAGATTGCTCAGCTCTTGTGGATCGTTTCCCAGATCGTACAACTCCTCTCAACCATCGGCCATCCAGTAACTGTATTTCCATCTGTGTCCACGAAGGGAGAGCCACCGACCGGCCCGACGCCCGATTTCAACCACCTGATCCTCTCGCTTTTGCGCCAACCCACCACCTTCGGCTCCTAAAAGGGAGTCTCCCGCCAGGGCCGGTTGGCCCGGGTAATCCACCTCGGCCAATTCCAGCATCGTCGGCATGAAATCCAGTAAACTCAACAGATCTTCATTCACGGCCCCAGCAGCAAATCGACCGGGTAATCGCGCTAGCATCGGCACCCGTGCGCTGGCATCAAAGGGACAGTTCTCCTGCCATAATCCGTGGTCACCCAGCATTTCACCGTGATCTGAGGTGAAAACCACCAGCGTATTCTCGGTCAGTCCTAATTCATCCAGTGCCCTTAAAATGCGTCCTACTCCCTTATCTATCAAACTGATGCTCCCACCGTAAAGCGCCTTCACCCGCTGCAACCGTTCGGAGGGTGCGTACCCCATATCAGCAAAATTCACCATCCCCTGCTTCTGCGGCGGAATGGTTTCAATATCCGGATCGCAGTTGACCGGCAACGGCATATCCTCATTTTTATACGTACTGGCGAACGAGATCGTGTGTCATAGTGTTCTTAGGTGCAAGACTGAACGTACCTGGTGTAAATACTCAAATAGGCAGAGGTCTGTTGATAAATTACCTCATTATAGTCGAAAATTAGCAGCTTGCTATTTCAAGTTAGCCCTGCGCTGATCCAAGCTGGCCTCCAGTTTGGGGTCAATCCACCAGGTCTCCAGACCGAGGTTATACTTGGGTCGAATCTCGGCTTGTCGAAACTTGTCCCAATATAAGACGCGATAAGCAGAAATATGCCAGTGTGGGATCATATAATAATTCCACAGCAACACCCGATCTAAAGCTCTGGTTCTCGTAATCAGGCTCTCCCGGTCGGGGGCTGAGATGACTAGATCGATTAACTGATCCACTACTGGACTTTTGATTCCGATTAGATTCCGCGTACCGGGAATATCCGCGGCCTTAGAGCTCCAAAAATCCCGTTGTTCGTTACCCGGCGATAAGGATTGTCCCCAATTGCCGACCACCATATCGAAGTCGTAGTTGTCGAGGCGGTTCTGGTACTGCGAAGAATCGACGAGGCTAACCGTAGCCTTAATCCCCAGTTTCTCCAGATTTTTAGTAAAGGGTAATACAATCCGCTCGAATGCTGGTGAGACAATCAAAATCTCAAACTCCATCACCTGATTGGTAGGGATGTATGTCAGTTTACCGTCTTTCACCTCCCAGCTAGCCTGCTTCAACAAGCGAAAGGCGTTTCTCATATTGCTGCGAATATTGCCAGATCCATCGGTTTTAGGTGGTGCATATTCCTGAGTGAAGACCTCCTCTGGAATTTGGCTTCGAAACGGGTTCAGAATTGCCAACTCTGCTTCATCGGGCAGCCCACTGGATGCCAATTCGGAATTGGAGAAATAGCTGTGGCTTCTGGTGTAAGCATCGTAAAATAGATTTTTGTTGGTCCATTCAAAATCGAAAGCATAACCGAGTGCCTGTCTAACTTTAGTATCCTGGAATATTTGTCGACGGATATTGAAAGCAAAGGCCTGCATACCGGCCGAGTTCTGATGTGGAATCTGCGATTTAATGATCAATTTCTGTTCTACGGCAGGAACATCGTAGCTGATGGCCCAATCTTTGGATGTATTCTCCAGCAGAAAATCGCTCTCACCGGCTTTAAAGGCCTCCCGCTCGATAGTGCGATCCTTATAGTAGTCGTAGCGAATCAGATCGAAGTTATAGCGTCCTATGTTGACCGGTAGATCTTTACCCCAGTAGTCAGGATCGCGTTCATAGGTAATCGATCTACCCTGATCGACCTTTTTGATTTTATAGGGGCCGCTACCTACGGGGGGGTCTAGGGTCGTGGATTCAAAATCGCGATCTGCCCAGTAGTGCCGGGGCAGAATCGGCATCTGACCGGTGATCAGTGGCAGTTCCGGGTTGGGTGGGCCGCTAAAGGTAAATCTGACCTTCCGTTCTCTGACTTTCTCCGCTTTCTCCAAATTAGCGTAGTAAGATCGGTAGAAGGGATGCCCCTTAGTTTTCAAGATATCCAGAGACCAGATAACGTCTTCAACCGTTACGGGTTGGCCGTCGTGCCACTTGGCCTCTTTGCGCAAAGTAAAGGCCACCCAAGACCGGTCAGACGGCCATTCAACGCTTTCAGCCAACAGGCAGTATTCGGTGAAGGCTTCGTCGTAAGAGTTGGTCATCAGAGTTTCAAACAGGTCGCCGATGCCGTTTGGGGATTGCCCTTTCAGAACAAACGGATGCAAACTATCAAAGGTACCAAATGCACCTTGAATCATTCTTCCTCCTTTGGGCGCATCCGGCTGAACATAGTCAAAATGCTCGAAATCGGCTGGATATTTTGGCTGTCCATGCATGGCGATGGCGTGCCCCTGGTGAAGGGCGGGTTCTTGTTTGGCGCCATCTTCAGCTACAGTCAAACGATGGGTGACCAAACTGAGGATCACCAATAAGATGAAAGGGCTGGATTTTAGATGTTTCGACACTAGTTTTTTCATTCAAATCCTCCTAAGGTGAAATTAATTCTCGATGAAATTAAGGCCTTAATAATGTAAGCGAATAATTGTAAGCGTCCTAAAAAACACTATTTGAATCGCTTCCACGGCCTCTTACGCTTACTCGATTCTGTCAGAACTGCCATCCGGGTTTGCCTCCAGGCTGAAAGAGGCTAAAATCAAGGCTCGGGTATAATCAGCTTTTGGGGCGGAGAAGATCTCCTCTGTCGTCCCCTGTTCAACCACTTTACCATCTTTCATGACGATCACTGAATCCGCCATGGCCTGAACAACTTTCAAATCGTGGCTAATGAAAATATAGGCTAGATGGTGTACCTGCTGCAGGTGCTGGAGTAGATCCAGTACCTGAACTTGGACGCTGACATCCAGGGAGGAGGTCGGCTCGTCCAAGACAACCAATTTAGGCTTTAGTACAATGGCCCGGGCAATAGCGATCCGTTGCCGTTGGCCACCGGAAAACTCGTGGGGATAACGATCTTTAACCTCGTTCTCCAGTCCAACCTGGTTTAAGACATCGATAATCAGGTTTTCCCGTTGTTTCCTATCTTCTTCAATCCGATGGACTTTTAATCCTTCTTCGATGATTTCACCCACTGACATCCGTGGGTTCAGACTACCAAAGGGATCCTGAAAGATGATCTGCATCTCCCGACGTAAGGGTTGTATCTCTTTAAACTTCAACCCTTGGATAGATTTTTGTCTAAACTGAATCTGTCCTCTAGATGAAATGAGCCGTAAAAGTGCCAGGCCGAGGGTCGTTTTGCCAGACCCCGACTCCCCGACTACGCCCAGTGTTTGACCTGCACCGACATGAATCGTTAGACCGTCTACCGCTTTAACATGGTCTATCGTTTTGCGGAAAATCCCTTTTTTAATCGGATACCAGACTCGCAGATCTGTTGCTTGAATAAGTGGGTTAGCGTCGTCGGGGACCACTGTCTTCCTTTTCGGCTCAGAGGCGAGTAGTTTTTGGGTATAGGGGTGAGATGGGTGTTCGAAGATCTCGACCACTGAACCGCGCTCGACAATCTCTCCTTCGCACATCACGCAGACCTGATCAGCAATTTTTTTGACTACGGCCAGGTTATGCGTGATAAACAACATTGCCATCTTGAGTTGGTTTTGTAACTCTTTTAACAGTTGCAAAATTTGAGCTTGGATGGTGACATCCAGTGCCGTCGTTGGCTCATCGGCGATCAGCAGGTCTGGCTCATTAGCCAGAGCCATAGCGATCATTACCCGCTGGCGCTGGCCGCCGGAAAGCTCGTGAGGAAAGGCGTTTAGTCTCTGCGCAACCTGATCTAGGCCCACCAGGTGAAGTAACTCCAGCGTCCGTCCCCGGGCTGCTTCCAGGCTCAATCCTTTGTGGATCAAGAGGACTTCGCTGACCTGCTTTTCAATGGTATGTAGTGGATTCAACGACGTCATCGGTTCCTGGAAGATCATCGAGATTCGGTTTCCTCTCACTGCCTTTAACTGCTCAAAGGATGTTCCCAAAAGCTGCTGATCTTCGAGTAGAATACTGCCGGTCGTACGAGAGGTCGTTGGTAAAAGCTGTAGGATACTAAGTGCGGAAACAGTTTTCCCTGAACCGGATTCACCGACCAATGCCAGCGTTTCACCACGGTGAACGCTAAAAGCGACATCTTGCACCGCCCGGACAGTGCCAGCCTCTGTCCGAAACTCAATGGATAAATCTGAGACTTGAAGGAGAGGAACGGAAACTTTGGTTGTCAACAGCTTTTTTTATGAAAGTTGATCCTGATTGGAGACTAAGGTTTTGCGCGGATCGAACGCATCTCGAATCGCTTCACCAATAAAGATCAGTAAAACCAGCAAAATGGCAAGAGTAAAGAAACTGGTTAACCCCAGCCAGGGGGCCTGAATATTATTTCGCCCTTGAACGATCATTTCACCCAGTGATGGTGTCCCGGGTGGCAACCCGAATCCGAGCACCCCAAGTCCGGTCAAGGTAGTGATGGCAGCACTAAGGTTAAAGGGTAAAAAGGTGATAGTCGCCACCATAGCATTGGGCAGAACATGTCGGAACATAATCACCAGGTCTGAAACGCCCAAAGCCCTGGCCGCCCGTACAAAATCGAGATTCCTGGCACGTAGAAACTCAGCACGCACCATGCCCACGTAGCGCATCCAACTGAAAATCAGTAAGATCCCCAATAGCCACCAAAAGCTGATCCGGATGACACTGCTCAAAATAATGACCAGATAGAGCGTCGGGATCGACTGCCAAATCTCCATAAAGCGTTGAAAGCCGAGGTCAATCCAACCGCCAAAAAAACCTTGCACTGCACCCGCAGTCACACCGACTATACCGGAAAACAGCGTTAGCACGAGGCCGAATAGAACAGCGGTGCGAAAGCCATAGATTAATCGTGCCACCACATCGCGACTTTGATCATCAGTGCCCAGCCAATGAGCTTTGGAGGGAGGGGTCAAGGCGCGGCGTTCAGCAGTTTCACTTTTGGCCACTGTATCGTAGGAATAATGGATCGGAGGCCAAACCGCGTTGCCTTTGGCCTGGACAAGTTCCATCACGTAAGGGTCTTTGTAGTCGGCTTCAGTTGGAAATTCGCCGCCAAAATGCGTTTCTGGATAAGCGGTAAAAACTGGAAATAGAATCTTCCCTTCAAAAAAGACCAGGACTGGTTTATCGTTGGCAATCACTTCCGCAAATAGGCTCAGGAGAAACAGCAGACAGAAGATAACCAGTGAAACCATTCCACGGTGGTTGGCTTTGAAGATGGCCAGCCGGCGACGATTGAGTGGGGACACCGCTTATACCTCCCTGGACTCAAAGTCAATTCTTGGATCAACGAAAGCGTAAGTCAAATCGCTGATAATACCTAAGACCAAGCCAAGCAAAGAGAAGAAATATAAAGAGGCAAACATAATCGGGTAGTCCCGGCTGATGGCCGCCTCATAGCCCAATAACCCCATGCCGTCCAGCGAGAATAATATCTCAATGAAAATTGAGCCAGCAAAAAGGATGCTGATAAAAGCGCTGGGAAAACCGGCGATGACTATCAACATCGCATTTCGGAAAACGTGGCCATAAAGCACCCGATTTTCGCTTAACCCTTTCGATCGTGCCGTCATCACATACTGCATACCAATTTGATCGATGAACGAGTTTTTGGTCAACATGGTCAAAGTGGCAAATCCGCTAACCACATAGGCCGTAATCGGTAGAACCAGGTGCCAGAGATAGTCGATGATCTTGTGCAGAGTATCGAAATCTTCCCACCCTTCGGAAGCCAATCCGCGTAACGGAAACCAGGTGAAATAGCGACCACCAGCGAACAGGATAATTAGCAATAGGGCAAACAAAAATATAGGGATTGCATAGCCGATCGTAACCACAGTACTGGTGATAGCGTCAAAACGGGATCCGTCACGCACCGCTTTGGTGATGCCGAGCGGGATCGAAATGGCATAGATCAACAGCGTGGTCCAGAGCCCCAGTGAAATAGAGACCGGCATTTTATCCAACACCAGGTCAACTACCTTTCGGTCCTGGTAGAAACTTTGACCAAAATCGAAGGTTACGTAGCTTTTTAGCATCTTCAGGAACCGTATATGAATTGGCTGATCCATGCCGTACATCTTCTCGATCTCGACAATTAGATCTGGTGATAGGCCACGCGCCCCTCGGTACTTACTACTGGTGTTGGAGGTCGTATCAGACCGCAGGCTGTTTGACTGACCGTTCATGGTTTCACCGCTATTCCCTCCACCAGAAAACCGCTCTGTGGAACTGACACCATGACCCGATAGCAGGGCAACCATCTGCTCTACTGGTCCCCCCGGTACAATCTGAATAATAAAGAAGTTGACGGTCATAATACCGAGTAACGTCGGCACAATCAGCAGCAACCGGCGAATCAGATAGGCCAGCATCGTGTTCCTACAGGCAATGTATTCTTAATGGCAGTCCGGACGAACCTCAGTATACACCTCGCTCTAAAGGACAGGAAAAGGCCTACAGAGTTTAATTTAGCGGTCACTGGTCACTACATGAACGCCGAGCCTTGACTTGGTCGGGAGCAGGAACATACTTGAAGACCCTCTTCAGTTTAGTCAGATGTTTTTTGAGTTGGTTAACGGGAAGATGTTCACCCAACAACCGGTGGCGTTGCTGGGACAAAGCAATACAGGGGTTGCAGATCTCACTTACCGGACCGGTGAGGCAACGAAGATGTTTATTCTGCCGAGGATTGTAGGATTTGACCATTTGCCTTGCTCATCCGGGAATATAGTATGCCATAATTTATCCCGTATCTGAAAGCATTTCTGTTGACTCCTGTACTGAGAGGGGAACGGAGTTCTAAAGCCATCGCCGCAGTCAGAGCAAGGAATTCAGCTTTCTATGTGGCCTGTGGCTGCAGTCATCGGGAGGTTGAGATACTTGGGGCCAGATCAGGTGTGAATATAGTTCGTGAGGTCTAGTGCCTGACCTGTCAGATAGAAAGAGTGTAGGGAAACAGGTGAGTAATGAATCAGAAGAATATTGACAACTCTTATCTGCGCAATTACTCCACAACGGGGAAAGGCGGATTTGTTTCGTAAGTGCAACAGCTAGTATTTGAAAAAAAGCGAGTGAGATACTATTCTCGTTTTAGTCAAA
>JASMLX010000166.1 GCA_030748495.1 Candidatus Poribacteria bacterium | reverse complement strand
GAAATCTGCCAACTGTCTCAATTGGCAACACTCGACTTGGCCAACAACCAACTAGCGGACCTGTCATCTGAAATCTGCCAACTGTCTCAATTGGCAACACTCGACTTAGCCAACAACCAACTAACTGACCTATCACCTGAAATCTGCCAACTGGTTCAACTGACAGTACTGGACCTGAATGGCAACCAATTGACTGACCTGTCACCTGAAATCTGCCAACTGTCTCAATTGGCAACACTCGACTTAGCCAACAACCAACTAGCGGATCTACCATCTGAAATCTGCCAACTGGTTCAACTGACAGTACTGGACCTGAATGGCAACCAACTGACGGGTCTCCCAGGAACCATCGGTCAACTAACCCAGCTAACCGAACTGAGATTGGATGGTAACCAACTGATTGAACTCCCAGAAAGCATCGGCCAATTGACCCAGTTGGCCATACTTCATTTGGGAGACAACCGCCTGGCAGATCTACCACCGGAAACTGGCCAACTATCTCAACTTCAAGTGCTTAATTTGCACCAAAACCGTTTCTCACGATTTCCTGAAATCATTAATCAATTGACCAATCTGACCCATCTTCATCTAGACGATAATTTTATTGCCCGTTTACCCTCACGAATTGGCCAATTGATCCATCTGCAGCAACTCTGGCTGGGAGGTAATCGTTTGAACCAACTTCCCGCCGAAATCGGACAATTGACGTCTCTGATTCAACTTCACCTGGAACGAAACCTTCTGAGACAAATCCCAGTCAGCATTGGGGAACTTAAACAGTTAGCCATTCTTAATCTAAATGACAATCAATTGTCTCAACTGCCAAACATGGTCAGCCGATTACCTCAACTGACGGTTCTTAATTTGGATAATAACCCGGCACTTGACCCTCCCACTGAATTTGGTAAACTACTGGACTATCGGCAACAAAAAGAGCAAACGGAACAAGCCTATCAGAACCTATTTCGTTCCATACAAGATCCGATGCTGATGGTGTCGAGAAGTAACGGCCGGGTTGAAAGTATTAATCCTCAAGGGCTAGCCTTGTTAGGCTATACAGAAGAGGAGGTATTGGGACAATCAGTAGACAAATTGGTTGTTGGTTCAGATTTCCCCTCTGCTCTGACGGGAACTCGTTATCTCAATCTATTCCAACCCCAACTCACTAACCTAGACTTGGACCAAGAGCTAGCTCAGTTCGATGAAGTCATGTTTGGCATCGGCCTAGTCAACCATCTGGGCCAAATCCAGTATGCCAATCACCGATTTTGTCGACTGCTAGGCTACGATCAGAAACAGATGGAAGGGCTGCCGATTGAACAACTAGTACCAGTCGAACAGAGAGGCACCCATATAGGGCTACGCCGAGCCTTTATAGACCAAGAAGACACGAGTTCGATCCGAATAGGCCAAGGGCGTCTGATCCAGGCCCTGAAACGAGACGGTCATGTTATAGAGGTCGAAATCGGATTGGTACCGCTTAAGGTTGATGGCTCACCGATAACAATGGCTATTCTCAACCAGAGTCAAATAGATTGGGCCTTGTTGCATCTGATGAGCTTTGGCTTTTTACTGGAGCCGATAACCGAAGATGCCAACGCGAACACTGATCGTTACCTTCGGCGCCGGGACGGGAGATTGATACCGGTGTTGCTATCAGGGGCGGCTATCCGCCAACCGGATGGGGCTTTTGACCAGGTGGTGTTATCAGCCAAAGATATATCTGAGCAACGTCGGCAGAGAGAAGAGTTGCAGCAAGCGCAGGAAGAAGCCGAGCGGGCTAACCGGGCCAAGAGCCAGTTTGTCTCCCGCATGAGCCACGAAATTCGCACCCCCATGCACGGTATACTGGGTTCTCTAGATCTGCTGAACCCGGACACGCTAACCGTCGATCAGCAGCAGCAGGTGCAACGGGCTCAAGCCTCTGCCAACCATCTGCTGGGGGTAATCAACGAAATACTGGATTTATCCCGTCTGGAAGCAGGTGAGATGGCCTACCAAACGACCCCTTTCCATCTAGCGGAAACCTGTCGGCAAGTACTGGATTTACTGAGTCCCTTGGCTAGCGATAAAGACCTGTTTCTGCAGCTAGAGTGGGCGCCGGATCTATCTTCAGTCCGGCAAGGTGACCAGCAGAAGATCCGTCAAGTGCTGATCAATCTACTGGGTAATGCCATCAAGTTCTCGGAAGGTGACAACGTGTGGCTGAAAGTGATGCCATTAGAGGAAGAGCGTCTGCGCTTTGAAGTCATCGATCACGGCCTCGGTATCGCCGAGGAGGAGCAACAGCGGCTATTTGAGTCCTTCAGCCAGGTAGATGAAAGCAATACCCGTCAACACAGCGGCACCGGTCTCGGTTTGGCTATCAGCCGGCAGTTTGTGCTAGGCATGGGTGGACATATAGGGGTGGAGAGTCAGCTAGGACAGGGGACTACCTTTTGGTTTGAATTGCCACTGCCGGTGGTCGATGACCAACAACAGCCAACTGAGGAAGAAGCAGAGCCAGATGTTAATTTACAGGGCTTGCGGGTATTGCTGGTAGACGACGAAGCCGCCAATCGGGCTATTGCCGCTGCCTATCTACAGAGAGTCGGTTGTCAGGTGGAAGAAGCGGCGAATGGGCAGCAGGCGCTAGACAGGTTCCAGCCCGGCCAGTACGATCTGATCCTGATGGATCTGCAGATGCCGCTGATGGACGGTTATGAGGCCAGTCGGCAGATTCGCTTGCGGGAACGGATGTTGTTGTTCTCCGAAGGGAGACAGTATATAGATACGATCTCTCCAGTGGTGATTATTGCCTTTAGTGCCAGTACTTTGGGAGAGGTGGTGGAACGGTGCCGACAGGCGGGTATGGAGGACTATGTCAGCAAACCTTTCCGCTGGTCTCATCTGCTGACTACCATCCAGCAGTGGGTAGGCTTGCGAACCCGAGCTTCCCAAGTGGAGGTAAAGGCTAAACAACCGATCGAGGCTTTAGCCCTATTCCAGCCGGATCAGTTGATGGAGTTGGGCCAGATGGTAGGCTTAGAGGCAATAGTGGAGATCAACACCCTAGCTAGCACCACTATAAAAGAGGGCTTGGAGGAGCTAACAGAGGCTATTCAGGCCGAGGATTGGTCGGAGGTAAAAAGGCTGAGCCATTGGATAGAAGGGGCAGCTAGTAATTGTGGAGCCCAACGGTTGCACGCTCTGATAGGACAGATAGAAACAGCGGCGGAGTCCACAATAGAGGAATCTCAAGCCGGGGATCGGGTCAAGAAAATGCTGCCACAACTGGTAGAGATGTGGCAGCAGACGCAGGTGACCATGCAGAACTGGCTGGATACCTTATCGGCTGAATCGATCCAGTCTGGTTAATAATTTGGAAGCATAAAATTGGAGGAACTCGATTAATGGGACAACAAAGCCAGGTTGTATTTGATCTTGAGCAGCGGCAACGCATTTACAACCAGGTCGTTAAAAGGCTGAATTACGCGACCGAAACATTCATCAGCGATTTCACAATAAAGATACTGAAAGCAGATAATAACGGGATGATTCAAGATCCAGCCCTCGGTGATTTGTTGCATCGCTTTTCTAATCAACATAGTCAGATGATCTTAGACGGCTTGAAAAAAGACCTGCAATTGCCAGCTACTGAGCAAGAGAACGAGAGTCCTCAACAACCAACGATCTTGATCATAGATGACGATGAAGTTTCACGCCGGTTGTTGACCCAGGCTTTGAAAACAGGTGGCTATCAAATTCAAGAGGCAGAAAATGCTCAGGCGGGTTACCTGAAAGTCGGTTTGTATCAACCCTCCTTGATTCTGCTTGATCACGAGATGCCGGAAGTTGCGGGCATAGAATTCGCCTACCGGATTAAGCAAGATCCGGCTTATGCGACACTACCAATTATCATGGTTACATCCCACCGTCAAGAAAAGTTGGTTCGGGCAGCGAGGTCTGTTGGCATCTCCGACTTTATCGTCAAACCATTTCAGAAGGAAATTCTACTAGAGAAGGTTTCAGCGGTTTTACCATTAGCGTCGCCTTAGAAAAACTTTTTATACCCCTCAACTTACTTCAGTTTCCCAATTTGTTCGTAGAAAGGGTGACGAAAACACTTCGTAGGACCAACGAGGAAATTTGGTTGCTTTCAGTTTTTCAAGAAGCTCGTACTCAGACTAAGGCCTATTTAAAAGATCTCGGTTCTCAGGTTCATATTGAGGCTCGTTTTCAAGAACGAGGCCTGTTCTTGGCCTCGGTTTGAGACTAAATCAGGTCGATTCAGCCGGCTATTTTGACCTACAACCTAGCTTTAGATTTCTATCCTCAACTGATTGAGATGCAGCAGGAGACGGTTGCCGGGTCATTTGATGGAAGCCCAGGTGGTTGTGAGTAACTTTTTTGGATTAACCGACACTGCCGCATCTAAAAATTGGAAGGTATCCTGAATCGCCAGAAACCCGCTGATTGGCATGGTAACTGGAATAGTCGTTCCTGTTAGCATATACCCTTTTCGTTGGTCAACTGTGATCACCTGAAAAAATTTGACTCGCATCCCTCCACCTGCATCGCCGGTATAAATCAACTGATAGGCATTTTTACCATCTAACTCGACGGCTTCAACAATCAGATCGCTGAGTCCTTTGATTCCTGCCTTTAAGGCCAATAAACTTACATCTAGATAGGTATCCAGTGTCATCTCTTTGGGAAATGTCTCCACCTCAACACTGAAGTTGGCGATGACGCCTTTGTTCACCAATGTGGCTTCGTCGGTCGTCATCATAAAGAGTAGTTTGGGGATATTGCCCTGTAGTTCCCAGTGTGTTAGCTCTTTAGGTAGGCTAATTCGGAAATTATAGTCTGTATTAGTATAGGTGCGTCCTTCGATACCGGTCTGAAATTGCGCTACGGCCAAACCAACCCCAAGCCAGCCAATTACTAAACCGACAACAGTCGACAGTGCCAATCGATATCTATAGCTCATTAAACTTACTCGCTTCATTGAGATCGAGACGTAGCCAACTGAAAATCGACCACGTCCCGGTTATTTTCCTCGTTTAGCCGTTGAAGACTATCTTCGCAGTACCCGGCACCAATTTCTATTTCAGGATCAACGGTTTCTATTTTCGACTTAGCCGATTCGGATTTCTCTGCCGGATTCTTGGCTTTTATAGATGCCATCCAGGATTGACAGAACTTGCTTAGACTGCTCTGCCGGTACAGGTGACGGTGCTCCGTCAACAATAGCTTGAGCAAACTCGACACACTCTTGAGCGTGTGCCTCTAGCGTTTCAGGGAATTCAGTCAACTCTTTTTCGTGAAACTCCTTGGCTTGGTTATCGCTCCATAGAAACTCGCACTTGGGCCAGTGACAACCGGCTTTGGTACCGTAGAGCCACATCTGCATGTCTTCACCAGTAGTTCGGTGGTGCATCAACCAACTGACCTCTATGACTAGAGTAGCACCATTATCGAAACGAACAAAAGCGACAGCATAGTCCTCAACATCAAATTCTTTGGGCATTTCGGCTTTGCCCCAACCGGTAAAGGCACCCTCCTGCTTGGCCAAAGGCGCAGCGGCTACCCCGCTGATCGCTACCGGATTTGGATTTCCCATTAACCATAGCGTCAGGTCAAGGATATGCACGCCGATGTCAATGCAGGGGCCGCCACCACTATTTTTCTTCAAAACGAAGCCAGAACCTGTAGGCGCTCCCCAACGGCGGATCATCCAACTTCGAGCGTGGTAGATATCGCCAAGAATTCCTTTATCGATCTCTGCTTTCATGGCTTTGGAATTGCCCTGAAAACGGAAGTGTTGAGCTGTCATTAGCATTTTGCCAGATTTGTCACGGGCCTCAATCATGCGCTGAATATCTTCCGGTGTAGGGGCTAAAGGTTTCTCGCAGATAACGTGCTTTCCCGCCTCCAGTGCCGCAATTGAGAGGGGAGCGTGGTACATGTTGGGGACGCAAACGTCGATAATATCAATGTCCGGATCGCTAAATAGTTCAGTGTGATCGGTTGCTAGTTTTTTAACGCCGTGTTTCTTTCCCCAATCGGAAAGAATCTCTTCCTGAATATCGCAACCGGCGACTATCTCGGCGTGTTCTGATGCTTCCCAACCGGGCAGATGAGTGTTTGAAATCCCACCTACTCCGACAATACCAACTTTCAAAATTTTGGACATGAAAATTTTTCTCCAAACAGATAAGTTCAAAAAACGGTATAGATTATGCCTCTTTTGTAACTAAAATGTCAAACTAGAGAGCAAAAGCTTTCAGGCTTGCATCACTAACTGGCATTTGCTACCATTCCACCGATGCAAACTCACCCGCCTGGATTAACCCGCAAAACACAAGAAATCCTGAAGAAGATTCGTCGAATCGAGGTTTCCACTCGCCGATTGGTGAATAACATTTTTGCCGGCGAATATCAGAGCGCCTTTCGGGGTCAGGGGATAGAGTTCGACGAAGTCCGTGAGTATCAGCCGGGGGACGAGATTCGAGCTATCGATTGGAACGTGACTGCCCGGATGGGGCAACCGTTTGTCAAAACTTTTGTTGAGGAACGGGAACTGGTAATGATGTTGTTGGTCGATGTCAGCAGTTCAACGGATTTTGGCACACAGCGGCAGACCAAAGCTGAGACTTTAGCTGAAGTAGCTTCGGTCCTGGCTTTCTCGGCCATTAAAAACAACGATAAAGTTGGGCTGATCAACTTCACCGATCAGATTGAGACCTTTATTTCACCACGCAAAGGCCGGAAGCACGTCTTGCGTTTAATCTATCAAATCCTTCACGCAGAACCCACAGCCCAAGCTACCGACATTGGTTTAGCCTTAGAGTATCTAAATCGGGTCCAAAAGCGACGAAGTGTCGTATTTTTAATCTCCGATTTCCGGGATCGAAACTACGGAGAATGGCTGCGAATTGTCAATCAAAGGCACGATCTCATCGCTATCGTGGTAATAGATCCAGGAGAGTTGTCGATTCCTGATGTGGGGCTAATTGAACTGGAAGATTCGGAAAGCGGAGAAACGGCTCTTCTCGATACCGGCAATCCCCTCACACGAGAGGCCTACATCGAATGGTGTCAGCAGGAGATCGCACAGCATCGAGAGACGTTACGCTCTAATAAGATCGACCAAATCGAGATTCAGACCGATCGTCCCTATGTTGCTCCGTTACAGCGTTTCTTTCAGGGGCGGCAATAATCGATCGATGGACTATTGCCAGTAGTTTCGGTCTAAGCTACGATATTGAATGGCTTCGGAAACGTGAGACGATTCGATAGAAGGGCTATAGTCCAAGTCTGCAATGGTACGGGAGACCTTCAAGATCCGATCATAAGCGCGAGCACTTAAGCCTAGTTGGGTCAGCGCAACACGCAGGAGTTCTTGGACTGCATCTGCTGCCTGACAGTACTGTTTGATTTCTTTGGGCCGCATGCTGGCATTGGAGTAGATGTTGGTACTCTCAAATCGAGATTGCTGTATCTCTCGGGCTCCCTGAATTCGATTGTGGATTTGCGACGACGGCTCGCCATCTGCACTGCTAGCCAGATCCTGGTATTTCACCGCTGGCACTTCCACCTGAATGTCTATCCGGTCGAGTAGAGGACCTGAGATACGAGAGATATACTTCTGCATCTGATCAGGACTACATCGACACTCTCGAGACATATCGCCAAAAAATCCGCAAGGACAGGGATTCATCGCCGCTACCAACATGAAGTTGGCCGGATAGGTTAAGGCAGCGTTAGCACGGGAGATGGTAACTTGCCCATCTTCCAGTGGTTGACGCATCACTTCCAGCACATTTTTACGAAACTCAGGTAGCTCATCTAAAAATAGAACACCATTATGTGAAAGGCTGACCTCGCCTGGCTTCGGAATTCTACCACCGCCAATTAGACCCGCGTCGGAGATAGTGTGGTGAGGAGAACGGAAGGGACGCGTGGCGACTAGCGGCATTTGCTCATTGACTAATCCCAGAATGCTGTGGATTTTGGTCGACTCCAGAGACTCTTCCAAATCCATCCTGGGCAGAATGGTAGGAATTCGCTTGGCAATCATGGTTTTACCAGAGCCGGGCGGCCCAATCATAATGATATTATGTCCACCGGCCGCCGCAACTTCGATGGCACGCTTGACGTGCTCCTGCCCTTTAACGTCTGAGAAGTCAACCATGTGCTGCGACTGCTTCTCCAGTTCCTCCTCAGCATTGTAGGAAAATGGGGGGATGCTGATCTTACCATTCAGGAAGTGGATCACCTGTTGCAGACTCTCAACCGGATAGATATCTAGCCCATCGATCATGGCCACCTCTTTGGCATTCGCCTGTGGAATTAGGAGGCCGCTTAAATGGTTAGCCTTGGTACTCAAAGCAATAGGTAGACTTCCATTAACTGACCGAATCCGACCGTCCAGGGCTAATTCACCGACCGTCATTAGTTGGTCCAAGCGATCGGTTTCAACCTGACCAGTAGCGGCTAAGATACCGAGGGCAATCGGCAAGTCAAACGCTGAGCCCTCTTTCCGCACATCGGCCGGGGCCAGGTTGATAGTAATGCGACTAGAAGGGAAATGAAAATCGGAGTTTTTTATGGCTGCCGTGACACGATCCTTACTCTCTTTGACAGCACTATCAGGTAAGCCAACTGTATTGAAGGAGGGCAATCCGCTCGAAATATCGGTTTCGACCTGAATGATGTAGGCATCTACGCCTAACAGGGCGCTGCTTAAAACACATGCCAGCATACCGGTGTTACTCCAAATCCGCTAATGCGCTTACTATAACACAACGAAAATCGAGATTCAACAGACCTATCGGATCAGATGGGTTTTAAAGGTAGGGAAGATTCTTCGCCGAAATCGACGAAGAATCTTAACATTTAATTAGCGGCTTTTCGGTTTAGCTGGTTGTCCTGTTCGACCGGACTCGTAAATAGCATCCATTAGCTCGGATTGGATAATTCCGTTTAGTGGTGTGGTCCTCGGCTCGGCACGACCCATAATGGCATCGATAAAATTCTTATCCGGTCCGCCCGCGTTCATCTCTTCAGTGATGAGTGGATTTTCAATCTGTTTGGAGCCCTCAAAGACTTTAATCCAACCGCCACCCCAGCCATCGATGTCGATCCGCCCTCCATCGAAAATATACGTCATGTGAGAACTATCGCTCGGACAGTTACCGCTGACAACAATGCTGGCAAAGACGCCACTCTCAAAGTGAACGTTAATCGAAGAGTTGATGTCAACCTGTGTGCCGTGATTATCAATGAAGGCAAAGACTTCAGCCACATTTTTTTCTACCGACCAACAGAGGCTGTTCAACAAGTGGGCTCCACTATCGTAGGCTTGTCCACCACCAGATAAAGCTGGATTTTGCCGCCATGCCCCAGCAGTGCCACGCTTCCAATTCTGACTCAAATAACCGATAATCAGTTCCAGTTTACCCAAACTCTGATTACGAATCTGCTCTCTTAGATAGTAGAAATTGGCGGTGCAGGGGGTATTGTATCCAATCACGAGCACCTTGCCTGTTTCTTCAACCTTGGCCGCCAAAGTATAGGCGTCGTCCGCGTCCGTTACCATCGGCTTTTCCATCAGGACATGGCAACCGGCCTCCAACGCTTTCATCCCCTGTTCAAAGTGTAAAGTGTGTGGGGTTGAAATCAGCACCGCATTCGGGGCTGTTTCTGCCAGCATTAGATCCAGGTTATCGAAGGCTTGTGGCCTCGGTTCAAGGTCGGACAGGTTTCGGTCGATATAACTATTAGAAATCTCAGTATTAACATCACAGGTGGCAACGATCTGCACATCTGGATTTTGGTTCATAACCCGTGCATGACCTGACGAATTACCACCACAGCCAATCATGGCTAAACGAACTTGACTCATCGAATTATACTCCTAATCTTTTTAAAAATCTGGTTATTAATCTGGCTTAATCTTAGCCCAAGCGGTTGCGACTCTGCCTTTACTCTCTCTTTTTTCCTCCTTTATCTGAATACTCAGCCATTAAGTCGGAAAGTTCCGGCTGATAGCCGGTTGCCCGAATGGCATCCAGAAAGGCGATAAACATCTCATCAGTAGTTTTTCCCCCAACCAATTAGCCGAGGAGGATGATTCGGATTCCTTGAATTACCAGCCGAATTGTCGAAGTGACCAACGGCTTTGACGATAGCTCCCGTTGGCATACAAGATTGGTTGTCGAAAGTGATAAACATCTTACCGATTCTTATACCCCTGTCGATTAAGTGCATATGCGGCGGAACTGGAACGGTATATACATTCTCTCTGGTGAAATCTCATATACTCATGTATATGTTCAGTGCGTACGAATAATGGTTTTGAAGGTGGGTAGCGGTAAAGTTAGGACTTGCGACAAAAGGTTCGGAGTCAGGTTTAGCCAAACTACCTGCTATGTAATTGTAGCGTTGTTGTTAATGAAGGGCACATTGAGCACAAGAAATGGCGTTATTTTTGTCGTCAATATGGATGATAACCCCGGCTAACAAAACTTTAAAAAGGCGCAATTAATTGGCTATTTTCAAACTACTTTAAGTACTGACCCGGTACTCTTGTTGGCTCATATTTAGCGTCAGGATCCCGATTTAGGATCTCTTCTGGTACATCTCCATCCCAATTTTCAGGCACTGTTGCAGGACGGCTATACCATCCTAAAAGTAGTGTTCGTCTGTGATTGCTTTGGTTACCCCGCGCTGCGTGTAAAACTCGTCCCTCCCCAATAACAAGTGAACCTGCCTTGACTGGAGAATCAATGGAATCGGAATGATCACAGAACATGTGAGGATCATTTTCTACTACATAGTAACCGCCCTCTGCATGAGCGGAAACAAGATAATCGTGTAAAGGTATTCGCTTGAGATGGGTGCCAGGGATGACCTGGAAACAACCGTTCTCAAGCGTAGTATCAACTAGATAATAAGAAATGAAAAGGTACTGCGGCCAAGGAGCACAGCTAATGGGGTCATTCCAACCCATCCAATCCTGATGCCAATATAGAGGTGGTCCTCCCGGTGGCTTACTTAGGATAATAAATCCACCGTGCGATTTGAAATCGCCCAGTCCTAATGCTTCAAGTGCATCTCTTGCCGGTGTCCAATCAATCAGCCGATCAATTACTGGTTCATCTCTTCCAGATACATGGAGGTCGGACCCTTGGTATTTCCAATGAGGCGGATGCTCCACATGGTCCAGCATTCGATCCGATTCCCGGCGTAGTTCATCTAGAAACTCTCCGGGTAAAATATTATCAATGACACAATACCCGTCTTTGATTAACTGATTTCGTTTCTTACTAGCAACATCTGGTGTCATAGTCGGTTTGTTCCTGAAGTAATTGATGCTTACAAAAGTGAAAAGACCGTGCCTCATGATTGTGAGCACAACTCACCGAAGGAGTTCAACCATGAGCAGAATACTAATAAGTTTAACCGAAAAACTGTTTCGCTTCAATTGGAATTGGAAAATTCAGTAAGTTGAATTAACGACCTAAAAACAATATTTTGATGATCATTGACCTTCTCTTCTGTCTGCCTTTTGCCGTTGTCTTTTGTCTGACGTACCTTGCGGACAGCCTCTGATTTCTCACCTCGCTCTTTGACAATTTATTGATTTTGTCCTGTTAGATTTGCAGACAGCCTCTGTGATTTTTTGAGAAATCACTCCGAACTAAGAAAAACCGACGCCGGGAGACTTCGAAAAAGATGAAGGAGACTATTGCTTGGGATCGAATAGAAGTAATCCTGAGGAAGGATTATCCCGTTGGCCAGAAGAAAGAAGGCAACAAAGCCCACAATTGTAACCTTTATCGGCATATCGCTGCGGTTCAATATCATCCGGTCGTTCAATGACGATTTCATCCCAGACTATTTCCAGTTGGGTAACATCATGCCGATTGGCTCCGCTTACGACCAGTGACAAGGGGACTCCACAGCCGTCGACTAACAAATTTGGCTGGCTTCCTTTTTTCCCTATCGGTTGGATTCGGACCGACTGTTTCTTGAGCTAGGGCAGCTTTTACCGTGGCTCCGTCTATGCTTGGCCATTTCCAGGAGATGCCCTCCATTTCATCATATTCAGCCAGTCCTGCTCGCCAAAGACTAACAAAAAAACCACTTTCCGCCCAGCGAAGGAAATGAGTGTGAATCGCACTCGAACTTCCAAAATCTTCCTTTGGCAGGGC
>JASMLX010000165.1 GCA_030748495.1 Candidatus Poribacteria bacterium | reverse complement strand
TGCTGGCATCTTGCCGAGCATAGTCATGCCGGCTTATGAGGCCCTAGATCAGGCAGTTTGAGTACCTGGGGAGTTACGTCTTATCCTTAGTAATTTAGCCAATGCGTCGGCTCTCTTGCCTCGATACAGAAAGGTTTTTGATATTTCGGACCAGTCGTCGGGATTCGATGTTTTTAGAACCTCAGGCGCTCCTTCTTCCCGGTGTTTCTTGAATTCCTCCAGTTCAAAAAACGCCAACGACTCAATCGTTTCTACATTTGGGGTGGTCAACGAATCTTGGCTAATCTCCAGTTCATCTACTAAGTCTGGAATGTAGATCTGATTAATCTGCACTTCAACCTGCTTTATTAACCATTCCAACTTGGACGGGATGAAATCTTGCGTCAGTTTCTCCAGAAAAGTCTCACCATGCCAACCAATCCACCTGTCCCGCACGGCTAGTAAAGGTATCGAACTACCCAACGCCGCAATGCCAATGACAGGATGATTGACTGCCGCCGCATCTCGGACCAAAATCATGATTGACCGACCCGGAACCGATCTTTGCAGTGTAACCGTAAGTATAGCGGAAATATAGCCAGACCTCGGCTAGATTCAAGCTGGTGTGAGCACAGATGGCATCTTGATCTACAAACTGAAGATAGGGGTCAACTATGACACTCAAGTCTGAATCGGTTTTAGCTTGCCTGAGTTTATCGGCTAACTCTCGACCATCACGCATCAAGGAATAGATCGAATGCCAACCCTGTTGATTTAGTCGACGGCGTTCCATTTTGTGAACGAATTTTCTGACCGCGGGCTCCGATAGCTGCTCATCGCGTGCCTGCAATAGCTGAGATTTGGTGGATACCTTGTTAGCTTTGCCATCCCTGCGTTCGAATTCAATTCGATCTTTGTCAATCAGAACTTCAAACCCTTCCGTTTTAAAACGCCACCCCTGGAGTAGTAAATCGATGATAACAGTCTTGGTAAGGACTAACGCCCATCGACCTTCACCCACTGCTAGTTTATTCTTATCATTGAGCCGATCAATCTGGGTCAGGAGTTCGAGTTGTATCTGGGTCAACTCTTGATGGAGAACATCTCCAGCCTGTAGTTCCTGCATTGTTTGATGCAGATGCAAACAGAAATCCGCCAGTTCCTTCTTCTCGTCGTCCGGTAATTGGGGAACTAGCGTAGGAGTATAATCCTTATTTTCTACAATGTCTTTTTGACTCCTAACTAATCGGACAAGTAGATTTTCAGCACCCGGCTCCAGTTCAAAATTAATGATTCCAGTTGATGAGGGTCAAGTTGGTTCAGGTTATCGTCTTCAGAAAGATTAAAGGAAGCCTTAACAAACGAGATCAAGAACAAATCAAACGCTTTTTTAACACTGGTGGGTTGAAATTCCTCCGACTCTTCCAATCTAAGATAAAATTGACGATAGAATGGATGCCGACGATTAAGTTGAATTTGAATTAAGTCGTCATCTTGATAGTGGACACGGAAGAAATCCGACCCCTTAAACTCGGCCAATTCTAAACTGACGTTGGCTCTAAGGCTGTCTGAATTTTCATCGATAGATAGCAATAGCTGAGATTTGGTATTAGCCTGGTTGACACTGGCATTAAAGGCTTTCTCTTTAGCAACCTGAATAAACCGTTCTCTGACGCGCCGGTGAAGTGTTTTAGCCACCTCCTCTAAATCCGGCTCTAAAATAGATCTCAATTCAGGGGTAGGTTGAATACCTTGCTTGTTATGGGAAACGCCAAATAACTCATCCAGGTCGGGTTGAAAACTGATTTCGCAACGCCACCAATCATCGTAGTTCTCACGCCGCTTACCTCCCATGAAAAACCAACCGTAGTCAATCTCCCGCTCTGCCCGCATAATGGACACACCGGCCTGTATGGTAAAAAGAGGGAAATTTTTACCGGATTGATGAAAAAGATCAGTCAGTAGGATTACATGTAGAAAAAGATAGTAATTTTCCGCGCTGATGATGTCTTGATGTTGGAGGCAGTTCGTGTTAGGATGACGAAGAGAAGTTGGAGCACGGCGAACTAAGAGCACCTGGTCACAAGGTGGTAACAGTACGGAGGCATCTCATATGGCCTGGATAACAAGATCGGAAGGCGTATTCAAGTTGCACGATTCGGATAATTACTGCGGCGCATTGCTTTCGTTGACGGATGCCGCAGAAATCATGGCTGTCGATCCGGCTGTTTTACAGCCCCTGGCTAGCGAGGACGAGGAAGGTGTGTT
This sequence comes from Candidatus Poribacteria bacterium, assembly GCA_030748495.1. Classification (GTDB taxonomy): domain Bacteria; phylum Poribacteria; class WGA-4E; order WGA-4E; family UBA9662. Next base: position 10,130 of record JASMLX010000165.1, on the reverse strand, counting down.
GCGGGTGAATGAATTAGATCTGCACCGTAGTGGGGCCGAGGAGAGATTTCGTCACCTCATCCGCAAAGGGTGGGGAACGCTAGGCGCAGTTTTGACGAGTTGGTGCTGAAACGGTTGATTGAACTAACATATCCACAAGGGAATGTGGAGATCCAGGTGCCGTTTGGCCGGAAACGGGCAGACTTAGTAGTGGAGCAGGCAGGATCGAAACTGGCGGTAGAATTTATGGGGCCATCGCATTTTATCCAACAATACAACCGCGTGCTCAATCCTTTGGCACGCAAAAAGGAAGTGGAACAGATTCTAGGCTATGAATGCGTGGTTTGGCCTTACTGGATACAACGGTGCAGCCGAAACGTTCAGGCTCTATTCGAAGAGGATGTAATAGGACTAGCCAGTGTATGGTCTACCCGAGCACATTTCGGCGACTTTGAGATCCCAAAGGCAGCTGAAACCATTGTTCAGATCAGCCAACGGTTCAATACCTTCAGGGATAACGGTATTGGGTACATGTACCTGGACGAACATACCGCTAAGCCAGTGCATCCGATTATTGAAAGGATTCAGCGTGGCAAGGTTACGGGCGAAAAATTAATTCCCCCGGATAACCAGAGAGACAGAAGTTTCTGGCTACCCCGGGGTTTGTATGAGGACTCGATAGGATGAAGTGAATAGCGGGAAACCGTGATAATTCCCCTATATTGACGACCAACTGGGTGGACATCTCGTCGGCAATTCTACCAGAATCTAAAGCAAATCTCCTTTAAACTTTTATCTCCTATCAATTCCTTGAAAGAAATTAAAATTTACCAAGACTACAGTACCTCTATGGGCCAACTATTTTACCCTGTTTGGTGCTACAATTTAACTAAGTACATTAACAATATTGATCTTCAGAAATGATGAGTATCGAATGTTGGAGCTGGTAACCAAAAACATAGTCTGGACAGAAGATATTTTTATTCAGACTGACGAAATTTCTTTCTCAATTTCGTGTGATGGATTCGGAATACAATTATGACGGTATCTTAAACTACATTCCCGCTTGGCAGTATATCCCTCCCACTCGCATCAAGAGTTTAAGTGCTCGACTTTATGTCATTGTTTCAATGGCAAGTTTCATTTTCACCAGAATTGGTTTACCATAGACCCATTTTTAAAGCCACTCACTTGGGGATCTTGCCACCAACTCAGTTCAATTTCTCAAAGGCTGACCGGGGTTCGTTTCTAACCCATATGCTACAATTGCAATAGAGTAAGAAATGTTGATATAACCGCTTTCACCTGGAAGAATCTACCACCAATCTTTAGTGAGTCGGAATATGAAACAGAAACATTTTATCGATATACACAAAGGTGCAACCGCACCTATAGTTCTTTTTCTGATCTATTTTTATAATAGATGGGAAAACCAGACGGCTTGGACCTATCTGGCGCTTCACGGAACATATGGGATACTCTGGTTGCTAAAAAGCCGGATCTTTCCCGACAAAAGATGGGAACAACCAAGCAGCGTATGGTATGGATTATATATGTGGTTTGGGATGACACTTTACTGGGTTTCCCCTTGGATTATCACCTCAGGATATTTTAATGACAACGTGGCGGTTGAAGTCCCCGGATGGTACTCCAGCATGTGTGTCAGTATGTACTCGCTGGGTGTGTTCATTCATTTCGCTACCGACATGCAGAAACACATGGCCTTAAAATTAAAGCCCAGTAGCCTGATCCAGGATGGCATGTTCAGATATTGCCGCAACATTAACTATTTGGGTGAACTTCTGATTTATCTCGGATTTGGCCTACTCGCCAGGCACTGGATCCCCATAGCCTGCTTGGCCGCAATGATGATTGTGGTGTGGTTCCCGAACATGAGGCAGAAAGACCGTTCGTTATCTCGTTATCCGGAATTTGAAAGCTACCGAAAACAGAGCTGTTTTTTTGTTCCTTATCTGTACTAATTTTCCGCCGGCGGTCAAATCGAATTAATTAAACTCAATCAGAAAGGGATCTCTACACCTTAAGATGAACCAGTTTCTGTCCAAACAGTGGGGCCACCTCAATCTTCAATCGACACTAACCCCATTTTTGGTACAATAAGCTCCAGTTGGCGGGTAGCCTGGCATTAGTGCCGGTCGACTATTCTGTCTATTCTTACTTCAATTGCCCAATTGCCAGTAGATGACAAACAAATAAGAGGAGATATTGTAGAGACTAAGGACATTTTTTCAAAATTGAAAACATTGAAAACAGGAAAAATGATATGAATGGAAATACCACTATTTCTCACAGGACAAGTAAAATAGCCACCCAATCCATTAATTTATTATTGGTTTTATGTTTGTTTAGTTTGATCGGATGCTCGACATCGACCAAGGACGAATCTTTAAACGATACCTCGATGAGAGTTGTCTCTCTGAATGCTGACGGTGGAGCCTGGGTTGAATGTGACAGCAGTTCCGACCTGGAGCAATTCCAGAGAGGCAACGTACTGATTGTGACAGAAAGTGGGACGAACCGTACTAAAGCTATTCTGATGGTCAAGTCTGTTCGAAATCCGGCTCAAGGTAAGAATTGGGCTATGGTCCAAGCCCTGCAGAATAGGAAGGGTGAAAGTGGTTTAGATTGTCAAATTGTCAATCCTAAAGGTGAAACATACAAACCCGTGCCTCGGGATATAGCAATTGAGAAAAATCAAGAAAAACTGGATTATATAAAATCCATAACTCACCTACCCAATGATGAAACCGTATCAGTGGGTGATCAGGTCGAATACCATTCTAAAAAATTTGATAAAGAGGATTTCGAGCTCTGGTTTTGAGGAGTAACTTTCAACTATTTTTACCACGGGGGTAGGTGAGGTAATAGTGGTGCTGATCCCGTGGGGGGGAGAAGCGCGTTAATTAGCGTTGGTCTGATCACTCAGCGGTCGTTTTGCTCTTCTTACCGGTGTCTTGTAACTGAGTTCATACTTGGCCCTACATCCCGCCATCACTCGGGGTTTGGTGGATTATTGCGGGCTGACCTGTAATTTAAAGCCCTATTTCGCCCGATCAGGGTTCATCAGAGATCCCACACACAGCGAAGTTCGCTGATAAAGACAACTCCCATTAGACGTAGATCTGCCGTAGCGGCTAGTCACGCGTAGGGAGTATTAGAATTATTGCCTCAAGCCCTGTTCGACATCCGGCCGTCACTGGCATTCGGTACTGTCAGGTTCTTCAGGGCTGATCGGCTGTATTCGCCTTGAGCACCTTCAGCGCTTCAGGTGTTCCTATTTTCTCTAATAACTTGGCTGCATTGGCACGGACTGCTGAATCCTCGTTCTGCAATGCCTGTTTAAGAACTGTTAGCACTGACTGGATTGCTTCAGGAGTGCCAATCCGTACTAAAGCGTCGGTCGCATTAGCGCGAACTGTTGGATCTACATCTTGTAGCACTCGTATCAAGGCCGGTACAGTGTCTTCTAATGCTTTGGCCGCCTCAGTTAGTAATGTTCCTGTCGGCGATTTCCAGTCTTCGCCTCTCTTCGTCACATAGATCATAAAAACTTCACCGTTCAGATAAACAGACCATTACCGCCTGCTTCCTACACCAGACATTATTATGCTTGATCGCCTGTTCAATATCACGACTAGATTCTTCACTTATGCTCAGAATGACAAACGACTTGGCTAGGCGCTAAAAACCGGCCTTGTCATTCTGAAGGTAGTGAAAAAGTGAAAAATCTGTGGAGATACCCACCTGTTTTTCAGACTTCCTCCCCTTTGCTAAGGGCGAAAATGTACGGTGTACATTCGTGGAGGCGATCTTTAATCGTCAGAGGGGGACTCAAAACCGTAGGGGCCAAGCAAATGTCTACATGCTTTCTCCAACCAGAAACTGAATGGTAGCCGTTGGGCTTCATTTGGACCTGTCTTTGTTTGCTTGGCCCAGGCTGATACCAAATTTCAATCTATTTGAGCCAAGCACCAGACGTCTTTTCCAAAAACCTCTATCCCAACCAAAACTATTATTTTGTCTACTAGGTTCTATCTCATTTGCTTGGCCCCTACACAAGTTACATATTACCTCTTAACCACAACCTGGATTCTTCGCTTACACCCCGAATGATGCGTAAATCCGAAGACAGGCGTTCAATGGCCGTCTTCATCTTAGCAGGGCTTGACCAAAGCGGTATCCGGTCGCTAGTGCCGTCGTATTGGTGTTGATGCGGAAGTCACTCATTAGAGCGCACTCCTGTTACTGAGATCATTTAAAATAGTGTGAAGTAAGACCTGTTTATTCCTTTAGGCTCGACTGGCTGATGCTAAAACAGCCTGAAATTACAGTTTTACCTATAATAATAATTAGGATATAATCTAGGTTAGCTATAACCAAAAAGAAAGAATCTATGTGATTTCCACTTCAGATTAAAACTTAAAGAAAACAGGCAGGTACTAAAATAATGACGATCTTTGGTAAAAATCTCACTTCGGTTTGGATTATTCTATTAGGGTTAGTGGTAGATGCGCTTATCTGTCACTCTGTTGTCGCCTACGATTGGTCAGAGCAGATTGAGAATTCCAAGCCGATGGTGGTAAATATCGAAACTTCCTCAGAAATTGTCTTTGGTGTCGAATCAAAAGGGGTCAGTTTCGCCACCGGATTTATCATCGACGCTGAACGCGGGCTTATCGCTACCAACCAACATGTGACAGGAAGTGGCCCCTCCTATATTAAGATCAATTTTCACGACGGTAGTTTCACCGAAGCGTGGCTGTTATATTATGATCCGACTCACGATTTCGGCTTTTATCAAATGGACCCCCAAACAGTACTCTTTGAGTTGCAAGCGGTATCATTTGGCTCCTGGCGAGATTTGTCCATGGGAGATGAACTGCTACTAATTGGCAACAATGAAAAAGAAGAGTATTCTATCAAATACGGTACCGTAGCTAACCTAAACGTCAACAAAGGGGATCGCCACTCTAGCTACCTGCATACTACCTTTGATCGAACCGGCGGTTCTAGTGGCAGCCCGGTCTGGAACACCAAAGGGGATGTTGTCGCTATTCACGCTCGAGGTTCAGATACCTCCAGTTTTGAACTGCCGATTGATTACCTGAAGGATGCACTGGCTAAAATCCAACAGAATCAGCCCATCCAAAGAGGTGAGATTGGTGTCGATTTGGAATTGATCTCTATCGGCGAGGCTATTCGCCATTTTCGCCTGCCCGAATCGTGTCGAGAGGAAATCGGTATGCCACAGACCGGAACCCCTCGTGTGATTCAGATCGAGTCAATTGTTCCACAGACAACAGGAATCGATCGTCTTCGTGCTTCAGACGTCATCTACCGGATTAACGACAAACTTATTCGCGATGACCTTTACACCTTTGATGCAACGCTGAATCAACATGTCAGCCAAGAGATACGATTGGATATCTACCGAAACGGAGAAATGGTACAAATCAAAGTGCCGGTTGAAGACTTGGAGCAAAAGAAAATCCGCAAGTTTGTTCGGTTCGGTGGGGCGATTTTCCACCAGATTACCCCTAAGTTACGACATCTTCTCTATTTTGATATCGATGGAGTCTATATGCCACATGCTGAAGCTGGCAGTAGTTTTTCACGGGCTGGACGACGTGAACGCAGCGGTAACTCCAAGATAGTAATACTGGAAATCAACGGACAGAGGACCCAAAACTTAGCCGATTTTATTGCCGCTTGCCAAACAATACAGGATGGGGAACATACCTATGTCGTGGTTCGTGACTTCAACCAGTTTGATGCTTCACCTACGCCAAAAAGTCTGACTATCAATCTGAAGTTCGGTCCGCTGGAAGTTTTTGAATGGAACCCGGATCAGTTAGATTGGGTGTCGGTGAATTAAGGCTAAAGATCTCAATACCATTCTATTACTCTTTCGACGGGATTAGTGTTAGCCTCTCCCAATAATCTTTGCGGCCACAAAATTGTGATGACCAAAGATAAACCTTTCTCACAGAATAGCTAGAAGTTGCATGGTGGTCAGCAGACTGCCGGGTCAGATCAGTACTTGGTGTTGAGGCACCAGTCGGAACTACCACCAAAATCCGGTTACCAAAACCACACCACGTAGAGCGGGGTTTCGATAATCACACTCAAGATAGACCAGTAGCTACCAATCGCGACATCGCCTAGGACCAGCCCCAGAAAAAAAGGTAGCCATCGCCGATAGAGGCCAATCCCGCCGTACTTTAGCAGAGTCAATTTAATGCTGGAGGCGATCAGCATGACAAACCAAAAATGGTCCAAGGTGCCACCGTTAACACCAAGAACATAACCCACTGGGTGGAACGGCCACCAGAGCAGCAACTGTCGCATAACACCCAAAAAAGTAGTGAAGACGAATCCAGCCAATATGGCCAGCGTCCCGTAGGTATCCGGAGTTTGCGGGAATTGGAGCCAGTTGGCCAACTGGTTGTAGGTGCTATTGCCGGGGCCGATTACCTGTCCCGGGGCATCGACAGCCACCAACGCACCATACTGGTAAAGGGAGTAGAGGTAGATCAAAAAAGCGGAGAAAACGGCCGGCACGATGACAAAGGCCATCACCCACACCAGTGGCTGGGTTTGAAGACCTGTCCGCTGTGCCAGCTTGAATCCTTCGAGTTGGTGCGGCATCGGATGGCTACGATTGGAGCCGTTGAACCAAGAATAGAGGGTGAAGACAACCAGATTTTGTCGGCCGAATGGACGCATGCCCGCAGCGGTGGTCAGAACAGTTTGTGGATTGACCCCGCCCATGTTGTGGACCGGTGGGCCGAGTTCAGCACGGATGCGGGTTATCACTACCGAGATCATCAGGTACAGAGAGAAGAACAAAATAAAAACCCAGGTCGACATACCCGCCCGGGTAGAAAAGAGATAGAGGCCAACGGCGCAAATTCCCATCCCGATAATGGCGGTCTGGTAGGAGATCGGTTCTGCCGATTCTGAACCTGGTGATCTCCTAGTTGACCCTTTAACTGCTTGGCGGATAACTTGACCGAAATAGGCTCTACCCGACCAACTCAAGATGACAAAAATGGCCAAAACCGCACCGATTCCCTGATGGGGTTGAAACGGGTAGTATGGGATAGAGTAAAAGCCAAGGGCCTTGCCACCGATGAACTGCGCCTTACGCACCCAGTAGAAAAAGACAGTTGAAAAACTGAGATCCAGGGGGAGTAGAAAACTCAATCCCAGCAGAAACAGCCGCAGGTGCAGATAGGTGGTACCGATCATATTCCAGGGACTGCTAGTTAGCCAGAGCGACAGATCGGCCTCTTTTTCACGGATCGGAATCAGTGGAACCGTCGGTTGCAGGAAGTTCAACCCATTGACGATCTCAATTACCGCTGCAATTGAGAAGCCGGCCCACATTTTACGGTTGCGAAAAAACTGAAATTGCGGTTGTGTCATTTCTATCGGGAGTTGGGCAATCGGGTAGACCAATTTTTCTTCTTCGATCCATCGACGACGAAGAAAAACATTGGTGAAGACCAGCAGAAAGAAGATCAAGCTAACGATAGCGGTCCAACTGACAATAGGTACAATCCAGTGTACCAGGTAACGCTGGGAAAGGAAATTCACACCCCCTTCATAAAAAGGCCGCGTGATCTCGATCTGATCCATCACCAGCCATTTGGGTAGATGGGGCTGAATGATCTGCTGCCACTCATTTTCAGGAGTAGCAAACCAGAAGGCGTGGGTGAATAGGCCCATCAAACTGACCATATTATCGTGGGCAATTACCGCCGTGGTAGTGGCCAGCATAATGTAGATGACCAGCAGTTCGTTTCGCCCTAGCGCTGACTTAGGCCAAAACCGCTCGATCAAGCCATTGATCAGCATCAGACAAAAGATAATGAAGATCACATTTAGTGGGATGGAGGTAGCAGAAAAGTGAAATCCGTGCCAGACCATCTCCACCATGGCGATCCAGTAGGCGTTGACCGGCAGTAGCAGACAACCGATCAGGATTGAGCGAACGGTTACAGGATGTTTTGCCTTCATATCGTTCTGAAGAGAATTACGGAGAGGCGTTTGTCGGGAACTGTATGACCTCACCATATATATATACCCAGGTTGTTGTATGCTTCAAACTGGTTGTGTGTAGCAGTGGATACGAACAAAAAAAGCCTGTCCATGGGCAGATGGCCCACGACAGGCTTGGAGAAGGAAATCTTAGAAAAGATCGGTTACTATCTGGCTTTGATCTGTCCCCAACTGGTCAGCATCTTGTCTTTGGGCTCGACCGCCACTTCGTCTTCCTGAACCCCAAGGACAGGATCCTCAACACCAACGACTTCGCCGTAGACTTCGAGGTCTCCTTGATCTTCAGCATCTTCGGTGGAGAGCCAGATCGGTTCCACGATTTTCTCGCCATCGGTTAGTTGGATGTTATCGACCAACATGCTGAATAAGCCCTTCGGCGCAGAATCGACCTTGGTACCAGCCGTAATAGCCACAATCTTCTCGCCAGCAATCGGATCAAGTGAGATTCGATTGTGTGCCCATTTACTGTCGCCTTCCACTAATCTCATAGCCTGAATCTCTCCGTCCGGTCCCAGGATGTTGCCTTTGTCGGTATGAATGTAAATCCCACCGGTTTTAAGCGCACTATACTGACCAAACTTGACCTGATACTCGATGAAGGTGCCCCTCTCAGCCACCTTCCCGTCTTCGTATTCGGCAACAGCCGTCTGTAGGTTGACAGGCCCTTCGGCTGCAATGGTGGCTTTAAGGTTGAGAGATTTACCACCCTCTTCCCGTTTGGTAATCACAGGACCAGCCTCTTTGACGATGATCTTAGCGGCTACAGTCCCAGAAGGAATCGCCAGGCCATTAGGGGCTTTTAATAATACCCATCTACAGCCAATGTCAGAAGCTTTGGCCTCTAAAACTTTGAACGTGACCGCAGCCAAGGTTCCATTGGATTTATCAGCTTTGGCACCGATAGCAGTGGCCCCATATAAGATAGAACCAGCATCGGCTTGGACAGGAACGGCAAAGGCTCCTGGCGGCAGATAGTCACCCAACTTGACCTCGACAAATTCCAGTGCGGTTTCATCATAGGTCAGCGTGAACTGAAAGCTGGCTACGTTTTCGCCGCCCGCAATACTGACATCAACAGTAAATTCCACGCCCACAGGTGGCGTTTCAATCACTGTTGGCTCTATAGAGATGATCGCCTGTCCTGCCCCCCCTTCGTCGCTTGGTTCGGCAATCACAGGATCAGCCTCTTTAGCGATGATCTTAGCACCTATCGTCCCAGAAGGGATCTCCAGCGCATTAGGGTCGGATAATTGTACCGATTTAAAGCCGATGTCAGAAACTTTGGCCTCTAAAACTTTGAACGTGACCGCAGCCAGAGTTCCACTGGATTTAACGGCTTTGGCACCAATGGCCGTGGCCCCATATAAGACGGAACCAACATCGGCTTTGACGGGAACGGCAAAGGCCCCGGCAGGCAGATAATCACCCAATTTAACTTCGACAAACTCCAGTGCCGTTTCATCATAAGTTAGCGTGAATTGAAATCCAGCTACGTTTTCGCCGCCCGCAATACTGACATCAACAGCTAAAGTTTCGCCCGCCGCAGGGGATTTGATTTCGGCTGGATTAGCAGAGATAGTCGCGCCATCACCAAGCAAAACGGGTTCTACCGGCGGTTGGCCACCATCACCTTTGTCAGTTTTGCCCCCGCTATCTTCTCCTCCGCCAGTACCCGCATTTATGACAGTACCACTGTTGGTTGAGGCTAATTCTTGGGCCCCCGCATCTGCTAGTTTAATCGAGGAGAAGCCAATCGCGGAGTCTTTTTTAGCCACCACTTTGAAGGTGAAGGTAGCCAATGTACCGGCTGCTTTAGCCGCGGTGGTCCCAATAGCCGTTGCGCCGTAGAGAACGCTTCCCGCATCGGCTTTGGCCGGAACGGCGAAGGCACCAGCAGGTAGATAATCACCCAACTTGACTTCGATAAACTCCAGTGCCGTTTCATCATAGGTCAGCTTAAACTCAAATCCGGCTATGTTTTTTCCGTCTGCAATGTTGACATTAAAATCCAGCGTCTGACCAACATCCGGGGAGTCTGCAGTAGCCGGATCGATCGAGATCACTGC
>JASMLX010000164.1 GCA_030748495.1 Candidatus Poribacteria bacterium | reverse complement strand
AACCAGCCTTCTCCTTCAGGTGCATCATGACCATGGCCGGGGGAGAGTCGAAAAGCTATTGCCCTACCAGCATCTTGGGCCAGCAGATGGATTTTTGTGGTCCACCTTCCTCCTGACTTTCCAATCGACGGCTTACCGTTTTTTTAATGCTCCTGTTCCATCAGCATGCACTTTCACGGATATGCGATCTAATCAATAGCCTTCTATCCTGACGGGAATGATTTGCTTGGCCGGCCAGGCTGCAAATCTGCCATTTAAGACTCCTGTTTTGGCCTATCGGTTCATCCGCCTGTAGTTTGGAGGCCAATTTCCAAACCTAGAGGGAAGACCTCTCCATTGACAGCCCTGCTCGTCAACAGACAAAATCCGATTCAGAACCTTCCGATTCGAGAGTTTGACTTTTCCTCTTTGGCCGGGTAAAGACGACTTTATTTCTTGATATTGTTCCTGTCTTAGTTCCATCATAGCCCATTATATAGGATTTCTCTTCTTAGTGTTAACAGACCCTAGTTTCGGAGTGTAGCTTGTAATCTTAGCTAAACAACCTCTCCAGGTTATGACCGCTATTCTGGATCGAGTTGAAGGTGCTTTCAATTCTCTGCCTGAGACGGTTAAGGCGATCATCAAACGCTTTTGGCTTTTGAACCTTCCGCTTCCTGCGTTTGGCAGCCTACCAACGGTTTCCTTGGTGTTTTCTTAACTCTTGTAGCCATTAACCGTCAATAAAACCTTGGTGCACCAAAGATGTCACTGTTGAAGACAAGTGCAAGCACTTCTTCTACCGCCGGTTGCTCCTCAATATTTGCCGAGACCAACTCCAAAGCCAGCGGCCCCCTCCAGTGTGGCCCGCATTACCAGTTGATAGCCGAAATACTTCATTGGGTGGCTACCACCGACACCATAGTTGGTGCTGCTGGTAAAATGCCCCCTCTTTTTACCCCGCTGATACCCGACCACTAGCAGTGGTTTGGTGTCTAGCAGAAACTGGTCTAAAGGTTGGTAGGCAACAGAATAACCCACTCTTTAGGTCAGGAGTTTGGGGAACAGAGGAAGGTAATTTTCTGACATGAAACCGAGAAATTGAGTCTCTGCAGGGAAAGGGAAGTAATCTATCGCTAGGAGCAGGGCGATAACCTTCACTATGGCCAAAAGCCGGTTTGGTACTTGGTTTCCCTGTTAAAAGATGGATATCCTTTTGTCTGTACCAGTCATCCACCAGGACAAAGATGATAGTCAGCAAAGTTCAACCCCAACCCTTATTAAGATACCTCCTAAACTTTTTGACCACAGGTATATCAAGAGATTGCCCCAAATGTTAAGTTAATTGAGGCCAAAATTCCATATTACGCCTATCTATGTTAGGTCTTAAAGAGTCTATTATCTCTCTGAGAGTTCCTAATCGGTCTGAGGCATTCTTGACTTTGTCTGTGACCTCTGTTATAATCAAAAATTAGTTTTTCAGGTGTCTTGAGCTTGGGATAAGGGGGAAGGAAAGTGTCGACAAACCTTGATGGTCATATCCAAAATATTCGCTTGGTTGATACTCACGAACACTTGCAGAAAGAAGACGGATGGTTGCAGAGCCAACCAGATATTCTGCAAGACCTATTCACCAACTACGTCCCCGCCGATCTTCATACCGCTGGTGCAACAGCTGAAGCCCTCCGTAATTTAACGGACAAGTCAAATCCAGATTTAGTTCAGCGGTTTGAGGCCATCCAACCGGCTTGGGAGGCCACACAATTTACTGGGTATGGAGAGGCTGTACGACTGATAGCCAAATCAGTTTATGGGATTGATGAGCTTACCTCCGATAGCCTGATAGAGAATCAGCATAAAACCTTAGAGCTTTGCCGGGCAGGTGAACGGTATCGGTTACTATCTGAGGTGGCCAACCTGGATCATGTGCAGACTGACGACTTTTGTTGGCCTTGTCTGCCAGATTGCTCTGGACCGGATTTTTTCCTTTACGATTTATCATGGGCAGGTTTCTGCAACGGGCAGGTAGACACACAGGCTATTCAGACCGAGGTTGGTGTTAGTGTTAATGATCTCAACGGCTTGTCGCAAGCCATGGAAGCTATTTTCGAGAAATATGCGCCGGTCGCTGTTGCGGTCAAGTCACAACACGCCTATAACCGAACGCTGAATTGGTCAGCTAGAACTGAAGATGAAGCTGGTCATGCACTAGATCTAATTTTGAGGAAACCGGCCGACCAGATTGATACGGCAACCCGGCTTTGTCTGGGTGATTGGGCTTGGGCCAGAGGTCTCGAGTTAGCGACCCAGTACCGCCTCCCGTTCAAAATCCATACCGGTTACTATGCAGGCAATGACCGAATGCCGGTTTCTCGGATTTCAGCCGGGAATATGTGCGAACTTTTAGCCGCATATCCACAAGCCAAATTTGTTCTGATGCATATCGCCTACCCCTATAACAACGAATTAGTGGCTTTGGCCAAGCATTATCGGAACGTCTGGGTAGATTTATGCTGGGCTTGGAGTATTGATCCCTACAGTTCCCGCGGCTTTCTACGACGGTTTATCCATACGGTTCCAATCAATAAATTATTCGCTTTTGGTGGTGACACCCAGTGGCCAAGTAGTGCGCTAGCCTACGCTATTCAAGCGCGTCGGGAGATTAGAAAAGCATTGACTGCTGAGATCAACGAAGGATATTTGACTGAAAAACAGGCCATGACCATTGCGGATAAGATTATGCACGATAATCAGTATGATTGTTTTGATCTAGAGGAAACCCGAGCGAACATTCATTCAACCTGAGATATTACCGACAGGAATTTGTTGAAAATGGGCAAGCCGCTGACCCAAATAAACCGACTCGAAATGTTGGATCTGCAAAAGACTCGGACCCGTGCCACCCAATTGACACGCGCTAAAGATACACCGAGTAAGATCCATAAACGTTCTTTTACCGCCAGTTCCAGTTATCTCGGTATCGGAAGAGATACTAATGGACACCTGATGGGGAGTGGTGTGATCGTTAATCGCTCAATCTGAACGGCTTATCGAATAAGCCTGATTTCCAGTCTCCGATTTCCAGTCTGGGAATAGTTAGTGTAGAATAGTAGACTCCTACGTTCTAAATTCTTAATTTTTTGATGAAGCAGTGGCAATTCAAGACATCAGATAACGACTTAGCAGATCGACTAGCCAAACAACTCGATATTTCCGTGATGTTGGCTAAAATTCTGATTGGACGAGGGATTGAAACCGCTTCAGATGCTCAGTCCTATCTACACCCTACCTGCCGGGACCTACACTCACCCTTTCTCCTCAACGACATGGAGAAGGCTGTAGATCGGGTCGAGGTCGCAATTCAGCAAAATCAGCAGATCTGGATTTACGGCGATTACGATACTGACGGTACAACCTCAGTTTCCCTTTTAATTTGTCTCTTCAGCCATTTAGGCGTAGCGGTAGATTATTACATCCCAAACCGATTTGATGAGGGATATGGACTCAATAAAGAGGCGATTCAAACTCTAGCTAGTAACGGTTGTCAATTACTGATTACAGTTGACTGCGGAGTCACGTCGGTTGCAGAAATAGAACATGCAAACACCTTGAGTATCGACGTTATTGTCACCGACCACCACCAACCACCGCCCGACCGACTACCACCCGCTCATGCCATTATCAATCCCAAGATGCCCAACAGCCAATACCCGTTTGACGGATTAGCTGGTATTGGTCTTGCCTTCAAACTAGCCCAGGCTATTGTTTCTCGAACCAAGCAACATGACGGATCCAATCTGGACGAATCGACGGGAATAGCAAGCAAAAACGCTGCAGACAACAATCAAATGAATCCGTTCTTGGAATCCCAACTCGACTTGGTGACGCTAGGAACGGTTGTTGATATGGTCCCGCTGGTGGGAGAAAATCGAACTCTAACTCGTGTTGGATTATCGACTCTAGACCGTCGTCAGCGGCCCGGAATTCGAGCGTTATGCCAAGTGGCAAATGTTGATCCAAACCGGGGTGTGAACGGCTATACGCTCGGTTTTCAACTTGGGCCACGTATTAACGCCGCTGGACGGATGGATACGGCACATAAAGTCATCCAGTTGTTGACAACTGAATCTGATGATGAGGCTAAGACCGTAGCCGAAGATTTAGATCGACTTAATACCGAACGTCGTCAACAGCAAGATCGAATTGAGCAACAAGCGATCGAGCAGATAGAGAAAAAAGATCTGAGCAGAATGAAGAGTCTGGTAGCAGCACACCAAGACTGGCATCCGGGTATCATCGGTATTGTCGCTTCCCGAATCAAGGACAAGTACCACCGTCCATCCTTTTTGCTAGCAATCAATGGTGAATACGCACACGCCTCAGGTCGAGGTATCGACGAAATCAATCTCGCAGATGGGCTCAACATATGTGCCGATCTATTGGTCAAACATGGTGGACATAAAGCGGCAGCGGGTTTTACCATAAAAACTGAAAAGATTCCAGAATTTGAGGAAAGGTTCAACCAGTTTGCGGATCAACACTTGACCGAAGATCATTTTCAACCTAAGCTGCTAGTCGACTTCGAAGTAGATCTAGATCAGATTGAGCTCAATGCTCTCAAAGAGTTGAATGCACTAGAGCCGACAGGAATGGAGAACAATCGGTTGTGCTTGGTGACCCGAAATTTAAAGGTCAAAAATAAGCCTCGTATTGTAGGACACGATCGTCGGCATTTGCAATTTTCAGTGACGGACGGTCATCGCACAGTTCAAACAATTGCTTTTGGAATGGCTGACCATTGCGTTGCCTTGCAAAATCGTAATGTGCGCTTGAATCTGGCGTTTTCACCTGAAATTAACCGCTGGCAAGACCAGGAAAATCCACAGTTGCAGATCCAGGACATCCAAATTGAAACAGTGGGGCGAAATGTTCCCCCTCCACCTCGATCAGAGGAACAGCAAGAGGTTTATCCACCTAATATGCAACCGAGCGGGGCTAAACTGGTGGACCGGCGGAATGTACGAGGTGGCAAACCTGGCTATATAGCCAAAGTGCTGGGCCGCAGCCAACCAACGGTGATCTATGTTCGTGATGATTTGGCTATCGAAAAATGTTTTCAGAATCTACAGACTTCCAGTGGTCGTCAGATCGGGCGTTGTGATTCAGGTCTGACTAATCCGCAAAAGCAAATTTTGGCTGAGATGTTGGCCGACGGACAAATTGATGCTATCGTCTCAAGCGAAACGCTACCTCATCTGCCATGCGTCACCCATATTATATTCTGCCATCCAGTTTTGGAACTGGAGCAATTTCACCAGCGGTGTGGCCTCGCCTTTGCTAATGATCCCCAATCCCCCCTTTCACAGGAACAATCGAGGGTAAATTTAACGATTTACTTGCATCTGTTATATAGCGATCAGGATTTTACGATAGCGGAACAGTTGCTTAATCGACAGTATCCAGAGCGGCAAGTTCTAGCGCAACTCTATCGCCACTTACAGCGATTGGTAACTGAATCTGAGAGGAAACCCGGGGTAGATGTGGAATATCTACTTAAATTTGTTCAAGGCCAAGGCATTTCACCTGTCACCACCACCTCGGCATTAGCCGTCTTCGAGGAATTAGAGTTGATTAACGTCTCCTCGCTGGCTACAACCTGGATTGAACTCCCGCCCACCTCTCAACCGAGAGAGCTTGATCAGTCGCAACTATTCCGTCAAGGAGTCCAGGCTAAACAATCAGCCCAAGACAGTTTTGTTCTCTTAAAGCAGAATCTGGAACAGATTTGGAACCACCTTTCACATGAGTGCTAATCAGCTAATCCAAGAAATTAGGACCTATAATCCGGAAGCAGACTTCGACCTGCTCAACCGATGCTACGAATACGGACAGCAGTGTCATAACAGCCAAAGGCGTAAGTCAGGCGAACCGTACTTTTCTCACTGTGTCGAAACGGCTAAAACCTTAATCTCACTGAAACTAGATCTGAATACCATTTGTGCCGGTTTGCTACACGATACAATCGAAGATGTTGACAGTGCTACTGAAAGGCACTTGGCCGACAAATTTGGCGGCACAATTGCGGCTCTAGTTCAAGGCGTTACTAAGATCAGTAAGTATCCGTTGCAACAGCATGGCCGGGATGAACAACGGCAAGCCGAAAACTATCTAAAATTGCTTCTGGCCACCGCACAAGACGTACGAGTGATTTTGATTAAATTGGCGGATCGATTGCATAATATGGAGACATTGCAGTTTCAGTCGGAAGATAAAAAACGAGAAATTGCTAAAGAGACGCTGGAGATCTATGCGCCAATTGCAAATCGACTCGGTATTTCACGAATCAAGAATCGATTGGAGGATCTATCTTTCAAATACTTGTTACCTTATGAGTACAAGAACATCGCTAAAGCTCTGAACCTGAAATTGGCTGAACGCGAAGCCTATGCGGTGGAAACGGCTAATCATATTAGTGCTGTTCTACAACAAGCGTCGATTGATGCCAGCGTACGTGGTCGCCCCAAGAACATCTATAGTATTTACCAAAAAATCAATGAGAAAGGAATCCCTTTTGAAGAGATCTATGACCTGATTGGGATGCGGGTTCTGGTCAATCGTGACATTGACTGCTATACTGCGGCCGGTGCAATTCATACCCGCTGGCCACACGTTCCCGAGCGATTTAAGGACTTTATCGGGTTACCCAAAGCCAACGGTTATCAATCACTCCACACGACTATTTTAGACCATGGCCGTCGTGTCGAAATTCAGATTCGGACGCACAGTATGCATAACGTGGCTGAGGAGGGGATCGCTGCCCACTGGCTCTACAAAGAAGGAGCCCCTTCGAGTAAGCCCAGCCAAAATATTTTTAAGTGGTTGAAACAAACACTTGAGGACATTCAGGAGTTAAAAGGAGCAGGTCAGTTTATCCGATCCTTCAAGACCGAACTCTTCGGCGACGAAGTTTATGTCTTTACGCCTAAAGGAGACATAATTGCTCTTCCTTCGAGATCTACACCAATTGATTTTGCTTATAAGATTCACACTCAGGTCGGTAACACCTGCATTGGTGCAGAAGTCAACGGGATGGTCGTCTCGCTCCGTTACCGACTACAAAACGGAGATCAGGTCAAAATTAATACCAACGCAAACGGTCATCCCGGTCGAGATTGGTTGCGCTGGGTCAAAACGGCCCGTGCTCGCAATAAAATTAAACAATGGTTTAAGGAACAGGATCGAACCGAAGCCATCGAACTGGGGAAGCGACTGCTTCAGATTGAACTACGGCGATCTGACCTCGATCTACTCTCATATCTTAGATCGGCTGACTTCCTAGCGTTAGTAGGGGGCGAGAAATCTTTCGCGACAGTGGATAACCCTGCCCACACATCTGCCTGTACTGAGGTCTCCGCTCATACTTCGACACCTACTCAACAATATTTTCAAGATACAGAAGATTTTCTAGAGCAAATTGGTAACGGTGAACTGTCGGCCGGTGAGATCATCAATTTGGTGGACCAAGCTAAAAATAGCCGTTCTGAACTAGAAGTGACGATTGAAAGCCAGAAACCACTGGTATTCCAGTCGACACCTCTCATCGAGTTGAACCAGATAGATCTGACCGGCACCCGGGTCATGAAGTGTTGCCGCCCCATACCGGGTGACGAAATTATCGGTTACATTAAGCGTGGGGGCGGTGTTTCGGTACATCGCACTAATTGTTCACGGTTGCCGAACGATCCTGACCGTCTGATTAACATCGAGTGGAAGTCAATTGATCAGATACGATATGCAGTAGATCTTATCATTGAGTGTCACGATCGCCCTGGAATTTTAGGTGAAATTACCACAGCTATCGCTGGACTTCAGGTCAATATTAGAAAGGGAAAGTTTGGACCGATTCTAGCTGACAGAAATAAGGATACTATCAACTGCCAGTTTGAAGAGGGCGGGGCTGGATTTGAAAGGTTAACAGTTGAAGTGACAGGTTTAGAGCAACTAGACCAACTCCTAGATGCAGTGCGAAATTTGGAGGGAGTAACTAAAATTGTTCGAGCGTGAATACCTTTAACCGTAGGATAGTTAGGTGGTAAATTCTAAATTCATAAACATGCCCCCTAACTTAATTGAGGGTGTGTAATCAAGTCGAAAGCGGACGAGATTGGGTATCGGTTTGCATTCGCGATATTGATTTAGTGATTTTGCCAGTTCTGATACAGCGTGTACACACGCGGATTCGTCGGACACCACCTTCCATTTGCACACGAACTTTTTGTAAATTGGGTAACCACCTTCGCTTGGTATGAACCCGAGAATTACTAATCCGATTTCCAGTCATCGGTTTTTTCTTACAAACCATACACTCTCTTGCCATTTTTCACTTTCCTAATTGTACCCCCAACCGGAGACTAGAGCGGAGAAATCCGCTGGGGCGAAGGTAAATTTATTTTTTATTTATTACACTGATGGACAAACCCACTTAATCTATCATAGGGCCCTATACAAGTGCAATATTTTTTCAGTACAGTTGCTTTCAGCAGGATCGTCCAAATCTGTTGTGGCTTGTTCCTTGTTTGGGTAATAGCTTGTCAGCAGCAATCGACGGTAACGCAGGAAGAAGTGGATAAACCGCCGTCTTTCGGTATCGTTTCCGGTGCTGTCAGCGATCAGCAAACAGAATATCCAATCCCGGAGACAACTATCACTCACCTTGATCAAACCGTTACCACTGATGAGTTAGGACGGTATGTTCTACGCCAAATTCCGTACGGAAAGAATCTCCTTTTGTTTATCCAATCAATTGACTATCAATCTCTTGAACTGAAGTTTGACCTCGATCAAGACTACCTACCACTCAACATTTCACTGATTCGTGCTAACGACGTCGAGCAGGAGGTAAACGATTACCTGACTAGCCTCTCCAATTTGGTGGCCGGTATGAAAGAGGTCGATAAAATTGAATCTCATTTTGCACTTGGCTACCTAGTATCAGATGATGTCGTCACGCAATTCGGTGTGGGTACAGGCGTTATCCCGGCCGATTTTGCTGAAGTACGCCCTACTTTCAAGAAACTATTTGAGGTCTATGATCGCCTACTCTTCCAATTTCACGATGTCAAAATTCAGGTCGATTACGCACGTCAGGCATCTGCGGTGCTTTCGCTGGACGTGATTTCTGAGAGAGGCCGTCGTCGCAAGCGACAAGAAATTCAGGTAAAAGCCAAAATTGATTTTCAGAAAGAAAATGGCGTTTGGCAAGCCTATTTTCTCCGACTATTCGAGGTCAACATTAACCTATGAGTTCTGATTTTGAATCATTTCCAGTCGAAGATCTACGCGAGTTGATCCGCTATCACGAACATAAATACTACGTCGAGAATCAGCCCCAGATTTCTGACTATGAGTTTGACCAGTTGATGGTGAAACTTGGCCAACTGGAAGCAGCAGAGTCACAGTCACCTCCTGTGGATTCACCTACACAGCGAATTGGTGGACCTGTCGTCGAAAATTCGCGTGGTACCCGGATACAACATCATGGTCCTATGCTTTCGCTGGAAAACACCTACGATCCAGAAATTCTGCGATCTTTCGATCAGCGAGTACGGCAGGCATTACCAGGTCAGGAAATTACCTACATTGGTGAACTAAAGATCGACGGGCTAGGTGTAGCACTATTCTACCAAAATGGTTATCTCTCATACGGCGCAACTCGTGGTAATGGTCAGTTTGGCGAAGATGTGACGGTAAATTTGCGAACTATTAAATCGATTCCCCTACGCTTGAAGGCAGTTACATCGGAGCCTATGCCGGATCAAATCGAGGTTCGGGGTGAGGTTTTTATGCCCAAAGCCGCTTTAGACCTGGTTAATCAACAGCGAGATGCTAATGAGGAACCGCCTTTTGTCAATCCCCGAAATGCGGCGGCAGGTTCGCTCCGTTTACTGGATCCTGGTATTACGGCACAACGCCCCCTTGATATTTTTCTCTACCACCTCAGTTTTGGTATTGATCTACAAACACACCAACAGTCCCTAGACGAGATTCAAAAATTTGGCTTTAAACTCAACCCATACAATGAGATTCATACCACTATTGATAGCGTAATTGACTATTATCATCGACTGTGCCAAATTCGTCATACTCTTGACTATGAAGTAGACGGAATTGTGGTTAAAGTCAACGATCTTACACAGCAACGAGTACTAGGAACAACTGCTAAATTCCCCCGTTGGGCTATTTGCTGTAAGTTCCCGGCCTCACAAGTGACGACTCGTATTGAACGAATTGAGGTTCAGGTCGGTCGAATGGGGATATTAACCCCTGTTGCACATCTACAACCGGTGGAGGTGGGAGGCGCAACGATTACCCATGCGACCTTACACAACGAGCAAGAGTTGATTCGGAAAGATATTCGTATCGGAGACCAGGTTATCCTGAAACGGTCCGGTGACGTGATTCCCAAAATCACTCAGGTTTTACCAGACAAACGAGACGGTACGGAACAGATTTTTCGCCTACCCGATCTCTGCCCTGACTGTCAGTCTCCAATCCAAAGATCTGAAAATGAAACTGCAGTTCGTTGCGTCAACACAGAATGTCCGGCTCAACGGAAACGGCGAATCTCTCACTTTACGTCCCGCTCTGCTTTGGAAATTGAAGGACTCGGCGAACAGATCGTTGATCAATTGGTCGAAGCAGATCTAGTTAAAACCGTAGCGGATTTGTATCAGTTACAAATGGGAGATTTACTGGGTCTGGAGAAATTCGCCGAAAAGAAAGCCGGTAATTTGCTTCAAGCGATTGAGAACAGCAAAACTGTCGCTCTACCCCGTGTCCTATTTGGACTGGGTATTCAACATGTTGGTCAAACAGTCGCAATTTCCCTCTGCGAAAACCTGCTATCGATGGATGCCATCATGGAGGCAACAACTGAGCGATTACAAGAAATTAATGGCATCGGTGAAAAGATTGCTAATAGTCTAGTTGGATTTTTCAGTCGATCCGAAAATCGGAATCTGATCTCACGGTTGCGGGAAGCCGGCTTGCAACTCGCCGCTATTGAGGCTTCTACTACCAGTTCGTCTGATCGGCACAACTTCTTTGTGGATAAAACCTTTGTTTTAACCGGCGTATTGACAACTATGACCAGAGCCGAAGCCACACAACAGATCGAGGATTTAGGTGGTAAAGTTACCGGTCACATCAGTCGTAAGACGGACTTTCTGGTTGTGGGTGAGTCACCCGGGTCTAAACAAAAGCGAGCATTAGAACTGGAAGTAGAGGTGTTGGCCGAAGCCGATTTTCAGCGATTGATTTTACGCTAGTACATCGTATGCTTGCATAGTTCACTCCCCCTATTTCCGGTCTGAACCTGAACAGCAAAGCGGTTGCTTATATCTGTGCCGCTCACCAGTTGGGATCGTTGCGACCTCTCTGGTCTGTGACACCAGCAGGCGAGTTGCTGTCTTCAGATTGGCAGGATAACCCGGCTTATGGCACCGCTGACATTAGTCGGCCTTACATGCCTATTTCCTGTTCAGTGGGATACTAAATTAGGGCTAGTTAACACGATCTAAGCGAATCGACAATCAGCACCAAGAACCCGAAAGCAGAAAACATCCGATCCAGCTGGTCCAAGCCAGAGAAGATCCGGCCAAATCCCTTCCGCCGGCTGAACAATCGTTCCACTTCATTTCTCTTTTGGTAGAGCTCTTGGTCAGACTCCCAGGGATCCAGGCGATTCGATTTGGCAGGAACAACCGCAGAGAACATCAAGTCTAAAGCCAGCGGTCGAGTCGTATCTCCTTCATATGCTCGATCCATAATCATTGGGCAGCCGGCAAAAGGGCAATCGATGCCTTTCAACCAACCTTCTCCTTCCGGCGCATCATGACCGTGGCCGGGGGAGAGTCGAAAAGCTCTTGCCCTACCAGCATCTTAGGCCAGCAGATGGATTTTTGTGGCCCACCCTCCTTCTGGTTTTCCAATCGACGGCTGGCTGTTTTTTTTTAATGCTCCTGTTCCATCAGGATGCACTTTCACGGATGTGCGATCTAATGAATAGCCTGCTATCCTGACGGGAATGATTTGCTTTGCCGGCCAGGCTTCAAATCTGCCATTTAAGACCCCTGTTTTGGCCCATCGGTTCATCCGCCTGTAATTGAATGCCAATTTCCAAGCTTAGAGGGAAGACCTCTCCGTTGACACCTCTGCTCGGCAACAGACAAAATCCGATTCAGAAGTTTCCGATTCGATAGTTTGACTTTTCCTCTTTGGCCGGGTAAAGATGGCTTTATTTCTTCATATTGTTCCTGTGTTAGTTCCATCATAGCCCATTGTACAGGATTTCTCTTCTTAGTGTTAACAGACCCTAAATACTTTGGCGGATTTTTTTGTAAGTGCAACAGCTAGTATTTGAAAAAAAGCGAGTGAGATACTATTCTCGTTTTAGTCAAA
>JASMLX010000163.1 GCA_030748495.1 Candidatus Poribacteria bacterium | reverse complement strand
CGGTTTAGGGCCGGATACTTGGGCCTTTACCGATGGCGAACCAGAGTTCGATCTACCTGACTATCCTGCCAACGTGGTTGAGGATGCTATTCGGTCGATTCGGGAGGATATCACACCTGCTGTAGACGGTCATGAAGGGCGAAGGTCGGTGGAACTCAACCTGGCGATTTACGAATCGGCTCGCACGGGCAAGTCAGTTTCATTATAAGCTTGCCACTGAACGGCTCAAACCATAATTTGAAATTTGAATTTGAAACTATTTGACTACCCCACTCGGAAGGATGGGTGGCTGACTAGCCTACACATTTCGTATACTACGTTAGATCGGTTAGGAGTACCTCTCCAGTTCTAAGATTTAGCGTTAGCAGTTAAACAAGGTCATGCGGCTATCGTCCTGGTAACCCGCTGTGTTTTACTTAAAGCCTTTTACTCTTATTCTCAGAAATAGAGAAGGCGGAGGCAAGCAATTATTAGTGTCCGGGTTCTAACAAAGTCACAGGGGTGGCTTTAGTTGGGCATGGTGAAAACGACCACCAGGTGGTTTTTACCTTCAAACGACAACAGGTGTCATTCAAGGAATTAGCTGGAAGGACCGCCGGCTAATCTGGAGAGAGAATGGCTATGTATACAACTAACAATAAAGGAGGATGGCGATTCCTCCCCGACCCGAAGGACGGGGGACCTCGCCAAAAATTGGGATGAAAACTTTAGTTCTTTCTGGTGCCAATCACGGTTTTGCTGCCAGTGCGGAGGTCATCAGTGACTTTTTAACTCAAGAAGCAGATCTATCTGTCACATTAACAGATGATAAAAACGCTCTAATGGATCTAGCCGACTACGATGTATGTGTTTTCGGTACAGGATTTACCCGCGCTGCTCGCCAAGAAGATGGAACGGTGGCACAGTTACCGGAACTAGCAACCGAGCAGGAGGATGCTCTATTCCAGTTTGTCGAACAAGGCAGCGGGTTAGTTGGCATTCACGGAACCGCCTGGTGTATTGGTGGACGGGCGGTAGATCTAATCGGAGGACACGCTAATTGGCATCCGCCAGGTGATACCTTCACTGTTAATGTGATCAATCGAGATCATCGAATTACCAGAGATATTCCGGATTTTGAGGTCGAAGACGAAATCTACATGTCCGCTTATGATCCTGAAATTCAAATTCTGGCAACCGCGGAGTGGAGCGACAAGCAACATCCTCTCGCTTGGACGAAGCCTTATGGTAATGGCCGTGTTTTCTATACAGCGCTCGGTCACGGTCCAGGTACCTTTCAGAACCCAACCATGCAACAATTGATAGCCAACGCTATCAGATGGGCAGGTCAAACCAACTAAAATGGCACGGTGATCAAACAATCAATCATCTCACTGACCATGCCACTGGTCGTTGGCTGCCTGTTAATGGCACAGGTCAATTCTACTGCGCCCAAAACGAACGACCGTTACCAGTTCCGTCAGCCCTCACCTGACGGAACTGGTAAGTTCTACATGGAACGTGAGATTTCTCATGTTATGGGCCATTTAGCAGCTGAGTGGCTGGAACGTCCGGAACGTGAAGCCGAAGAGCGTGTTAGTCTATTAATTGAAGCCTTCAAATTAAGCCCTGGTGACATGGTGGCTGACATCGGAGTTGGAACCGGTTATATCGCTCGACAGATGGCTGAACCTATTGGGCCTGAAGGCATCATCTATGGTGTGGATATCCAGCAAGAGATGCTGGATCTACTGGCAGCTAACATGAAGCGTCTCCAAATTACTAACATCAAAGGGGTGTTAGGTGACGTTACCGATCCTAAGTTGCCACCTGACGTCATCGATCTAGCTATTATGGTAGACGTTTACCACGAGTTTTCACACCCCTACGAGATGATTCAGGCTATTTGCCACAGCCTGAAGGTGGGGGGACGTCTAGTCTTTGTCGAGTACCGGGCAGAGGATCCGGCAGTACCAATTAAACGGCTACATAAAATGTCTGAACTTCAAGTGCTAAAAGAGGCTACCCCCCATCCGCTGGAGTGGGTTGAAACTATTCACACACTACCTCGTCAGCATATCATTATTTTCAAGAAGAAACCAAGCTCATAACTGTCTCTTTGCACTTATTCGTTTCTCTTACTTTGACACCGCAGACCTAATCAACCTGATCGAAAACCATCCCGCCGAAGAATTGTTCGATTTAGAGATTGACCCATACCAGTTCAACAACTTAGCCGACCAACTGAATCAAGCCAAACGACTGGTAGAGATGAGAACTGACTTGCAACAGTAGATGGAACAGCACCAAGACCCGGGGCTGGTCTGGTTTCTGTTTAGCTGAATCAACATTTGGAAGAGAAAGGCATGATCAAATGGCGTTTTAAAACCGGATGGCTTCAACAGTATCGATCCATCTTATCCGTCGGGTTGGTCTGTTTACTGCACCTAATCCCAATCTGGTGTTTCACTTTTATTCCAACCCAAGACGGAATTAGCCACCTCTACAACGCCTATATTTTGAAGCAGTGGCATCAGCCAGAGTTCGCTAAGTTCCACCAGGTCTACAACCTTAACCTGACTTTCTTCCCCAACTGGACTAACTACGCTTTTTTCTACCTGGCGCTCCATATTTTGCCGCCACTGATGGCAGAGAAGATCTATGTTACTGTCTGTGTGCTACTATTCCCATTCAGTTTTTACTATCTCCTGTCAGCAATCGACAAACATCGACGGATCTACGCCTGGCTCGGATTCTTGTACAGCTACAACTATCTGATGCAAATGGGATTCTACAACTTCACCATTGCCGCTCCGTTCTGCCTGATCGGCATCGGTTATTGGTGGAAACATAAAGCCCACTTTGGTCTGGGTCAGGTAGCGATGTTGAACCTGCTGTTGTTAGCGACCTACTTTTCCCACTTTGGTCCTTTTGTCCTACTCTTATTTACCCTTTCTTTCTTTAGTGGTGTGGATCTACTGATTAGTTTGTCAAATTGGCGAGATGGGGAGTGGAGAAAACGCCTTAGTTTCTTCGGTTACCTGCTACCGGCCTATTTTATTTTAATCAACACCCACCTGACTAATCCTGAGGCACGAGACCAAGCTAGCTGGATAGCCAAGCATAATGGGGCTCAATTTAGCCATTATAAATCGTTGACTACGCTTTGGACCAATTTTATGCAGGCCGAACCACTAGTCTACTTCAACGACAGTTATCTGCCGATTTCGAAGATCCTGCTAGTATTAGTCGGTCTCTGTCTGACCTGGACGATTGTGGTTCGAATCCGACAAAAACAGATATTCCAACTCGACAGCCTATTTCTCGTTTTGGTTCTGTTACTGACAGTACTCTACTTTAAGCTGCCCTGGCGATACGGTTCACCTGCCTGGATTAACCCACGCATTAATCTATTTATCCTTCCTATTCTACTGGGTTGGTTCTTGGTACCCAACAGGTTGTGGGTAAAAAGGGTTATGGTCGGATTGGTGTTGATGCTCACCTTCTGGCATCTGGGGCTAACCATCCGCGATTACCATCGGCTGAATAAAGATATGAAAGAGTTCATGTCCGGTGCACGGTTGATCAAGCCGCATTCAGTCATTTCGATCTTGGATCAAGCCACCGATTTTCGAGAGACCGACCATCACGGTTCAATTCGAGATCTGTCTCCCTTTTATCACGGTCTCTGCTACTATGCTCTGCAAACGGGTAGCCTCTATATTGGCAACTACGAACCCAAATATCACTATTTCCCGCTCCATTATAAAAATGGCAACTGGAAATTCAGGTATGTTCACGGCCAGATCGATTACCTGGTGGCGTGGCATGAGAAGGCCAACCACCCTACCCTCAAAGAGATAGAACAGGACTATCAACTAATTTACCAGACCAAACAACTGAAATTGTATCAGCACCGTTGACAACTCCGTGATAGGTGGTAAGAGGCTATCACGGTCGCAATCCAGCTTCTAGGGCCAGGATAGCATAGGCTGTGACCAAAACTGTATCCCGTTCCATCCACCGGCTTTCGTCATTTCTCCAGTAGGCCAATTCGACGTTCTCCCCTTTTTTGAACAACAATTGGTCTGATTTAGCCGGATCTAGGACATCCTCTTTCGCGGTAAGCTGATCCGTAATTTTCCGTTCAATTAGCTCCTCCGCCAGGTCTTTGAACCAAAAGCGAGTTTGTCCCTGAGCATCAGTTAAGCTTCCCCCCTTAGTTTGATCATAAGCTGAAAGAGCTTTAGCCATGGTGTGGTAGTGGTAGTAGAGACCCTGTTGATCCATACCTGGATTTTCATCAACACGATAGTTATTTCGGATCCAATGATAAGCCGCTTCGACCCGAGGATCGGTTGGATCCACCTTGGCATGAACGAAACTGAGGAGGCCCGCATAGGTCATACTACCGTAGGATTTGGTTCCACCCGCCTTGCTTTCGCCGGTCGGGGCATAAACGAAGCCACCATCGTCTCCCGCCCACTCCCGGTCGTTGCTCTCGCTCCGGTTTTGGCACCGCTCCAAAAATTGGACCGCCTTGCCCCAGACCTCATCATCATCGCCCCCACTGTCTTTGAGAGCTTGAATGGCGTAGGTTAGGTTCGAGAGATCGTAAACATCGCTACGACTGCCATAACCAATCCCGCCATAGTATCGACTATCTGAATCTGATACCTGTTGGCCTTTGATGAAGTCTTGCGCTTCTTTAATAATACTATCGTAATCCGAGTTTTTGGTCGCGGCCAGCGCCATGACAGAGACGCTGGTATTGTAGTTAGGAAGAGCCGGTTGCTTTGTAAGATCGTAGATGCCACCGTCATCTTGTTTCAATTTTATCAGGGCCTCAATAGACTTTTTGATAAACTTATGGGTAGTTTCAGAATACTTGCCTTCGGGATGCTTTAGGAAGGCGGTAATTGCTAAAGCAGTAATACCTGGATGATTATGGAACAGCCCATCTGATCCTTGCTGAATTTCCAGCCAGCGTAGCCCCTGATCAATCGTCTCCAGCACACGTGGATTGAGTTCCCGGCGCATTTCATAATAATCAAAGGTAGTTGCCAGGTCGGTGTTCGAAGAGAGTTGTGCAAAAAGCGAAGAGGTTATCAAGATCTCGGTTGCAAAAAATAGCACCCAAGTCCATAAAAGACATTTTGAACGATGCATGGTTAGCCTCCAGAAAAATTAAGCGCGATAAGGTTGAGCAACGACTGTGCCAATCGTTAACCACTAAAATGTGATCCATTCGCGTTGCAATAGCCCATACTGCTCAAAATAGTGTTCAAAAAGCAAGCGATCCTGTTCAGAATACGACAAAATCGTTAATTCGGCAAATGTACCACATCACCCGTTTTAGACGATTCCATGGCTGCATCGTAGACCTCCATTACAGATAGGATCTGGGATGGTGTTACAACCAGGTCTACCCCATGATTCAGAACGTCAGCGATGTTCTGATAGTAAGACCTCCACGAGCCACGAACAGGTTGGATCACCCGTTCCTCAGCCTCACCATTAACCGTGGTCGTCACTTGAGCGAAGTTTTCCGGTGTCTGTTCAGCTGCATCAATGTCGCCAGCGATCATTGCCGGTTCTTGTGGATCTATTCCAGACTTAACCAGACCACCCAGATTGCCCTGGATGTACCATCTCGGTTTGGGTCTTTGAGCTAGGTTACCGATCTCAATTTGATAGCGGACGCCATTTTGATACTTCAGTATCAAGTTGGCGTAATTACCGATGTCGATATCCCAGTGGTCGCCGTAATGAATATCACAGAACACACTTTTTACGGGTGAATCCACCAGTTGAAGCGCTTGATCAACGAAATGGGCCGGCCAGTCGAAGAGAATCCCGCCGCTCTGTGCCTTAGACCCACGCCAACCACCAGGTTTGCCATGGCGCATAATGGCTACCTGATAAAGGTAGGGGTCGCCTAATAGTCCATCTTCAATTACCTGCTTGATGGTCAGATAATCCCAGTCCCAGCGACGATTATGAAAGATACTTAATAGGACCTCATTGCGTTCACCGGCAACAATCATGGACTCAGCCTCCTGCGCGTTCATGCACATGATCTTATCCGTTACCACATGCTTACCGGCGTCCATGGCTTGAATAGCCAGTTCAGCGTGAACGTCGTGAGGCGTAGCTAAGACCACCAAATCAACTGCATCATCAGCAAGTGCCTGATCGATGTTAGTGTAAATCTTGGCCTCTGGATAGTGCTCTTTCGCTTGCTGTTGACGCTCTGGCGCTCGCGTTGCAATGGCATGGACTGACATTCCTTTAGCTAAACCGATAAGATATGAATGAAAACATCGACCCGCGAAACCGTATCCGATAACTGCCGCATTAACCATCTGTTTCTCCTGAAATAAGGTAAAAGGTGTCTCTCGCTTCCAAATAATTCTGAGGTCAACCTTCGATTGCCTGAGGACAAGCTTAAGTTGTAATCTTTATCAACCTGGTCATTATACTTTGTCTCTAATGAAGGTGTCACGAAAAATTGGGCTGGTCTCATAGACCCAGTAGATCTAACTGGAACAATCCAAAACCTGGTGATCAAACAGCAGGGAAAGGTGCCTATGGACACTTATTCTGGGTTAAAACTTAGGCCTAATCACCCAAAACTAAACTTCAAGTAGGCTCCATAGTTAAGTTATAAGTATGGTCATAGCTGATATAGTTGAAAAAGTACCTTGATTCTGTCGGAAGGTCTACCTGGCCGTTTTTCCGGCTTTCATGCTGGTAAAAGGACTTGATAAGTCAGCAATTGTACTACAGGGCAGGTTGCCGTCATGTTGCCTGATAACTCGTACCATGCAAAGGTGTTGCCAGAGCCGCAGTAGAGGTTTTCCGCACTAATAACTGAAGATAGAGGGTCGAAATACCTTCTTGACTATTGCCGACATATAGGCAGCTAAGCCGCCAGTAGATATTAGTTCCTATTATTAGTAAACTCTCCTCCCGGTCTCTTTATCTATCGACTATAGAGCGTTAACTATAGACTGGTTCTTTTTCTGCTCCACCCTTGACCGGCTATATCAGGTTTCATATACTACCTGCACCAAACTTGGAATCAGGATAACAGTGCAACGGTTAGATACAGTATCTCTTTTTTTCTTCCTACTTTTCCTGTCTTTTCCAGATGAAAGTGTTGGACGCGTTCAGGAAACATTTATCTGGTGGGAAGGTGAAACACCAACGGAAACCAACTTTCCGGCGCAAACCAGTTTCTCAGCCACTACTTTCAGATCGAAGTCTAATTTGCTATCCAATAATAGATGGTTAACCAATGAAGGAAAAAGAACTGGTGAAGAGGCGTTCGCCAGATATAAGCTCAACATAACGCACGCCGGAGCATATCACCTATGGGTTAGAAAGTTTTGGAAACACGGTCCTTTTAAGTGGAGATTCGATCAGGATGTATGGCGAATTTGTGGCCGCGATATTACGTTGGCTGATAATGTCACCATTCGAACCCATCTGGTGGCTAACTGGGTTTACTTAGGAGAAATCCATTTAACTAAGGGTGAAAGAATTTTTGAACTTCGTTTATTAGCTGATATCGGCCAACCACTAACGTCTTGTTTTGACGTATTTGTCCTAACGCCTAATCTCTTTAAACCAAATGGGAAACTAAAACCGGGTGAAAAGTATGGGAAAGCGGATCAAGGCTTTTTCCCATTCGAGCCTGATATGGATGATTTTAGGACTGATGCTATCCTAGATCTGCGCAAATTAAACGAGAGTATAGCAGGTCAAGACGGCTTCATCCAGAGGAAGAGAGCTAATTTAGTACTCGGTAACGGCGAAGTAGTCCGCTTCTGGGGAGTTAACCTGAATGGCAACAATGCAGGAGGCAACCGATCGTTAGTCGACTATCTAGCTCGCAAACTGGCCAAAATCGGCGTCAATATGGCTCGCTACCACAGTCCTATTTTTAACATCGGTCCCCGTCCTGAGATCGTCGATCCAAAGAGGCTAGACGACTTATTTTACCTGGTAAAAACGCTGAAGTCTGAAGGGATCTACACATCACTGAGTTTCTATTTCCCTCTATGGTTTGATATCAAACCCCATTACAACCTTCCCGGTTATGACGAGATCAATAACAAAATACCGTTTCTACTGTTAATGATTGACGAGAAGATGCAAATCATTTATAAATCCTGGGTGCGACAACTTTTCACCAGTGTGAACCCTTGTACAGGCCTCACACTAGCTCAAGATCCAGCCATTGGTATTGTCGAAATTCAAAATGAAGATAGCTTTTTCTTTTGGACGTTTACTCATAATAATGTGCCTGAGATGTACTGGAAAGAACTAGAAATTGCCTATGGCAACTGGCTCCAGAAGAAATATGGCTCATTAAAGCAAGCATTCGTTCAGTGGGGAAGTGCGAAAGATAAACAGGACGATCTGCACACGGGTCGTGTCAGGATCTTTGAAGCCTGGCATATGACCAAAGAAGGCAGCCACCGTGGGGGACCAGACAAGATCAAGCGCATCGGCGACCAGGTTCGATTTCTAACCGAATACCAGCGTGAATTTTATCTGTCAATGGTTGAGTATTTTCGTCAAGACCTGGGGATTCAAAGCCTTATTTCACCCAGCAACTGGCATGTTACCGACGGTCCGATGCCTGGATTCGCTTGAACGATATACGTATACTGCGGGGGATGTCATCGACCAGCACGGCTATTGTCGGTAGCCGGCACCAAGGTGAAGGGGCATCTTATTCGGTTCGAGTAGGGCATCGTTTTACCAACCAGGCTGCGGTCAAATCACCGGAAGATCTACCCATCCAGGTATTCTCCGTTCAAGATTATCCTCACACTATTAGTGAAATCGGTTGGCCTAGCCCCAACCGATTTCGAGCTGATTCGACCTTTTTAAGTTCTGCTTATGCCGCCTTGCAGGGAGTTGATGGTCTATTTTTCTTTAGTGTGAGCGACAATTTTCTGTCTGATGCTTCGATGAAAAAATTCACCGCCAGTTCACCGATGACGACGGTTACCTCTCCGGCTGCAGCGCTACAATACCGGCGTGGTGATGTCGAGGAGGCCACAGACGTTTTCTACCAGAATCTCGACCTGGAGAGACTATATGCGATGAAAGGAACCGCTGGTGCTAGCGCGATTGCTCTGGACGAATTCAGAAAGCAGGATCTGCCGATCAATTCATCCGAGACACAAAGAAAAGATGAAGCGACACATCTTCCGTCTCAACAACTGGATCCGCTTACCTTCTATGTTGGACGTGTTGTTCGGGGGTTTAAAGGGAAGTCGAGTCCTTTGCAGGCCCCCGAAAAGATGGTGCAGCCCGATTTAACCCAGTTTATCAACCATCAACAAAAAACGGTTCGCAGTGTAACAAACCAGCTGTTTTGGGACTACGATCAGGGCGTTGTCACAGTGGATACACCGAAAAGTCAAGGCGTCACCGGATTTATTGGCCAGGCAGGTCGTATCCAGTTAACTGATGTAACCATAGCATCTCAGAACGAATTCGCATCGATTTGGGTCATTGCTCTCGACGATGAACCACTTCAGACATCTAAGCGGATTCTAGTCCAAACGATGACGGAAGAACAACCATCGGGCTTCAACGTCGACAATGGGGAAATTATCGACCTGGGCTCTCCGCCAATCGGTATTAAACATCTTAAAGTCACCGTCTGGCTTCACCTTACCACATCCACCCAGACTCGCATTACAGTACTGGATGAAAACGGATATAGAACAGAATCCAGCAGAACAATCAATCGTCAAAGCGGGCAGCCTCTGGTTATTAAACTTGATGAGAAAGGTGTTTACCATCTGATTGAAAAATGAGTAGGCTCATCTTCCAGCCGGTCCCGGCTCAGGCTGGTGATTTGACAGGATAGAGGCCTGTCAGATAGCTGTAGGCCTGCCATATACATTCAAAACTCTTTGGAGACATCGATGCAAAATACATCAACAACATCCGCAGCGTTCAAGGGTGAACGCCCAAATATCCTACTAATTATGTCCGACCAGCATAGCCCACGCCTGCTCGGGTGTGATGGCGATTCCATTGTGCGGACGCCGTCATTAGATCGATTGGCTGAACAGGGGGTTCTATTTGAGAATCACCACTGCGCTAATCCATTGTGTGTACCGTCCCGGATGACCTTCCTGACGAGTCGTCGTAGTTCGGACATTGGTGTGTGGACAAACCAATGTCGGTTGGAATCGACGATCCCAACCTTTGTTCATTACCTGGGTAATGCAGACTACGAAACTGTTCTCTGTGGCCGGATGCACTTCACTGGACCGGATCAGCGACACGGTTTCGGACAGCGAATACTCGGCGATGTCCATGCCAAGCTAGAACACATTCCTATGTTCACCACAGGACAAAGTGCCGATGGGGTTAAAATCGCCGGACCGGGACGGACCGCCTATACTCGCTACGACCAGAAGGTTACCCATGTGTGTCGGCAGTTTCTGGAAGCACGAGATAAATCCCCCGGCGATCGTCCCTTTTTTATGACGGTCGGGTTTGTGCTGCCTCACTGCCCTTTTATCGCCCCCAAGCAGTTGTTCGAGGAATACCTTGAACAGGTCGACCTACCGCAACTGCCGGCCGACTACCACCAATCTCTGCATCCGTTTATGAAAACATGGCGTGCCACACGGAAGGTTGATGAACTGGTAGATGAAGAGGTGAGAATAGCTCGTGCCGCCTATTACGGATTGGTAACCTTGATGGATCAATTGATTGGGCAGATACTCGATACGTTAGTACAAACACGCTTTGGGGAGAATATACTGGTGATTTATACCTCTGACCACGGAGAGATGGCAGGCGAGCATCGAATGTGGTGGAAATCGAGTTTCTACCAGAGTTCCGTTGGCGTGCCTCTGATTTTCTCCTGGCCGGGAAGATTGGCAGAAGGGCTGACCATTCGTCAGGTAACCAGTCTACTGGATGTTGGATCGACCCTGGTTGAAATGGCGGATGGTTCACCTATGCAAAATGTGAGTGGACAGAGTCTCTGCAGGTTCCTCAACGGGCATGATCATATCGATGATTGGCCGGATACGGCATTTGCCGAATTAGGTGGATTAACAGGGAATGCCCCAGGACGGATGATACGACGCGGCCCTTGGAAACTGAATTACTACCACGGATATGACCGGCCTCAACTGTTTAACCTGGAAGAAGATCCGCACGAGTGGCACGATCTGGGTGGTGACTCAGCGTATTCGGAAATTCGTCATGAACTGTTGGCCGAGGTGTTACAAGATTGGTCCGGTGAAGCCGTCTTGCGGCGCACCGAAACAGCGACTCACGATCGTCAAATACTTGAAATGTTTCATCAAAAAACGCAACATTCTTCGCACTCTTCCGCTGATGACCCACCCGACCGATGGACAGCTCCCGACGGTTGCAACATTTTTCCGGAAATCTAGTTCCTTGTGGTGCGGGCTTGAGTTATACCAACTTGAGCAAAGCTGTCTATGATGACGAAACAGTTTTCCCTAAAGGCTTTGAACTACCTGACAGTAAATAGGCACTCACCTTTTCAACTTACCAGATTCCTTTTTTAAGAGAAAGAGGCTATATTACTAGAGCATAAACTAGGAGATTAGACCAATGACCGATATGTCTTTATTTGGCATTCACCAGGAGCTTTCCTCTATCGTCAACGAGATTGAGTCTCTCAGTCCAGAGGAAAAGGGTCGGGAAGGTGATACTTTATCAGCAGTTAGAGCAATATCAACTCGACTTCCAGACCAAGATAAGCCAATATGCACGGATGAAACGATTTGACTTGGCTTGGATAGAGATGATTGACAAGGAGATGGAGCGACTAAAATCAGTCAAGAAATCGCTCCAGAATAAAATGGAGCGCTTCGACAATCATGCTCTTGCCATTATGAAGGAAAATGGTTTGACTCAAGCGGGAAAACCAGGTTACGGATTTAGAATAGGTCAATCCAACCGAGTAGTGGTTACAAATGAAGATGCCGTTCCTGAACAGTTTAAAAAGGAAGTGATTCGGACTTCTGTGATGAAACAGGAGGTTAAGAGTTGGCTAAAGGAAACGGGCGAAATACCTGATGGGATCGAGATAGAAAGCAGAGAGTATGTAGTCTTAAACAAGTAGATTAAGGTTTAATTTCCATATACTGAAGGAAGTAGCCAAAGGGAAAAATTAGGCAAGATGAGCAAGGCTGCGGTACCGGTTCTGATCCAACAATTGCAGGATGAATCGGTTGATGTTCGTTGGAGTGCGGCCGAGTCATTATAAAATAGGCAAGGAGCCAAGGAGTAACAGCAATGAAAATAACAGACTTAATCCGGCAATTAAAACATGAACATAAACATGTTCATAGGGCCGCAGCCGAGACGTTAGGGAAAATAGGGCCGGAGGCTAATATCACGGATTTTGTCTGAAGATTACGGCTTAACTAATGAAAAAGGCAACCCCTTCAACCCCAAATCCATTATGGCAATGGTTAATCAGTAAATTTGAACAACAATTGAGGCCGAATTTATGACTTCATCCACACCGCTTTCTGAGCAGCAGGTACAACATTTCAAGACTCACGGTTTTCTGGTTTTAGAG
>JASMLX010000162.1 GCA_030748495.1 Candidatus Poribacteria bacterium | reverse complement strand
GGTATTGGACATAACCCGCCAGGAGTATCAACTACAGATTACCGTTTGGCCAATCCATTTTGGACGCTTCCAGATGAAGAGCCATTTTTTTTCGAGCAGCCAATTTACTTAGATTATGCTTTAGGTTTCTATTTGCATCAAATACAGCTGGCTGTCAGTCCCCTGCCGGCGAAAGGAAATGGATTTCTAACCTTTGGTTGTCTCAACCGTTGGCAGAAGATTTCCGCAGGCACACTGTCTCTTTGGGCTAGATTACTGTTGGCAATACCCAATAGTCGCTTAATTTTAAAAGCTTTGCAACTGGCAAATGAGAGCTTGCGCCTATCAATTTTAGGTCAGATGCAAGAATATGGGGTAAATGAAGAAAGAATCGACTTGCGGGGAGGTAGCTCACAACAGGAACATTCAGCCGCCTACCAGGAAATAGATATTTCACTGGATACCGGTAAAAAACGGTTGATTTCAGGTTATATTGATCACGGATGTCGGATCCCGGTATCTTGTCGACCAAATGGCGTTTTACGTTTTAATATGGTTATTTTTTCATCTAGTGCGTAATTGTGACGTTTCCTTTTCACAGGGTTCTCCTTTGACAGAGTATATTAATTTAAACATCAGAAAATTCCAATTCACGCTGGATCAAGACCAAACTAGATGAACTAGACCAGATTCACTTCAGAAAAAAAGTTTTTTTGCAAAAAGGCTAAACATTTTCTGAAATCCTGCCGATAAGGAATCAGGTTTTGAATGAACAACTAAGTTAAATAAAGATCGGAGAAAGAAAAATGGCAACAGGATTTAGAGTTAGCACCAACGCCAGCGCAATGAAAACATATCGCGCATTTTCGGCAGCACAATCGAAATTAGAACAAAGCATCGAAAGATTATCGTCAGGCTTGAGAATTAACAAATCTTCTGATGACACAGAAGGAGCCGCCACCGTCACCCGACTCAGCAACAGAGTTCGTGGGTTACAACACGCTCGGAAAAACTCCAAACAATCCGTTGACATGCTACAAACAGCAGAGAGCGCACTGAACGATATTCACGGAATTTTGGCCCGAATGAGAGAACTATCCGTCCAAGCCGCTTCAGATAACGTGAATACAAACGACCGCTACACTCTCAACATGGAATACCAACAGTTGAAAGCTGAAGTCAATCGAATCGCACAAGCAACAGAGTACAATGAGATTAAGCTGATTAACGGATCGCAAAAAGCAGTTATCAATGCCACTAAAGCTGGTGTAGGTATTGATTCAATCGTCTCCGCTGGACACGGTGGACAAGAAGTCGTTTCTGGAACTTACACTTTCGAGTCTTCCCAACCTGGCAGTTTAAAACTGATTAACCAAAACACAGGCGAAGCCGAAATTATTGATTTCACGCAACCAGGAGCCGGAGAGGTCAAAACCCATCAATTCTCCAACCTCGGTATCTCTATTACGTTCAACGAGAACTTCAATCCAGCTAACTTGACCGACTTGTCATTCGATGCCACCACTACTGGCGGCGTCATACAAATTGGTGCTGACGACAGTGATGACAGCAAATTATCTTACAGCATCGCCGATGCGACAATCAAAGGATTGCTAATTGACCGTACAGCTATTGACACGTTAGCTGATGCCCAGTCTACAATCAATGCTCTCGATAATGCAATTGATGTAATCAACGATGACCGAAGCTACATTGGCTCTATCCAAAACCGACTCGAATTCTCCGCTATAAACGCTGCGAGTTCTGTTGAAAATCTACAAGCTGCGATCTCAACGATTAGAGACGTCGATTACGCACTAGAAGCGATGGAATTAGCCAAGTATCAAATTTTGGTACAATCTGGATCGGCTATGATGGTACAAGCCAACCAACTATCACAAACTGTTCTGAGTCTGATGCAACAGTAAGGCTACCTGACCCATCAGTCAGCGCAGTTGGAAGGCACTAACGCGAGAAAATAAAGCCAATCAAGATAGGATAGAGATATAAGGACTTGAATAACAGGTAGGAATTCAAAACCGACCAAACAAAACCGAAAAATTGGCGGCGGGATAAAGAGTAGGTAATTTACCCATATGCCGAACAACGACCGAATGTTACTTGTCAATAAATGCCAATAATCGAGTTACACTTTTAGCGATAAAGTTAGAAAGAGAGAATGACTCCACGAGTGCAATGGCAACGCTCACTTCTGCCACCCTCTCCGTGAGCAATTGCACAATGACGGGAGCATTCTCTTTTCTTGCTTCGTTTATTGCATTTTTTACAGCCCTCGTCACAGACCTGCTAGGCAATCCCCTGACGATGGGTTTCCGCTCGATATAGACAACCACCCGCAGTGACATAGAGCGTTCTTAGATCTATTCCCCCAAAAGCGCAGTTGGTGACAATGCCACCTGGAAACAGTTTGCCGGATTCATCACTTTCGGGTTGAACTAAATCAATCGGATGAGTTTCTGTAACTCTGCCTCTTGGACTGAAAACATAAATCATCGAACCTGGGCCACTCTGCTCCCAACCGGCTGTTGCCACAATGTTACCCTGATTGTCAAGTGTCATTCCGTCGATTCCCCGATGCGGGTAGAAATTGTGCAAAATTTCGCACTCACCCAACCCCCCATCTGAGTTGATTGGATAAGCTCGTAATTCGGTGTTGTTGCCAAGGCCGTAGTTGCTTTCAGCCACGTAAAGTCGTGATTGATCCGGTGAGATCAAAATACCGTTCGGTTTGACGGTATCAAAGGTCATCCGTTGTAGCAACCAATTGCCGTCAGGTTTCGGATCCGCTCGGAGCACTGATTGGTGATCGAGTTCCAAATCGTCAATTCTATCCCCGTATCTTGGATCGGTAAACCAGATCCGCCCCTGATCATCGAAAGCTAAGTCGTTGGGACTATTTAACCGTTTACCTTCGAAACGGTCTACGATAATATCACGTGAGCCATCGGCATTATAACGAGCGATACACCGCCCACCGCCCTCACAAGCGTAAAGTTGGCCATGTTGATCGAACATCAACCCATTAGCTTCGTTGGTTGCTTCACGAAAGACATCGGTTTTACCGGTTTGCGGATTGTACCGCATAATTCGGTTGTTTGGAATATCGGTGAACAGTACGACTTCACCCGTCCAAGCGGGTCCTTCTGTGAAACTGAATGGGCCAGAGACCCTCTCAAAAATCCATGAGTTAGTAGCCATTAGGTTTCTCCTTTAGTTTTTTTAGTCTGATAAAATTTTGTAAAGGTTTCCAAGTCTTTCCTAAACGGTGGATCGTAGCGACAACTTTTGCTTGCTTCGGATGGTATCGACGCCTGAGTCCGGCATTATTAATGCCATGCACTCCGAAAACAGGAGCGATCTTGCCATGACTGGTTATCGAAGTAGCTTCAACTGACTTAACACCTCTAATTTCTTTCAGACAGGTTCTCAATCTCCAGAATTGGGACCGGCCTGGATCTGAACTTTATAGCCGTAAGTCTGAGTTCCACTAAAGTGTTCTGGGACTGAGGTGACCACCAAGCATATTTGGCGGTCGCTGCCCTTTGCCATGACACGACCTTCGCCCGTCAACGGATTGCTCATTTCCATCTCAGAATAAGACGGCCCCGATTCGCCCACCACAACAATCCGCCCTTCAAAATGAGAGGCTGCACCTTCACTACCGGTTTTATCTCCTTTCAGGATAAATTTGTAGGTGGTCGCGTGATTGTTCTTAATCCGAATGACGTTATAAGCCCAGCCACGCGGCTTTAATACCTTCGGTGGGCGAATCCAGTTACCGTGCGTTCCTTGATTCGTATAGGTAAGCACGTCTGGATGCAGGTTATTTGGATCGCCTACATTGATTACCTCTTGGGTGGCCCTTTCTATCTGTTCAGGGGTTAGGTAATCCAAGCCCGCTGTGTTACGTGCTGCCCAGTCGGAAAAGTGGCCACGTAACCGATCAGCGCCAATCTGCCTATAGTGGTATTCCTGAGGACTGAGATCAATACCCAGGTAAAAGCCGTTGGTTATCAGTTCCGCGGCAACATCCGCTACGTTGGTCAGGTAGAACAGGTAGGTGTGCATACCGTATTGTCGGACCTGATAAAGCCAATCGGTAGGATCACCAGCGGCATGGTTGCTAAAGCTATGCCAGAGTGCTAGATGCGGATTAGCTCCCATCGTTCCTGCTTCGACGAAAGCGTTTATATCATCTGGCAGTTTCTGGCACTGATACCATTGGGCAGATGCCTCAATATACCACTGGGAGTCTCCTTGGTAGGCGAATCCTGGCGAATTGGCACAGTATTGGAAGATATGAAAGCCTTCATGGTACAAATTTGACTCTGAAGTATGAACGCCAATGGGAAGGGTCAAGAACGGCATTCCGTACTTATCCGTGCCTTGCCCGTTTCCCCATTGATTCGGGAAACAATCCTTCTGCCCATGATGTATGTAGACATTGTAGTAGTATCCAGCACTGGGGTTAGGCGGATCAGCCATTCCTAGATTGTGGAGACAATCCTGGCGGATACGCTTGAGCTGAGTAAAGATGATCTGGGCGTCCGAGTGATGGTCAAATTGCGGATCCCACCAAACGGCAAAGATGTCGTCAGTAGCGACCTCCAGGGATGTCAGCGAACCAAAGGCTGTTTTCAATACCAGATCTCTGTCGGTTGAATTTATCATACGATTTGATTTTGCTCTGAGATCAACTGTTAAGTGTTGGCAGTTAAGGATGGAATCATCAGCCGAATGGGCTTAAAAGCCGGTTTGGGATAGGGTAACCATAAGGAGTCGCTTCTGCTTCAGAATTACTATCTTTTTGATCTGGCTATAATCATCAGCTTGAATCCGGTAGAAATGGGGGCTGCCGGCCACGGTTTCATCGGTACCAGCAGACGTTAGCTGTGTGACAATCTCGCCGTTTCAACTCTAAACCGGTTTGGTTAAAAGGATCTGGACAATGATTTCTATAATTTTTGTAATTTGGATAGCCTATACTTCAGACATCCATCCTTTTGCAAAAGAGGCATTCTTACCAAAGAGGAGAGCAGACGGAAGATACTAAAAATCCGTAATCCCAAACCGGTTCGATTAAAAGGTCGATTTCTCGACCATATGATTGTAGCAAATCTAGGCCTAGCCTACAATCAATAATTTGATAGGTAGCTAAAAATATCAGGGCGTTTTTCCGTCAATCGCCGGCTCCACAAAATCCCTAAGAAGTAGACAAGGCAAGGAGTTAGGGGTTTTAAGATGATTTTTAGCCCAAAATAATGGAGACAAACTGGTCGAGTTTAGCAGATTGACGAAAGTCAGTAAAGTAAATGACGAAGTGCCTATGGACTCCTAGTTAACGTGTAAACGGCGCGTGCGTGATACTGGTGGGAACTGACAGCTATTCGTCATTTCCAACAATTGGCATGGGGTAGGTTCGGTGCCAACCGCCAGCACCAAATTCTAGATCTTCCCAACTTGTTCCCACCGTTTTCTCTGAATGTGCCTGCGTGATTGACCTTAGCATCATCGTGGTTAACTCGGCGTCCAACTGCCGTCTTATCTCCTGGTAGTCGGAATGATCGATTCGGTTTATCTGCTCGGCGGGATCCTCTTTGACATTGAACAGCATCACATCGCCAGAGGCATATTTAGCCAGTTTCCATTCACCGTCATAGTTCATACACCCACTTGCCAGAAAGCCGTAAACCCGATCTCTTACGCTATCAGTTTGGATACCCAACCCGGGTAAGGGGATCGAGTCCAGATGTGTGGGGATTTTACATCTAGCAAAATGTAACAGCGTAGCCGTAATATCCTCGATACTAACAGGACTACTACAAACCGTACCGTTATCTGCCCACGGTAAATGAACGATTAACGGCACTTTAATACTCGATTCGTAAAAAGTTCCTTTGCCGATTAAGCCGTGGTCCCCCAAATAGTCACCATGATCACTGGAGAAGATGATCACTGTGTTGTCCTGACGTCCTGTTTCTTCCAGTGCAGATAGGATGTGGCCGACTTTATCGTCGATCTGTTTGACCAGTCCGGCATAGTGGGCGCGGATTTTCTTTTTGTGGGCGGTAGTGAATTCCGAATAATCGACACCGTTCCACGATCCCAGGTTGCCCTGAATATTGCTCCGGCGGAAATTGGGGGGTTGGCCGGGCGCTTCAGGATAAGGATCTGGCATTTCTTCCGGCTCGAATAGATCGGCGTACTCCTGACACGGGTCATAGGGACAGTGGGGGCCCGGAAACCCGACCATCATGGCAAATGGCTGGTCCTGATCGTAGTTTCGAATGTACTTGGTTGCCTCCTCTCCCACGAAATAGTCCCAAGAGTGCTCCCACGGTAATCGGCTGATAACTGCTCCCCTATTTTCCTGGTAACCTTCATGTTCGTTGCCGTGAAATTTTTTCAGCCCTTGGACTGTCAGATGGTGATGGTAATCGTCTTCCACGTTCAACCACCGCTTATCTTCACAGATAACGCGATGCTGAAACCCCATCGCTGCTTCCCAGGGGTAGAAGTGCATTTTACCGATAGCTGAGGTCGCATACCCGCTTTGGCTCAACATCTCCGGCCAGGTGGAGGTACCACATGCTGACAGGTCTGGTCGCAGAAACTGTCCATTTGACAGGACGCCGGTTCGGATAGCATTGATCCCTGTAAGCAACACGGATCTAGCGGGTACGCATACGGGCGATGGTGTACAGGCATCGGCATATCGAACACCTCGAACGCACAAACTGTCGATGTGTGGTGTCTGGATAAAATTAGCACCATAACAACTCAGGAAATCAGCCCGTAACTGGTCGGGCATTAAAAAAATAAGATTTGGTCGTGAGGACATTATCTTCCCTCCGTGCGGGTCCTCGACTCCGGCCAGGTATTCATCAACCCTAGTCGGGTCAAAATTGTGCAGCTATTAAGATTACCGATACGAATGTGTATGGCACACCTCGCTCGGTGCTTGCGTGTTTTTGCTATCTGGTCATAGCCAAACCGATGTTAGCGGTAAGGCTTTGATCCAAACTGATATCACCAGCCACCCAACCAACAGATTTAATCTTTCCGCCCAAGAAGACGGCCCATCGATCCGACAGTAGTCGGTAAATCTTCAAGGCGAACAACCCGCCGAGGGAGGCCCTATCGGTATAGAAACTTTGCGCCTTGGGTTGAGTCCAAACCCCGAGTTCTGAGGTAACCAGGAGGCGATTATTGCTCCAGTTTAGCGGATAGTCGATCAACTGGATCTCGAGTCCTGAAAAGTGACGTTGGTGGTTGAAGTATCGGTGACCAACGATGAAGAGGTTAGCCCAACCGCGTTGCAGAAAGAGATGTGTGTCGATAGTGTATCCGAACGAAGTCAGCATATGTCCCAGACTCAGATTGAACCTTAACGGGGTTGACGTCGGAATACGCCCTCCCTTCAGTCCAATCAGATACGGGTCTAGAAGGTTGAGCCACTGTAACCGTGCTTGGCGACGTAAAAAAATGCGCTCGTCAGAAGTTAGGTCTGAAAACTTAATATAGCGATCGAGTCCTACTCCAGAAGGGTGAATACCACGTTTCTGATAGGCCTCTTGAGGTCGATGTAGGTCGTAAACCCAAGCTGTGAAGTCGTGCCCCGTAAAGTCCCTGACTTCTATATTACGCCCCTCCTTTTGATTAAATTCGTCTGTTAACTCATCTACTTCTGTAGAGTTGCCCGAGACAACATAGGAGAGAGAATTCAATTTTATCAACCAATATAAGAAGTAGTGCCAGGCATTTTTCCGACTGAAGAAGTTGTCTCTTTCCAACTTGAGTACCAATTGCTGTTCCCCTTCAATACCTGCTTCGCTCAAACGGATCTGCTCAGCGGGATATTTCTGTTTCAATCTTACCAGGTCTCGATCGTCAACATGACTAACTGCGATCATTTCAGCAAAAAGATCCAGGTAGTAAATATCGTTAAAACTACTAATTCCCCGATGGTTCATCACTGCTCGATGCCACTCCTCGTGTAGCCAGGCGTCTGCAAGTGGTAAGGCAACGGTGGATAAATCGAATAATGTTACGGAAATGATGGTCAACGTTTTTTCAATCAAAGTGTCATATCGTCCCCAATTGATCTGTGTCCATAGGTGACCAATGGCCGAGTGAGACAGAGTGTAGAATCCGGCAGTTAAGGCTAAAGATTGATCCATGCTGGGAAATCGACCACCGTGCGATAAGTTGAAAGGAAGATCGAGTGTGGCTAAATTTCGTGTTACCACGGTCTGTACCTGAGAGTCGTGGTTAGGTCTTAACGGGTTGTTGTCAGCGATGGTAGTGACAGCACATCCAAAACAATACGTAACAATAGCGCTAAAGTAGATTAGCGGTTTTAAGTCGTAGCTCATTTTAAGATATTGAGATAGCCGTCTTGAGTGCAAACCAGAATTTCAGCCAGGCCATCTCCGTCGATATCGGCCAGAATCGGAGTTCCCGGTTCTGATTGTAGTGGTACTCTCCACAAAACGTGGTTAGGAGCGTGATAATCGGCGGCAATCAGTTCGTTGGATCCTAATGGATACAGAAACTCATCGCATCCATCAGAATCGATATCTCCGCTAGCAAAATGCCCAGTACTGTAACTGTTGTGATTCTGTAAATCTTCAATCTGCCATTTTACCACTCCGGTTTTTCCGTCGTAGCAAGCGATTCGACCGTCGAGATGGTAGAAAGCAACATCGGGAATTCCATCTCCATCGCAATCACCAATACCCTGTAAACCACGTGCGCCAATAGTGTTATCCAGCGCCTTTTCCCATAATATCTCGCAGTTAGGCGTAACAGTAGCAACTCCACCAATGGCGTAAGATCCTGAAGCCAGTAGGAATTCCGTTTTACCGTCTCCATTATAGTCCGCTGGAATGGGATGAAAATAGGCTTGCCAGCGGTTAAAGACCTGACGATGGATATTAATCGGTTTTCGAATTGGTATGCCAGTTTTGCCATCCAGAACATAGTAGATATAGGCGTAACTGCCGTAAATCTGGTGGAACCCATCCCCATCGACATCAACGCAGGTGTAACTATTGGGATAAGGCCAGGAGCGACCATCATCATCCGTCCAGGTTTTCTGATGCCACAGTACGTTTCCAGTTCTACCATCC
Source organism: Candidatus Poribacteria bacterium (assembly GCA_030748495.1). Taxonomy (GTDB): domain Bacteria; phylum Poribacteria; class WGA-4E; order WGA-4E; family UBA9662. The sequence goes on along the minus strand of JASMLX010000162.1, from coordinate 4,138 downwards.
AGACAAAGCATCTCCGGTTGGGTTTTTTCTTGAATGGTGACAATTACATCCCAACCCTGGTCTCGAAAATATCCGATGCTGAACGTTTCAGTCAAACGGGGCGCGATTCCGGTCAGTTCTGACCGCCAATACACCGACCCGTCCGCACGGAGTGCGTAGAGCGTGGTATACGGTTCATTGCCAGCGTCGCAACAGATGACCTCTTTCTGTCCATCCCCATCCAGATCGACCGCCGGCACGGGACCGTGCTCCGTTTTCCAGGTGACCCAAATCGGTTGGGCAGAGGCCGCAAATTTCCAGCGGCTTGATCTCTCTACCGGATCGATCACTTCAATAAAACCGCCTGCGTTTTCAACGATGATCTCGTTCTGACCGTCACTGTCCAGATCAGCCACAGTAGGTGTGGTTCGGAAATTGCCTGCTGGATAGTGTGATAGGTGTTCCGCTTCGGCGCCTTTAATTTCAATCTTTCCTGATTCTGCCTGCAATTCGACCAGCACACGGTTGCCACTAGCCAGAGATTCAACCGCCAAGGCTCTTGGTGGTTGCTCGGATGGGCTATCGACAGTAAAGTTGATTTGATAGCCGTCATCACTGCCACCTACGGCCAGTAATCGTTGATCGACCATCACAAAAAACTCGTCATATCCGTTTCCATCAACATCACCGGTAACAACTGTTGAACGACAGACCGGCCCGCGAGAACTGGCGCTGTTGGTATGATTGGGGAAAAAATACGGCTGCATGCAGAACCGCCCAGCGGTTTTGCTTTTCCACTGTGGTATCGGTTGGGTATTGCCGCGATAGGTTTCGACGAACAGTTGGGCTTGTATATCAACTGTTTTACCCGGTGCATAGCTAAGAAAAAGCTCAAAATGACCATCGTGATTGAGGTCGGCAACTGCCCAAAGGTAGCGATCAACAAAATCCGACTTGACCTCACCGGTCATAACGTCAAAAATCACCACATGCCAACGTCGATCCTGCCTGAAATCGTGAATGTTGACCGCCAACTCGATACGGCCATCGCCATCCAAGTCACAAACACTATTCGGCAGGTTGTTGAGTTGGAAATCGGTCGGCACAGCTACGTCAGCCTCGTCGGCTAGATATTTATGTGACCAGCCGAGTTTGAGACCCTGATCTGTATTATGAATAAACTCCAGGTGCGGTGGTGCGTCTGCCTGAATCACGAAATCGGGTGTACCATCACCGTCTATATCGATGACGTCCAGTTGCCCGTAGTTGCGGCCTACATTCCATTCAACACGGTCTTTTACCTGTCCGCTAAGGGCATCGTATATCGCCAAATGGTAATGGGTTAGGAGGATAATTTCATCCTGTCCATCAAGGTCCGTATCAGCAATAGCAACCACGGGCGAATACATATCTTTGACGCGCTCTGTTTGCCAGATCTGGCGCGGATTGTCTGCCCCTTGATCGTAAGCAATTAACCGACCACGATTTTCTTCCGCACCTTCGCTAAAAGCGTTGTCAAACTCGACACGTTGCAAGCCGGGAAGATCGGCCAGCAGTTTGGCTAGTTTAATCTCCGATCGATTGGGTAGATCTATTGTCGTTTCTCGTCCATCAATGTCAACGGGTGGTCGCCTCAACCCCCAACTGATAGCTTTGGAACCTAAGTAGTCCCGGCCAAAAACGGTCTTAGGTAGATCTATGGTTGCGCTTTTTTCTGTCGCCGATGTCAATAGCAGATGGTTATTCCAGAGACCGAGGTAGTATCGCCAGACGGTTTCTGGCGCCTTGTGCATTTCAGCCTTTAAGAGGGTACGACCGGTCATCTGCGGATCATAACGGTGCATCGGCCAATCGGTTGGTAATTTATGATTACCTTCGACTCTCGAATTCTTGCAGCGTTTCAACCGGACCGCCTGCTCTATCTTCAAAACAGGATCTTCGGGCTGATGAATTATGTTGTCGGTAATGGCCAATCCGTCTGTTGATGTAACCAGGATCTGCGGTGCGGGGGAGTTCTCAATTCGGTTATCGACGATAGTAATATCCCTGTGGGCTCCCGCCGGGGATATTTGTCCACTTCCGCTTCCGGAGGAAACATCGATACTGCGGCTTCGACAGTTCGTGATGGTATTATTACGAATCACCACGTCAATCCCACTACCTGCTTCCAACCACCAGTATTCGGGTGCAAGTTTGATCGCCTCCATCCAGCAGTTCTCCAATCGGTTGCCCCGGATTTCACCTTTACTCGCTTTGACCAGTATACCTCTTGAGCGGTTGAACCCGAACTCGCAGTCGATTACCTTGAAGCCATTGCCAACGCGATTGGCCGAACAGATCAGCGATCCCATCGGCAACGAAACGGAACGATCGATAATAACCCTAAAAGCCGTCGTTAGAGCATTATGACGGTTATGCTTTAGGTTATCATTCAAGCGTTGGTTCCGGAGAAACGCTCTTTCCTGATCATCGATGCGACCATCGCTCTCAACGGAGATAACCGTTGCATCCGGCAGTCGCACTCCCTCATAGGACACTAGTTCAACGGGATCACCTTTGACGATATTAAAGTTGTGTTTGGCAAGAACACGCAGCTCATCGCCTGTCGCTTCCATGATCATGTGATAATCACCGTTGATCGCTACGCAGTCATCACCCTGGAACTGTGCACGACACTCGATGTAGCTTGGGCCAACTTCGGCGTGTTTGCTGTGAAAAGCATCAGCATTCAGGGATCGAATGCGCGAATTGGCGCGTTTTTTAAGATCTGTCGAAGTTGGTCGGCGGTCAACGACGCATTGTCGGTAAACGTTTCCGCGGCAATCAGACTCAAAAAAACCAAAAACATTGGATGCATAGAGCTTGACCGACTCCAATTTTACCTGGCTTGATCGATGAATGAAGACCGCATGGGGTATACTTCCACCTGGTGCGTTGCTGCAGTCGATGGCAATAATGTCGCCTATTTGTTCCGCAGAGGTACAACCCTGCACTTCTGCATATTGGTTTCTATAGTTGTCCGGCTTGGTAACGCGGATTCTTCCCGGGGCCGGTTTCGTAACCTCACATCCGTGATAACTTCCAAAACGAAGTGTGCGTGTATCAGATCGAAATATCTCATACTTTTGCCCGCTGATCTCCCCGGTCTGCGGATAGCCTGCGAATAGTTCTATGTCGTGAATTAGCCCGTCCGGAGAGATGTTTACGATCTCGCCCTGTGTGAAAGGAAGTGGATCGTAGTCAATGACAAGCCCTCTCAACGTCAGATTTCTGCAATTCGTAATAGTGACCGCACGGGTCGTCTCCGTGCATATCATCTCTACTCCATCAGCGACTATTTCGATATCTTCGAGATCCACCAACCGTAGATGCTCACGTTTCCTGGGTGTAACGCGATAGCGACCAGGCGGGATTATTATCTGCTTCTTCCCAGCTTTCAACTCGCGGTTAATGAGACCTTGCAGGTCGGACGGCTCTCCCGCGCAGGTGCTTTTCTGCTCTTCAACCAAAGCGGGAGAGTGAGGAGCCGGTGAAGTGAGCAACAGTAAAACAGATGTGAGATAGAATTTGTTCATCACGCTTTTACCTGTATGCCGCTCTACGCCTTTTAGCACGGCGGCTAAAACCGGTTTCTTTTCGAAGGTAATCGGTACCGGATTTTATCTCTGAAACTAGAGAGATTGTAACATGTTGGAACTGCTCTAAGTGAGAGCAACATCTCTAAGGCTTTGTCCGCGACTCAGATAGCAAGCGGGAGATGAGTCCGTCTGATAAGGATTTTTCATCGCCTAAGAAACCACCGCATGTTGATCCATCAGAACTAGTTTATCCCGGCCTCGACAGCACTTTGGTCAACACCGTGGCCCAGAATCGTTTAATAGAAGCCAAAGTGGAGCCGGTAGGGACACCGAGTATCTTCAGTCATCGGGCGGCCCTGGTGGGAGCCAATCGGCGTCGGTTGTTGAACTAACAGTATGCAGGTACACCGTGATTAGTGTCGGGGTTCAGCCAATAGCTGTTCTGCTATGCTCAAGACATGGGAATTGATGGTTTTGTCCGACAGGGCCAGGTGGATTCGTCAACCGGCTCAGACGCAGTATCCAAAAGCCGTCCCGATTCTGGATTAATAGCATCTAAAACGACGAGTCTGGTAAACAAT
>JASMLX010000161.1 GCA_030748495.1 Candidatus Poribacteria bacterium | reverse complement strand
CCAAACGGCAATCAGCCGGCAGATTAGTTGTCTAGCCGATTCTGGCCATCAAGGCGGGGCTAATTTGCCTGCCAAGAACTGGCGGCCAAAGAAAAAATCTAAACCTCACCCCTGAAGCCGACCAGAGAAAATGCCCCCTCAGCATTTAGCTGGAGGGCGGATTCAGATTGAGCCTGTGATTGGCCAACTAAAGGTCTGTGCTATTCTGTGCCAGCCTGATGGCCAGCGACGACGAGGTTTGTGACTCGGTTTTAATTTGATGGCTGCCATCTACAATCTGGGACTCAAACTCAAATCCTGGCTTATGCCAGAGGTCTACTGTTCTAATGTCGTTGGCACTTAATTGCCTCTTTATTCTTCAGATTAAGAAAGAGTAAGAGAAAAAGTTTTGAAAGACTAGATCAGCGTGTAAGAAAGGGCAAAGAATAGAAGAGAAAATGCTTTCTATCAACAGTATATCAATCAAAAAAAGATTGATCTTCTTCTTTCAAAAAGGGCTTAGTTGCTTCTGGAATCAAATTTATTCCCATACCAGGTCGGTCCCAAACTTCAATAAATCCATCTTTTACAATCGGGTCTGGTAATCCTTCCACAATATCATACCACCATCCCGGTTGGCCTATAGGATATTCAAAAGCAATATAACTCTGTGGTAACGTGGCACATACTTGAACCAGAGCAGCTAAACCAAGCAAGCCATTACCCATTCCGTGGGGAGCCATCAATATCCCGTGTAAATCCGCATATTCAGCGACCCATTTCAACTCTGAGATTCCCCCAATATCACAAGGATCCGGGCCAATAACATTAACGGCTTTTCTTTCAAGTAGATCTTTAAAATTCTGGCGCAAATAAATCTGTTCGCCTGTATGAATAGGGGTTGATGTTGATCGCGTTACTTCCCTATAGGAATCGGGATCTACCCATGGAACGTAATCTCCCGTCAGCATATCTTCCAACCACATCAAATTCAAATGCTCGACTGATTGTGCAAGCCGAATCGCATCGGGCACCGTAAATCCAGGCCCACAGTCAAGTGCCAATCCAACCTCATCACCCAATACCTCTTTCATCGCTTCGATGCAAACGATTAAGTGCTTCATTCCCGACTCGGTTATTAATCCTCGATTGACACGATGTCCTGCCGGCAAGGCTTCGCCATAATAAAAATTGGGTGTTTGTTGTGCCATGGGTCCATGAAAAGCAACGCCTTGCTTGATAATGGTAAACCCTTCCGGAGAAGACTTCATCAAGGCTATATTATCAGCATGGTGCTTGGGCTCACCCCCTTTTGAAGGGAAGCGTACCCCACCATTATAAACTCTGACTTGGTCACGAACTTTTCCACCCAGTAGCTTGTAAACAGGCAGATTAGCTGCTTTGCCAGCAAGATCCCATAGTGCCATCTCGATGGCGCTAACGGCACTTCCCCATGGTTTGAAACTCCCCATTCGGCGGATTTGCATCATCACCCGCTCAACGTTTGTTGGATCTTGACCTACAATGTGATCCTTATAAAAAATTACATGAGGCTTCAGATAGTGCTTGAAAGATTCGACCTGTCCAAATCCATCGATACCATCGTCTGTCACAATTCGTACTACTGGACTATTCCCAATAACTGCACATTTCAAATCTGTAATCTTCATTTTTTGCTGACAAGCTCTACAAGCTTGGCGTAATTTGTTAAATTTTTTTTAGTGTTATTAAAATTGAATTAAAAATGCAGGCTAATTATTACACATGCTTTTTTCATTTTCGGTTCTAGTCAAAATTATATAATGAATGTTCATCAACGTAATTCTTCGCTTGGCCTAATTGAGTTAAGCATAATGTAGCAAAAATAGCTGGTTATGCAAATCATGATTCACTAGAATTGGAGTACGGATCAGGTGTTGATACCGGCTTGATTACCCCTACAACTGCTATCATCTTCCGTTTTTCACTAGGAACAAACTCAACAGTTCTACTCAATATAATGAAAAATGACGACATATTGAACCGTCAAATCCAAAAAGCATATACTTGTGAGTTTCCTAGCACGCCGATAATTGTCCATACGCTCCCCATCACAAATTCACCTAGGATTAGGCCAAGGAAAAATGGTATGCCCTGCCGGTAGGCTTTCAACCCTCCATGCTTCAACACCACCCACTTGATTAGCCAACTCAAAAGAAGCGGAAACCAGATTAGATTCATCGTCCAACTTCCGGCCAGTGCATAGCCGAGCGGATGTAGAGGCCAGCCTAAAAAACGGGTTCTCAACCACATCAGGATGTTTGTCCAAGCCAAACCCATGCCCATAAATCCTATGCCAGGATAATCAGTACCCACCGGGCTATTGAGCCACCCTTCTAATCGGGTGAATGCTTCTCGACCGGCGAATGACCCGTAGTCACCTGGCATACGATAGGTCATGATGAGATACAGAAAAAAAGAGGCAAACGAGCCCACAACAATGGCAGGAATTGTTGCTATAAATATACTTCTGCTGTTGATCTTTATCAATTCCGCCATTTTGAAGCCTTCCAACTGATGTGGCTGGGGATGGCTCCGATAGTCACGATTAAAGCCATAAAACAAACTGATGGTGGTCAGGTTGGCTGATCCTAGTCCTTTCGTGCCAAAAATATTGACCATGATTGTATCAGGCCCCGAGGCTCCCGCATACCACAAGTCATGCACAGGTGTACCGAGTTCAGCCCGCATCCGGGTAATGGCAATCGAAATCGAGAAATAGGAGACCAGAAAAATAGCCGATGCCCAAAGTGTTAATCCTGCCTTGACGCAAAAGAACAATAACAAAATGGCCACACCAATAATAATCAGAGTTGCTGTTCTATACCTAATCGGTTCGTGTGTGTCATCCAGTGGTGATGAAAGAGTTAGCACTTTTCTGAATATGGCCCAGAGGTACCTACGGCTGCCCCACAAGGCCAAGGCGCATAATCCGATATAAGCTCCCACCGCTTGCTCATTGCCATATGGGAAACGCGGTAAACTCCGTAATCCCACCGCACTACCAATGACCAATTGCAATTTGTATATCAAATAAAAAGACCAACAGGAAAAGGAGAGGTCTAAAGGGATCAGGAATCCTAGGCCAATGACGAAAGGGTAAAATCGGATAGGTAACCAGCTAACCGCCGACCATGGTTTCTCAGTCAACAGTTGTCTGAGATCATATCCACGGATAGGAATTTGCGGGATCACTGGATAGAAAACAGCCAATCCGTTTAACAAGTCGATACCTACTGCCAACAAAAAGCCAATTATCAGCGTCCGATTGCCAAACAATCCGCTTAAATCTCGGTGACGTATCATTTCTAGTGGCAGTTGAATAATAGGATAACTTAGCTTTTCGCGTTCTATCCACTGTTTGCGTAGAATAACATTGAGGCAGGTCATCATTACAACTAGGAGACTGATAAACCCTGTCCACATCAGGCAAGGAACGAACCAAGCACGGATATGCAGTGGAATCAACAAAGTCGAAGATTCCTCGTAATAACCCCTAAGTGCCTTTAAATCATCAACAATAAGGTGTTTGGGTAAATGGCGCCAGAAAAGCTGTTTCCAATCATTTTCTGGCGTTGCATACCAGAACACATGCCCCAAGTCTGACACCACACCTTGCATCATATCCAAGCCGCTGATACCAGAAGCAATCGATAGCATCGTATATATAATAAGCAGGTCACGGGACGAAAAAGCCAGTTGAGGCAATAACCGGATAAGGATCAAATTCAACGCTTGCAGGGTGAAAATGGTAAAGACTACATTAAAAAAAAGAGAAATACAGGTTGGATAAGCTAGATTTCGCCCCAGTTCAATGGTCATGATCCAGTAAATATTGGACGGGATAAGAATACAACCAACTAGGATGGCTTTATGGATCGATTTACTTTTCCCCAAACTGGCTGAGGTGTTCGTAGTCATCCGAGAGGCAATCCTTTCCTTGATCAGTATAAAAATATAGCCTGTTGACTAGACCTTAATTTATAAGACAAGCTTAGATTATTTAGAATCTTTGGGCTGATCAGTCGGTAGGTGCTGGCCGGACAACAAGAGGTTGTCTTTCAACAGAATTCCTTCACCGTTTCTAGTGCCGACTGGCATATAGTGTATTACCATTGCTCGTCGGTCTTGGTTGGATCTATTTGGATGTGTTTGATGTAAGGTCAGGCAGTGGTGCACCATCGCGTGTCCAGCCTTGAGTGGTACGGGCACAGATTGACTCGCGTCAACTTCGACTGATAACAGGGCGGGTAATTCTTGTCCCTCTTCTTGGGCACGACTATGATTAGGTTGACTCTCTAAATGGCTACCCGGTACGACATTCATACAACCGTTAGCAGTATCAGCATCGTCGAGGGCCATCCAAATACTAATCAAATCAGCCGGTTGACAACGCCAGTAGCCATTGTCTTGGTGCCAAGGGACAGGGCCGCCGATTTTAGCCGGTTTGTAAAGAGCTTGATCGTGAAACAGCTGGACATTTGGTCCAATTAGACTAGTGGCAATATCGAGTAATGGTTGATGATAAAGTAACTCACGGAAGGCGTTGCTCTTTTGCCACATTTCGCCTACTTGCAACATTTCGTTCTGTTGTTGGCCAGTGCCGTCGGCCGTCACCGACAGGTTTCGCCAACCTTGCCCAGTCGTCTGATAACGTTGCTCAAACACTTGATCGTACGACCGACACAACTGCTGGAGATGATCGTTCTCAATCACCCGATGTGGGATTTCTAGAAATCCAACCTGTTGAAAAGTTTGGATTTGTGATGTGTTCAGTTTCAATGTTTCACCTCGTAATTCAATTGTACTTTTACTGGTTAACAAACGGAGATAACTGTCTATCAAAGTAAAGCTAATGGCGATCAGGAAACGATTCGACCAACTATTCCAATCAATCAGGCCAAACCTGTTCAGTTTGGAGTTGGCAGATAGTTGTTCTGAGTCAGTTGATTCAATAATCTGTTTTCTGTGAGATAGATCAGTAGCAGAACTGAAAAAGCCCCGTCTGAATTAAACGGGGCTAAAAATACACAAACTGATTGGGCATTTTAGTTAAAGCCGTGGGCCCCTTTTATTTGGCCCCACGAAGTGGCTAGCTTATTTTTAGACTCTACATTGAGTCCAATAGTTGCCAACTGCATAATTTCGGCTTTGTTCAAGGTTCGTTCAAACATCATCACTTCATCCAGCAATCCTTTATAAAAGCGTTCACCACAACAGTCGTCTTTACCAAAGACAAAGTTGAGAAATGCTTGCTTAATATGCTTGATGTTGTTCTCAGCCATCTCCAATTTTTTGGTGGCTGCCGTATAAGCGTAAGCAGTCGCTTTAGATTTTTCAATCGCCACCGCCACTAAGCCCCAAGTATCTTTGGGGATTTTGATTGATCCTTGCCAGTCCCAGGTTTCAGCCTTGTTGTTGTTCCAGACGTAGGTCAGGGTGTCAGTATCACCATGATAGCCCATCCAATAAGCCACGCCTGCTGCTCCTCGAGCCGAAACAAAGGCTGCCCAATTTTGGGCTTTATAACCATTTATCCAAGTTACTACGGTAAAGTCGAGAGGATTCGGTGTTAAGTCCTTCTGAGCGACTTTGATGTGGCTGCCTGCTCCATCAAAACGAGCAGCTCCGTTGACTTTACCCTTGGCTTCCCAAGTTACTTTCCCATCCAATTCGCCATGGTAATTATTACCTGACACATCTTTGGCATTACCATCCAATGGCCAGTAACCGATCATCCCTTTGGTAATATCACCTGCTTGGGTGTTCACAACGATTAAGAAACACATCATTAAAGCTAAAAAACTGATCTGGGCAAACTCACGCCCAAATACATACGATTTTCTCATTTGTATACTCCTTGTGGAAATGTATTCTATGACGCAATTTAATGAGTGTCAAGTAAGTGAACGCCCCTATGAACTGGGCGGGTAGGAGCTAAGCCATGAGGAGACTAGTCCCAGTCAGCGAAACTGCCAATCATTGATGACAAAGAGGTGGATTACCCAGGTTGGGATGGGGGTTGTTTTTTATGTCAGCTTTTCAGGGAGTTGGGTTAGGAAGAAAGAGGCTAGTGACGAAAAAGGGGTACCAACTGGGGTTACTGATACCCGCTTGATTACCCCGTACCCGAGTTATCTATTGCGCGGGTTTCAATAGATAGTTTAGCAAACACATGATCTCTTACTTGAGAAAGTGTACTCACTTTATTAGCTAAAACCAACTTCAGCTATTAGAACAAAAGCATAAAATATTCTAATTCCCGTCCCGAAAAGTCGCATCAAACTTTTAATGCCTTGGACACCATCGGGCTGCGCGAAGATGGTCCAGCAGTACAGCCATCGCTTTTGGTGTACCAATTCTTTCTAGAGCTTGCACTGAAAATGCTCGTACAAGGTGGTCAGGGTCAGCCAAAGCCTCCTTCAGTACTGACTCGTCTTGGTTGGCTCGGCGACCAAGACGGGCCAAAGACAATGCGGCATTTCGACGTACCAAATCAACCTTATCTTTCAGCGCTTTTGCTAGAGGTTCAATATCTATGTCTTGATCATATGTAACCGTACCTATAGCGTTGGCAGCATGATACCGAACTTGGTCATTTTGATCGCTCAAGCATTCAATCAATGCCGGTAGTGATGATCGGGCATTGAGTCCCAAATCATATAACGTATCTGCAGCCCGAGCCCTAACTTTAGCGCTATGGTGCAATAATAAATTCACTAGAGCGGGAACCGCCAATTCACTAATTTGAGTGAGCCCGTAAATAGCGTTTCGGCAGGATACTGGGTCGTTGTCCGTAATCACCTCAATTAGTTTCTCTAATCCCTTTGGGCCCAGCTTACCTAGTTTATAAGCTGCTTGAATACCTACTATTTCCTGATCGGATCTCAGCAAATCTCTAAGTTCATCGGCCGTTTCTAATAGGATGTCCTCTGGCTCACCGTTTTGCTTTCCCAAGTGCCATTGCCACAGATAACTCCAGATCGGTTCTTGTAAATCATCACTCTTCTGCCAATTAGCACCTTGATGGTTCCAACTAGGGTGTGTTGGTTCAGACATGCGTGAAAATATAAATTTCATCATATATCTGGTTTTCTCAGAATGATTACACATTTGACGGTGAAATATATCGAAGTTCACAATAGCTACGGTTCCAGCTTCACCAACTAACGCCACTTCATCACGTTTTTCAAGTGGTGGTTGGCTATTGCAATACTGAGAACGTGGCCAGACCGCAGTCGGCCCCATCTCAACCGGGGTGTCTTGGGGGTAATAAAAGGCCATAGCCCAGCGGGTATGATGATGGCGATGGTTGTCGTCTATAGCAGGTACACTATTGAACGTGCTATCCATATGCATAACCTGATCACCACTGTTCGGATGATTTTCGTGGCAATGTCGATGAGGATGGAGATAGTAGTCGAGCCCTAAAATACTAACCATAGCGCCTTTAAAGGTTGGGTCTGTAAACACTTGTTGAATTTCGGGTAATCGGGGCAGTAGATTGTTACTGGGATTACCAACAGAAGCAAACATCTGTTCGGTCTTATCGTATAAAGCCTTATGGAAAGCAGGTGGCAAATTGACCTTGAAGGAGACATATCCATCTCGAATAAATCTCTGCATCGATTGATCGCTGAGTAAATGGGTAGTGTCCATCCTTCTAACTCCTCCTGAGTGTTTTCTAAAACTATACTATATCCTAAAGATGAATTCGTTACTTCTGTGTTCAAACAGCATTCAACCTATGAGTAGAGTTTTCGATAGGTCAGGAGTGGGCTTACTCTCCTGGCTGAGGACGAACGGTGAGGTTAATAATATAGGCTTCCTTACCATATTTCGGTTGCATCCAAACAGATTCGTTTTACTAAAGAGTAAAAAACGAATGATATAGTAGGATGATAAGGAAAGAAACTATTAGCTACTTGGAGAGAAGGAAAAAGGGTACCAACTAGGCAGCTGATACCCGCCTGATTACCCCTACACGAGTTATCTTTTGCGCAGGTATTAATGAATATCAATTATTTGACGTGTTGACTTGATAATTGACAGATAATTTATTTGTATTGATTCTGTGCTCACTGATTTCCGTCACCTCAGGAACTGGAACAATGGCCTAATGTTGTAACCGTAATTCTGCAATTTGACTCAGGGCTGCTTCTTGACTCGCTGATAACGCTCCCGCTGCTTGCCCGCCATTGAGGATGCTTGAACCCTTAAGGCCGAATTTGCCAATCTATTACTGCTTACACTTCGTCCCGCTACCAACAGGTTTCGATTCCACAATAGTTCGATTAACAGCAATCCAATCCGGCAAGAACTTCCCATGGCGTACAGAAGCGAGCGCCACGTATTAGTTTTGTCTTATTCTTCGTATTCGACGACCACATCATCTCCCCTAATTTTGACAGGATAAGTAGCGACTCGCACCTCTGGGGCGACCAAGCAACGGCCAGTTGCAATCTCAAACGGCCACTGATGCCAAGGGCAACGAACGATCTCACCCAATCCTTCCAAAGAGATAAAAGCACCTTGGCTGGAGGGCGGAGCATCGGTGTCAACACGACCGCTTAGTTCACCAGTACAAAGTGGGCCGTGCTTGTGTGGACAGATATTACGGACCGCATAAAAAGAACCGCCGACGTTAAAGACACCGATCCCGGCTCGGCCACGAAATGGTACCACGATTTTCCGCTCTCCAGGTGGAATTTCCCAAACTTTACCGACCACTACACTGGTTGATTGGGTCATTGAAATTACCCCTACAGTCGTAACATATCCAGAGCATTGCCGGCAAAAATTCGGTGGTGAAAATCCGCCGACAGTTTGGGCAAAACAGTTACTGGATCGTTCCAATCGAAATGCGGAAAATCGGAGCAGTAAATCAGTGTTTCCTCGGCATGAAGCATATCTAACATTTGGTGTATCTGTTCTGGCTTTTCTGGCTCGTGCATTGGTTGGGAACCGATCCGAATGTGATCTCGGAAGTATTCACTCGGCAATCGCTTCAGCCAAGGGGTTTGATCACGCAATGCTTTCCAATCTGTATCGAGATGCCACATGACAGACACGGCCCAGAGTTGTTGCGCTTCTATTAAGGCAAACTTCAGATTAGGGAATTTTTCAAATACGCCTTCACAAATGAGAGAAGTTGCGTGAGCACTAGCGGCGTAGGGACGGCTCATACGAGATTCGATATAGTAGGTCGGATAACCGACTGGGGTTGGCACATTTCGAGTCGCACCGTCACCACCACCGACGTGAGAAACAACAGGCAATCCGTGTTGCTCACAAGCTTGCCAAATGGGATGATAGAAACGATTGCCAAAAGGCATCTGAGTGCCCATCGGAACCATTACTGCGGCTGTATCTTTACGATCAGCCAATCGATTGATTTCAGCTACCGCCTGAGCTGGATCAGATGGCGAAATGAGAATAGCATTGACCACACGTTGATCCTTGTCTAGCCAGTGTTCAATTGTCCAGTCGTTAAAGGCACGGCATAAGGCTGCGGCCCAATCCGGGTCTGGCAAACCCGAATAGCCATAAAAAGGGGGCGGGCCAGTGAGTAGAGCGATATCAACGTTCCAGCGATCTAGATGTTCTTCTTGCAGAAAGTCGAGGCTAAAATTGAAATCGCGTGGATCCCCACCGTCATCCTTGTTGGCTTGTGAGTCAGTTTTTTTTTGCCGGCCTTTCAGGTCAACTCGGTTAGTACGAATTGGGATATTAGGAAATCGACCTAAATGTAGCCCTTGGTCTAAAAAGTGCTCTTGATAAAATGTTGACAAGTAAGGCAGTAATTGTTCAGGATGGCGAAAATTGTGGTGCACATCGCAGTCGACGATCGCCAATCCATCTTTGGGATCAGCTGTCCAGCCGGGGGCCGTAATAGGTGTCGCACCAATTTGACTCATTTGCATGCCTCCATCTGCTAACAGTTTCAGTATAACCCAACCGATTTATTTGCTCAACTCATTTAATTCGCTAACTCGATTCTGTCAACTCACTGTATAGTTCTTTTAGTCGGCGGATATATTCTCGATCTCTAACTTCGATCGCTTGATCAAATTTTTCTGGATCGACAAACCAAGGTGTTCCTTCGGCCATACGCAACCGAATCTTCTCGGCAATTGGGCTTTCCTGTCCGTCGGGTTTCTTCGGCACGCGGGTATCATCTGGCCATTTCCAAATACCAGCTAAATCGTAGTGGGCCATTGGCCCTTCATGTGGCATCCGAAAGCCAAAGGTGGTCTTAATGCCGAGTTCAATCTCCTCCGCAGTGGCTACGCCCTCAGCCCACAAGCGATGGGTCTCTCTTCCCATTGCCGCTTGTATCCGGTTAATTAGGTAACCCGGCAGTTCCTTTTCCACACGGATTGGAATTCGATGGGCCGCCTTCATCAATTTATAGATCGTGTTGTAGGTTTCGTCTGAGGTCTGTGGGCCTTTCGCCACTTCAACTCCCGGCACAATGTGCGGTGGGGCAAAATAGTGGGTCAAACCGATTTTGTCTTGTCGCTTGACACCAGCTCCAATGTCACTGATGACAAAGCCTGACGTATTGCTGACAATAATCGTATGGGCTGGGCACAACTGGTCTAAAGTGTTGAACAACTGTTGTTTGTCCGACAAGCGCTCAACAATGGCTTCCGTAACAAAGTCGCTGTTGGTCGCTAATTGCGCCAAATCAGTGGTTAGGGTGATTTTGTCGTAGGTGGCAGCCGCTTGGTCTGGCCTAATTAGAGATTCATCAACAAAGAGGTTGAGTGCAGATTCAATTAACCTTTTCGATCGAGTTAGCGCCCTATCGTTCAGATCTTGAATAGTGGTTGGATATCCTCCCCAAAGGGCGAAGTTGATGGCAATACCGAAACCCATTGTCCCACCACCAACAACACCAACCCGTTTGATGTTTGATTGACTCATCTGTTTCTCCCAATTTATATTAGATTAGTTAAGATGGCATCCAAGCATGAGGTTCAATGCCTCCAACATGGGTTTTGACAACTGCTGTCCGCTGCGACGAATAGCAGCGAGCGAAGGCCTGCAGTTGGGCTAAACTGGCCATTTTCTCCGGCTGACGGCTACGGACAGTAATCGGTTCCACTCGATAGTGCGTTTTCAGGCTATCGTAGCCGCGTCGCTGTTGTTCCGTCAGCCTTTGGGCCTGAGGAGGGGCTACATATCGCAGATCTACACTCCAGCGCACACTATTGCTGCTATTGAGCTTACTAGTGTGGAAGGTCAGATTGGAAAACAAAAGAATATCACCTGGTCTCATGGGCAGGGCTACGGGCTGGCCTCGCTGTTCCACCTCCTCCAAGGTATGTACCTTATTATCCGCCCCGCGTTGTCCTTTTAGCAAGTTCCATTTGTGGCTGCCCGGTATGACGTAGAGACAACCATTGTCCTCAGCCACATCCACCAATGGTATCCACAGACTGACCACATGCAAATGTTGGGTAGCTTGACCATAGTATTGACTATCTTGATGCCAGGGAAAAATGGTTCCTTCATTTCGTGGCACCTTTAGTCTGGTGACGTAACTGCCAGTCCAGGCAATTTCGGCTCCGAGCAGCGATTCTAGGCTGTCCAGGATAACTGGATGACAGATGAGGTGGAACAATTCCGGGCAATCGAAGGCTCGTGTCAGGTCCCACAAACTAGCCCCCAACTTAGCTTGCTGATTAATTAGGGCCAAGCGGCGCTCAAATGGTTCACCTTCATATAGGCAGGATATCTTGCCCGTCTGGTAGAGCTGGCCCGCATGCTTGTCCACCAGCAGCAAGATCAAGGCACGCACAGAGACTAGGTCGGGTGGCTTGATGGCTTGTCGTAGCAGCAGGTAGCCTTGATCCCGATATGAGTCCATTTCTGACGGGTTTAGATGTGTCATTATTGACCCTCTGCCAAGATTAGGGCATGAACATCCCGCCGCTGACATGGAGTGTTTGTCCAGTCACATATTGTGCCGCCTCCGAGGCAAAAAAGCTGACAGCGTGGGCGATATCTTCAGCGGCCCCGGTGCGACTGATCAGAATTGGAATTCCTAACCAGTTCCTGGCCTGATCTGGCTGAATCTGAATTGGTGTTGTTCTATCCTCCGCTAACTCTCGGCTGGTAGGGCCGGGGCAGATGCTATTGGCGGTGACGTAAGGGGCGCCTTCATGAGCTATTCCTTTGGTTAAGGCAATTAAGGCCGCCTTGGCTGCGGCATAGGTGGCAAAGGATCCACCCCCACGTCCATATACAGCGATATTTGACGAGATGGAAACAAAACGGCCAAACTGCCTCTCTATCATACCTGGCAATAGTTGACGAGCCAGTGCCAGCGTGGCTCGCGCATTGACGTTCATCACCCGTTCCCATTCCTCATCGGGCGTATCAACAATCTTGTGCGGTTGGCCAATGCCGGCGTTACTGACTAAAATATCAACCTGGCCGAATAATTCTTCAGCCTGGTGGACCAGGGCCGCACACTGAGCAGTATCACCAACATCGGCCGCCAGAACCGCCGCCCGTCCGCCTGCAGCCTCGATTTTGTCCTTTATTCTTTTGGATTCTTGCTCACTAGTGTTGTAATTGATAACAACATCGGCCCCGGCCTGTGCCAGCACCAGTGAAATGGTGGCACCGATACCGCGGCCACCGCCAGTAATCATTGCTACCCGACCGGAAAGATTGATTTGCCCGGCCTGCATATCTTCTACTGGCGCCGCTGATCTCTGGTTATTTTGCATGATCACACTCCTTAGTCTCTAAACACAACTCAAAACCCTATAGTAGCAAAGATTGCCTTTAACTTAGCCAATAGCTAGAAAATAGCATATAGATAAAACTATGTAAAGTATGGGCTATCATCCAATCAGGACCATTTCATTTGGTTTAAGCTTGAATTAGACTCAACAGAAGAGTCCAGAACAAACCATTAGTTGATTATATTAGGGTATCTGAGAGAGGAAGACAGGAGGGTGTTTAGTCAGTTTAGGAAACAGGAAAAGGATACCAACTAGGCAGCTGATACCCGCCTGATTACCCCGTACACGAGTTATCTTTTGCGCGGGTTTCAGTGAGAAGTCGAATTTGGATATTGACTTCTCATATTATTGGATATAGATTCTCAATAATCAAAACTATTGTTAAAGATTAGTATATTTGTCGTATTTAAATTCGAGCGAAAGAAAAATTAGAAGCTATTTCAAAACTAAAGACAATTTAAACTTGCGTATCTAAAGGAGTTAGGTCTAGTTTTAGTTGGATCTA
>JASMLX010000160.1 GCA_030748495.1 Candidatus Poribacteria bacterium | reverse complement strand
AGAAAGGACTGTAGTCGTCAGACCAACCTATCTTAGCACAGCTGAGCCAATCAAGCCCAGCCTTAAAGCCATCGGCTGCAGATCTGATCCAGCCCAAGAAGCCAAGGCGACTAGGCCCTCCCCTAAAATTAGACTATGAACTAAGAGCCAAACTACATCACCAAACACGATCAGCCGACCGATACTAGAAGGGCTAATATCGGTAACGTTGCCAGTGGGCCACAGATCCTCGGACGTTATGGGGCGGTTTTGACTTGGTTTTTGGCTAGACTGGCAATATCTCTGTGGGCTGAAGGCAATGAGCAGACAGTGTGTCATAGAATAAAGGACAGCTAGGTGAAGGAAAGGGTGGATTTGTCCTAAGCTCAGCCAATTGAAATGGCTTGATGATCTGTGGCCCAATCATTGAGTCATAAAAGTTTAAGGCGACAGCTATTTCTTGGCTATGCCACGAATGGGAGGCTTTAGAAAAAGCGATCCTGTAATTTTTCCAACTGAAAACGATTCTGTAAAAATCCGAAATCGTTTCTGTTTTCACCGCGTCAGCTGATACGAATAGCAGTCTAAACGATCGTTTGTGATCTGTTGTGCTCGGACCAATGGTGGGTTGTGCTTGGTATGCACAATCCGCCCAAGGAAAAAGATACTAATATCAATTAGTCTAACGGCACCGCTAGTTAAGTTGCTGTCATTTGACATAGTAGTGGCCAGTTTGGTAAAGTCCTGAAAAGAAAATGCTGATTTATTGCCTACTATACCAGATGAATTTACCATGACAGAACAAACAAATCTCGATCAACGTCCCCGCCTTCCCTACTCCATCGGCACCGGCATCCCCAAACAGGGCCAGGCCGAGATCGAAGGCTATCTGCAATCGTTGCGCCTCCAGGGTTTCTGCGTTATCGAGCGCGTGATTCCCCAGGACGAAGTCGCCGCGGCGCGCGATAACCTACTCAGAGGACGCCAATTGTTGCTGGAAGACCGGCAACGGGAGCACTGCCAACGCATCGAGTTGGAGCGGCAGAGGAATCCCCAGGCTGAGATTAACGACAGCCCCCAACGATTAGACCCTTGGCGGGCAGATCCGGCGGCGCCGCCGTTGCCGCCCCAGGCCGAAATCTGCGATATCGCCCGCTGCGAAGTCTTTGCTGAGTATCTAGCAGCACCACGCGTGCTCCAAGTGGCCCGGGCCATCCTCGACCCCCACATCCGCATTCTGCAGACCGAAGTCAACAAGTCGTCGCGGCCATCAGCCAAGCCGATCTCCGCCGAACAACTACGGAGTCGCGGCTGGCATTCGGACTGGCCGCACGATTTGACCGCCTACGGCCCCAACGAAGAACAGCCCTGGAAGCATTGCGGTGCGGTGGCGCAACCCTTTCCCGACCTCTGCATGGCACTATCGACAGTCTGGTATCTTGGCCCGGAGGATGTAACCCCGTTTAACGGCGGCACCTGGGTGGTACCGGGCTCGCATAAGGATCCACGCAACCCCCGCGGCCCCGAGGACGGCATCGACTCCTCGGCGCCCATACCCGGGGAATTACAGGTCTCGGCCCCGGCCGGCTCGGTTTTCATGCAGGACACACGGCTTTGGCACTCGGGTGCGCGCAACCAAAGCCAGTACGAGCGCACGGCGGTGGTCTGCCGTTACGGGCCGTGGTGGTTGTCGGGTAATGAGTTTGGCAATCTGCACTCCGGCGGGCATACGTTGAGAACCTACGTGCCGCCAGAGGTTTACGCCAATTTCTCCCCGCAATTACAACTGCTTTACCGCCACCTAGTGGCAGGTGAGATGGACGTGCTCCAGCCGGGCAACCAGGAAGCGGCCGCCCGGGCCCAATCGTTGGGTCGGGCGGAGCGAAGTGGCGACAACAGCCAGCTGGTGGTCGGCGGGATGAGGGTGGAGGAGTGGGAGCGTCGCCGGGCCGAGGGCTGCGCATGACAACGGCCCGCACGCCCCCATAAGGAAGCTCAGGAGAACCACAGCTTCCTTATGGGGGCGTGCGGGCAGTAAAAAGTCAGCCCTAATTCTCTCCCTCAACTGCTTCCAAGCTGTCGAGCCGTAAGTTGTCGAAGGTCACTTGATTTCTAACATCATTAGAGCTCTATGGCTGTATTGATCACCCAAAGTCGTTTGTTGGGCGAGATATCAGAGTTATTGGTTTTTAGCAACAATTCATTTTTCCCTTCCTTCAGCTGAACCGGAATTTTGACCGTTTCTAATCCGTTTTCATGACGGAGAGTGGCGACTTTTTCGCTGTTCAACCAAACTAAGCACCATCCATCAACTGCTAAACGTAGAGAAGCTTCTCTTTTCGAGTCACTGTTTACGGTAGTTCGGACGTAGGCTGAGTGATCAATCATAGCCCGCGGTGTCGCGGTATGATTACGCTCGAAAAATACGTTCTGCAGGTCAATCCATGCGTGGTCGCTGGTCAAAGCGGTGACTGGTAGAGTTTGATCCTCAAACACCAACTGGTCAGGCCAAACTCCCGCCGGAAGTTGTTCTACGAATTCTTTCTGTTGAAAAATCTCCCAATTGTTAGCTTGAGGAAATAGTCCAGTAACTTGCCATTTTACAGGAATAAGCATGGATGAACTAATTTCGTTTGTGCTAGATTGACCAAGGCTATCGTCGATCTGGTAGTAGTAAACAACCGATTCCATGTCGTCTCCTCGGCTGCCTGTACGAAATGACAGGGAACGATGAAAGGCAATCGGGTCTGGTCCGAAAAAACGGTAAAACACGCCATCTTGATCGGTTCGGCTTCTATTAACATGATAGGGTGAACCAATCCAGCGAGATTGATAGTTGTTGAATCCCCAGCTATAACCGAAATCGTCTTCCACATTGTGTCCACGAATGGCATGAGGATTGGTTTCTCCATCGAGCAAAATTGTCATTCCGCCCGTGTGGAAGACCATATCACTATGGTCACGCTGCAGATAGCCTATTGCTATTCCGGCCACGAAGCCTTCACCGTTTAAGTTTGCCATTTCAACAAAATTCCCTCGTGGGGGTGAAGGCTGGTAGAGATGGTAATCAGCATGAAGACGGTAGGAGGTGAGTGGTGTTTCTTGATCGTATTGGTGCCAATCAACCATAGTTGCAACTGTGTGCCCGGGAGGGACGTGTAAGGTGATTCTACAGGATTCACGAAATGGAATGGGCAAAAAAAGGTTGTATCCTGGATTTCCTGGGATCAATGGGTCCTTAGCTTTGGCCTTAGGATTAGGTAGGACTGTGTAAGCCGCATTATCGACAAAATAAGGTTCCCAATCATGCATAATACCGAAAAAAGCTTTCAATGGTAAATCCACTTGAGACTTTTTAGCGCCATCGACATTGATTTCAAGACGAACCCCTTGACCAAAGAGGATCCAAATATGACGCACACAACCAGTTCCCTTTAGATTAGCGATATCAATTGAACCACCTTCAGGCAAACGTTGGTCCCGATTAACACGGTGAGAGGTGAACCGGGTTGGCAGCGCGACCATGGGAACAGCGGGATCTTGAAAAGTGTCTTGTGTTTCTAAGCGGGTTTTTCTATTAGGCTGGGTAGCTATCATGATTTAGTCTCCACTCGAGTTTACATTATATCGATAAGTGATTCGCAGCTCAAATTTTCTTCTTCAGAAAACCTTACTCTTTTACGATCATCTAAATATGCGATTTATAGGCAGTTCGAGACAATTAAAACTGACGGCAGTAGTGATACTAACTGATGAGGCCGACAATTACTGGCCTTCCTCTTGGTGGCCTCTTTCAGCTAGAATCTAATCGACAGATATACGCCACTAGGAAAAGGCCCCAGCCAAATTCCCAAACTAAGAGGCCGTTCTTAAAATCGGGATTCGCCACTCATTTTCACAGCTCAGCCTGCATACCTACCATCGGTTGTAGACATCGATCAGGACTTCTACTTCTGCTATGCTCTATGCTGCTAGGGCGTGACATGATACGGGGAGGGGGTTTGGGCTGTCGGTATTGCTTTTGTCGTCTAACTGTCTGGCCAAGGAGATACGTTGGCTATACCTCTAACCATCCTTCTAGTGAAAAGATTTCAGTTTGCTGTTTTGACTCTCATCATCTCCGCAACGGCCTCGTATTACGCCGAACCTCAGACTCCGTCAAAAGTTGATCTCGATCATGGTACAACGGATTTGGCAAACCATAGCTGGATGTCTCAGCTTTCCGATCGAGTCTCTCTGGCTAGTCTGAATATCCCGGGTACTCACAACAGCGCTGCACTTCTGGAACCATTGCCCAAAACTGCCAAGTGCCAGACGCTCTCGATTCCAGAACAACTCCAGGCCGGGGTCCGATTTTTTGATATCCGCTGCCGACATGAAAAAGACCAATTCGCCATCTTTCATGGCCTAGTTGATCAACACCTTGCTTTTGATGAGGTACTAAACAACATGCTCGTCTTCCTAAAACGAAATACTCGAGAGGCGCTTATTCTCAGTATCAAAGAAGAGCATCTGCCAAAGGCTACAACCCGGTCGTTTAGCCAAACTCTACAGTCCTACATCGATCAAAACCCTCTTGCCTGGTACACGAAAAACGCGATCCCTCAGTTAAATACCGCCCGCGGAAAAATAGTACTGCTCAGGCGCTTCCCCTCCGCCAAACCCATGGGTATACCTGCCACTGATTGGCAACATGATGGTTTTTACCAGGGAGCCAACCTCTTTATTCAGGATCGATTTGAGATTCCTAATGCCCTTGCAAAATGGGAAATCGTCGCAAGAGCTTTACAGCATTCTATCAAAGATGAATCCTTCGATCGTCTTCATCTACACTTTGCCAGTGGTTACACCAAAAACGGCTTTGGCCTGCCTAACATTACTCAGGTAAGTTCGTCCATCAATCAGAAACTGGCCGATTACCTCCGCCGGGCTCCACACCGCCGTCACGGTTGCCTGGTTCTGGATTTCATCACTGCTGATTTAGCGAGAGCAGTCTACAAGCTTAATTTCACGCCCAATAAGTAACACTATTTGGCAGATGCAAAAGAAGGACGGCGAGGCCTGCCTCTACTAGGGGAGGTATGAACAACCTCGGAGCTATAAACTGACCCCGGCTGAGATGCAGCAGGATAAGATTCCCACAGATTCACAACAATCGGCAGTTGTTACCTTAAAAGTATAGTGAAAAAGCAAGTTATCAAAATAGGTGAGCGGCTTGACCTTAGGTTATACTGTGCTCGACCTAGGAGTGATTAGATAGGGTCCAATCGTTGAAAGTGACAGGATTGGGTTGAACTAAAAAGGCTGATACTAATGTTGAGTATCCGACACTGGAAACCGCTATTTATTCAACACCAACCAATTTTGATCTGTTTGAGTTATCTAGCTCCGATTGAAATACATGCAATTACTCTAGGCCCAATAGTCTTTTCCAGAAATAAGATAGGTGCGGTTACTAAGAATCACGAATCTATTCACTTTCAGCAGTACCTGGAGACACTCTTTATCGGCTTTCTATTAGTTTATCTCTGGGATTGGCTAATGGGGTTATTCAAATACAGGGATGGGCGCAAAGCTTACTTCTCGATTAGGACCGAACAAGAGGCCTACCGACATCAACAGGACTTGACTTATCTGCAAACAGGCAGGAGAAGATGGACTTGGCTAAAAGAGTAAAATGCCAAGCTGTTGCTAGCAGTAGCTTTTGCCTGATCCTGTCTCTGCGATAAAGCATGGTATGGGTTGGGTTTGTTTGTAAGCAGGAGAAAATATCGACTTCAGCCAGATCTCGAATACCAACTCTTACTCGGACACATCCAGGTTGGAACCGTTCTCATCTAAATTGATGAACAAACGCATACCTGCTGCTCACTAGCCACCGGAAACTAGCCGGTCAAAGTTCTGGATCTTCATTCGCTAGCGGTGATAAATTGAGATTTATCTGTCAGGTAACCTGAGATGAAAGGTTGGTTAGGTCCTTTTTTGTCTTTCTATTTGCTGAGGTATGAGATCTGCTTGTAGTTGCAAGATCCAGAATATAGGAGAATTAAATGGAATATCGCCCCTTTGGACAGACGGAGATGCAGTTAAGTACGGTGGCACTGGGCGGTCTGCTGGCTCGATACGAGGGACTGTGCGGCCAGACACAAGAAATCGACTTGAGATTGGAACCAGCACTGAATATCTCGGGTAGGTTATTGCATCTTAACTCCATGATTCCACACATTGCGGTTCAGGTTCAAGCATTGTGTTAGGAAAGAGCCAGGATGAAGAGGCCAGGGTGATGGCTACGGTGCTGAGTGATAAAAACGGCGTATATCGGTTTGTCAACCTCAGACCAGGACAGTATCAGCTTCGATGCTACACTACCCGGGGGCATGTCTACTATCAGGATAAACAATCCTTGCAGGTAGCGGTAGGAAAAGAGATTCAAAATGTTGATTTTCGCTTCGCCGCTTTTAAGAAAGGCCGCTGGAAAAGCTACACCCGCTTCGATGGGCTACCGGGAAACCAGGTGCGGGCCATTCATAGTTCCATATTCTTAAATTCGATGGAATCTGGAAACTCGTGTTGCAAGATCCTAAACATTGTGAGATGATAAAAAGATGAGCTAAATGGGGCCGGTTTTATTACGCCAATTGGATCCAAGGATGTAGCAATGTGTGCTTTAAGAATCACGAATGTGCAGGTTTGCAGTCTAGAAGTACCGCCAGCAGCGGAAGAGGGGCCTGAGCCCACCGCTCCTCTATGGGGCAATATGAAGCAGGGGCACCCGATGGACCGCTTTAGCGAGCCGCCGCGTTATGGCAGCCCCGGCGGCCTGATCTGGGTCAAAGTTACTGCCGAGAACGGCATGTGGGGGCTGGGTTATACGGATTCCGGCTCTGTGACATCGGTGCTTATTAAAGAGTCGTTGATGTCGCTGATCATTGGTCAGGAGGTGGGGGCCATTGACCGGTGCAACGATCTGATGTGGTACGGCACGCTTTCCTTTGGCAACGAGGGCCTGACCGCGCGGGCGGTGGCCGCGATTGATCTGGCCTTATGGGATTTGTGGGGTAAGGTGTTGGAGCAGCCGGTGTATCGTTTAGCCGGCGGGCCGGCGCGGCAGTCTATGGAGGTATACGTTACCGGGCAGGATGTGGCATGGAGCAAGCGCCAGGGCTTCAATAAGTTTAAGATTGTCCGGCCACACAGTAAATATGACGGGCAGGCTGGGGTCGATGGCACGGTGGAAATGGTGGCTAGAATGCGCGAACTTGCCGGCCCGCAGGCCGAACTGATGATGGATTGCTGGATGTGCTATGACGTGGACTACGCCGTCCAGATTTGCGAGGCCGTACGGCCCTATCGCATGCGTTGGATGGAAGAGATGCTGATGCCACACGATTTCAGTGGACACCGAGCCCTGCGTCAGCGTTTGCCGTGGCAAACCTTGGCTACCGGTGAGCATTGGTCAACGCGTTGGCCGGGCATACGAGCGATTGAAGAACGGCTGGTGGATTTGATCCAAGCCGATTTGCTCTGGATTGGCGGGTTCACCGAGGCCAAGAAGCTAGCGCACGTGGCAGATGCAGCCGGCATTCCCATGTGCTTGCATACCGGTGCCAATGACTTGTTCGGACAGCATTGGACAGCAGCCATGCCCAATACCCCCTTAATCGAATTTTTCCAGGGCTTGCCGCCGGGGATTCCCTTTGATATTACTGGGATGGCATCACCTTATGCGTCGGCCCGCCAGGCCTACCGCATGCCGCCGGGGACGCCTACCCCGGTTGAAGGTAAGGTGGGTTTACCACCCGGTCCGGGGTTCGGCTTAGCCATTGCAGAAGAGTGGCTCCAGCCTTTGGATTGAGGTAAGCATTAAAGTTTAAGGACTGTTCCGATCTCGTGGTGGTGTCGGAATCGGGTACTATTGGGCCTGTTGACCTCCGGTTTGGATGCCCATATAATCCCATCAATTACATTTGAAATAGTTTTAAAGATGAAATATATCTGTCTGTTCCTGTCACTTTTATCAATGACATCAACTATCATTCAGGCACAAGTTAATCAGGTGGAGCAAAAGTATATGCAGAACTGGCTGGCGCTGAGTTCGACTTCTGATTTGGATTTAGCTTCGCTCCCCATGCCGGTAGAAGGGCAGGAAATGGCTGATACCGGTAGTGCAACCAGCCAATGGCAGCGCTTGACTTCCAACTACCCGACTATCCATTTGAATCCATTTTATCAAACCGATGCAGGTTCTGTGCTGTACCTGTTGGGTCAACTAGAGAGCTCGACCAAACAGGTAATTTATGTCACCTTGGCCGGACTCTCCAGCCAGGATCAGGTCTGGATCAATAACCGACGATTGGTAGCGGTGCAGGTTTCCAATCCCAGTCATACCTATCCATTGGCGGTGCAACTAAAGGTGGGTCTGAATACCGTTGGGTTGAAAATTTCCTCGCTTTCTCCGCTGATAAAGTGGGAAATGTGGCCATCTGAAAAAAGTACAGTCATCAAAGGGCAAGTAACTGATCAGCAAGGAACAAGTATGATAGGAGCAGAAGTCACTTTGCAATTGAACGACCGAACTATCTATCGAACCTATACGAATGAAATGGGCCGATACCTGATAGTACCAACAATTAACCATGGTAAAGTAGACCTGTCGGCCCAAAAAGATCTACTGGGTAGCTGGAAATTGGACCTGTCACTGGCGTTAGGCTCAGAAAATGAGGTTAATGTGGTACTGCAACCCGCTCTGGATATCGAGGGGCTGCTGACCAATTATGCCGGTCAGCCTCATCCGAATGTGGTGGTTGAGGCCTTAGCCACCAAACAGGCTGAGCAGGGAGGGGATGGCGAATACCGGGTTATAAGCGATGCCGAAGGCAAATACCAGTTGATCAATCTTAAACCTGGCTCTTATTATCTCAGATGTCATACTCTAGACCGATATCAATATTTTGAACGCAATAACCAAAAGGTAATAATTAAAATTCTCAGCCACCAGCAACAGAGCCAAACAAAAGTTGATCTCACTTTCGCTGGCTTTAAGAAAGGTTTTTGGAGATGGCATAGTGTGCTATCTGGTATAGAGTCCGCTAACATTTTTACCCTGCATGAGGATGGTAACAGCAATCTTTGGTTAGGTGCCGAAGCTGGAGTAACTCTCTATGATGGTAGTTCTTATGCCAACTATCAACTCAACAACCAATTTCAAATTGGATCAATTACTGATATTGATTCTGATCGACAAGAGCGGGTTTGGATTGCCGGTCAAAAGGGTTTATCTACATTCGATCAAGGTGAGTTCCATTATATTGCTAGTTTGGCAGATATGTGGGTGTCCAAATTGTTTTTAGACAATCAGGGGATAATGTGGATTGGCACGCAACAAGGATTGTGGCAGTCCAGGGATAATAAATTATCTGTCCTAGACGAATTCAATAACTACCAGATATTTGATATTCTTCAGGATAAAAATGGGTTGATGTGGTTGGCTACCTCCGCCGGTGTTTTTAAGTCGGAAGGAGAGAGTTACCAGAGATTTGAGTTACTGGACTGGCCAATCAAAGATCTCAGTATAGACCAGCAAGGAACAATTTTTTTGGTTGGTGGCAACTATATTTGGTCTTATCAAACAAAAAATAACCACATTAAAAAAAGTAAGATGCCAAGAGACGCACAGAATATTTTGGCCGTCAAAGACCGACTGTGGGTCTGGCAAAATTATGGACAACCCATCTTATATCAGCAGGGGGTATATACTATCTTTGCCGAACCGGATGGATTGGCCAGAGATATGGTCCGAGACATTTATGAAAGCCGGGATGGGACTGTCTGGTTTGGAATATTTGGGGCTGGTTTGTCTCAATACGAAACCACCTTTTATTCTTACGATCAAACCGATGGCTTACTTGACTACCGTATTAATGACGTCTATGAGGATAACCAAGGCCGAATCTGGTTTGGCACGAGACAAGGCGGAGCCAGTTATTTAGATCAGGGAAAGGTTCGAATACTGACCACGGATGACGGGTTGCCAGACAATTTCGTCCGCTCGATTCATCAGGACTCACAGAATAGGATGTGGTTTTTAACTGGTAGGCGTACTCACCCCATTGTCTTATTTGAAGATCAAAATTTCTCTGTTTTGGCGGATTGTGATGAACCGCTAGGGATTAATCCACGATTTAACTATACGGGCGGATTCTCCTTCTTTGAAACGGAAGAGGGGGCTATTTGGTTCATGGACCAAAAAGGGGTTGGCCAGTTTAAGGATGGAAACTTCCGCTTTTTCACTGGCATAGAAGAAGGGAATTTTAGTCCATCTAAAGCCTACCAAGACCCAACCGGTAAAATTTGGTTGGCCAGCCCTGATGGCATCTTATTTTTTGATGGTCAGAAGTTTCAATCAGATCAAGCACTAATGCCAATAAGACAGGCTATGTCTATCTGCGGTATGGGGGAAAACATCATGGTGGCGACGAGAAGTGGACTGTACCAATATGATCAAAGTAGCCTCAAGCACATTACCTCCAAAGATGGATTGGTTTTTGATGATTTGAAGTCACTGTATTATCAGGAAAGTAGTGGCATTTTATGGATTGGTACCAATGGGGCTGGAGTAACTGGATTCGATGGCTCTGCATGGACAACTATTGATAGTCGAGATGGGTTACGTGATGATACCATCAGAGATATATATGAAGACTGGCAGGGATATCTGTGGTTGGGTGCTACCCGCTATCAACGACAAATTAGAGAACCGAAAATACGAATTGACCGAATCATAGCCGATAAAGATTACACCGATTACCAGCAGCCTGTAAACAGTCAAGTTAGACAAAGGGTCAGTATTCAGTACCACGCTGTCGATTTTGTTACGTTGCCGGAGAAACGTCAGTATCGGTACAAAGTAACTGATTTATCACTCAGTCTAGAGGAACAAAAGGCCACCCCTTGGCGTCAGCAGACCAGTGAAAAGATTTTCGAGGACCGGTTTCAGCAGGCAGGTCGATACTTATTTCAGGTTCAAACTATTGATCGCGACTTAAATTATTCTGAACCGGCGCAAGTGGAAATCAGGGTCAATCTGCCCTGGTTTATGAACTTATGGATTCTCGTACCAACTGTTGGTCTGAGTTTGGGGGCGGTTGGCTTGGCCATATTTTTTGCTGTTCAGTTTATGCGCCAACGCCTGGAATCACAAAGATTACAAGCTTTAATGCTGGAACAAGAGAGGGCAACACGTTTGGCCTTAGAGGCGGAACTGGCTGATGCCCACGACATGCAAATGGCTCTCTTACCTGAATCAGCTCCGGCCGTGGCTGGCCTTCAGGTGGCCGGTCGAAATATAGCGGCCAAAGAAGTGGGCGGTGATTTCTTTGACTACTTGCAAGGAAAAAGACAACTGTCAATTGCAGTGGGCGATGTGAGTGGTAAAGGGTTAAAAGGAGCCATGAATGCGGTCATGGCCAGTGGGATTTTGCGCCTTGCTTCCGACGAGAATCCTACTTCTGATAGCTCCGCCTTAATGAGCAAAGTCAATAAGTCGCTGTGTCAAAGTATGGAACAGGACATGAATGTGACCATGGTACTGGCTCAGTTTGACCTGCCACAAAAGCAGATGATCCTGGCCAATGCGGGCCAACACGCTTATCCATTGTTAAAACGTGGTACTTCCGTGGCCCCTGTCAAGGCCAAAGGATTAGCTCTAGGTATGATTCCATCCATTCCCTATAAATCGTTAACGCTGGAAATTCAATCGGGAGATCTGCTGTTATTTATGACCGATGGCATTACCGAACCACGCAATTCGGAAGGATTGATGTATGAAGAATCAGGTAGATTCCATCAAGTAATCTCCCAATTGAGTGATGATCTGACGGCGGAAGAGGTGGTGGAAAGCATCATCCAAGATGTAATTGACTATATGGTGGATGAAGAAGAACGGGATGATGACATCACACTGGTGGCGGTCAAGGTAACATAGTCATGTTTTTTAAATCCCGATTCCTACTGAAGGTTTGGAACTCATAGCTGTGAATAAGCACAAAATTTCAAGCCCGATTCGACAGAGGTATGTATTGCCAAGTATGTGTATGTAATTGAAAGCGACCCGCACCGAGGGTATTGACCCTACGGGATAATCAAGCGGGTATCAGCAGCCCTTAGTTGGTACTATTTACAGGGAATGAAGGAAAATGAAGCCTAAATTACAAGTTATCCCACGACAAGATTGAAACTAGATTATTGCTATGCCAAGATTACCTACCGTTGCTTGATTTAATACCAAAGTAATAGGATTTTAAAGCGATTGAATGCAACTTAAACATTTAATAATCCCACTTGTGATTCTTCTTATTTCGCTTTTTTGCAACCCTATTTTCGCATTGAATGAAAATTCTATAAGAGATTGGCTTATTATTGGGCCGTTTCCAAACATTGATCTAAATGATGACGATTTAGCCGATGTAGGTGGAGCAGAAAGAATTCGACCAGTGGAAGGTGATTCTGTTCATCTGAAATCAGGGGACATCCTAAGATGGCAGAAATATGAAACCAAGAAAGATATTGTCAATATCAATTTAGTTTTTGGCAAACATTCTAACACTTCCTATTATGCCTACTTCGACCAAGATTCTCCGAGTAATTCATTGTCACAAATCTTTTTAAGGAATACAACTCCTTGTTCCGTTTGGATAGATGGGAAAAAAGTTTTTGAAGATTCAACTGGAGGTAAGTTCCATCTAGAAAAATTAATACATGATCAAAAATCCAAAAGACCTTTAGCATGTTTGATTAAGATAACTAGAGGTGGTTGGTTAAAGGAAGATTGTGCTTATTCTATAAGAGTAGTAAGCGGTAAAGCTTCTATATTTGGTCGGGTACTAGAAGGTGAAACAACCAAGGGGTACGCCATCCTAGTAGCCCAATTAATCAAAGACGGACAAGTCTTTTCAACAACTTTGACAAAAGATAACGGTAGTTATCAGTTTAGTGGTCTCTCAGCAGGGAAGTACAAGGTCAGGTTTCATACCCCCAAAGGATTTATCTACTTGACAGAAAATGGATGGGGCACAAAAAATCTTGATCAAGCTCAAGATATTAGTCTTAACCTAGCAAGTAATGTAAAACTGAATGATACTAGGATTCCCGGATTTAAACTGGGTCTATGGAAAAATATTAAACAAATAGATGGTCTAGCTGACGGTTTTGTCAATTGTGTTTATCGGGATGATCTGAACCGCATGTGGTTTGGAACTGAGGGTGGGTTATCTTACTTTGAGGGAACTAAAATGAGCTCTATTACACTGCAAGATGGTCTTCCGAATAGTTGGATTACGTCCTTAATGATGATATCAGCACATGAGATGCTCATAGGAACAAAGAAAGGATTGGCCAAATATAATCT
>JASMLX010000015.1 GCA_030748495.1 Candidatus Poribacteria bacterium | reverse complement strand
GCGACCAACCGATGGCCGGAGGCCCCTCTTTTATTGCACCTGCGCTAGGCTGATCAACTGGAATGATTGTGCTATGGAGGAGAAGTTGTTGCCGATCAATATCATCGGGGACCTATTCCAGCAAAGGTTTCCAAACCCCCTTTTTGCCCCAACGGGACAATCCACAGCACAACTTCAATCAACAATCGGTTGTCCCGCCGGTCTGGCCAGGGTCACTCTTCTTCTGGCCTGGCAGAAGATCTTTGATGCCTTGCCACTGGTCGTTTGGCAATAGTTTTCTGTTGATATGGTCTTTCCTCCAATGGCCATAGAATACACTAACGATGAATGAGTGTTAACAGGCCCTAATCTAGCTACACATCAGTTGGAATGAAAAAACAAGTTGGACATCAAAGCGGATAAAATACTTCTCGTATCAAAGCCTAATTCGGAGGAAATTGATCGTCCGTGGGCAAGTAGTGGAAAGCCGCATTCTTGCGAGCCCGTGTTGAAGTCAGAATTTTAAATACTTGCGACTATTGAAGCCTCGATCGAAGATTGTTCGGCCGGTGGGAATCAGCAACACGATAGGCTCTAAGGTGGCTAGCGCCGATCCCTCCATCTGTTTATCATCCTAATAGCCCCGGTAAAACTTGGATTGGTTGCTGTTGCCTTTATAGTATCAGTAATTACGAAATAATGCTAACCAAATTGATTCTGGTCTCTCTTGATCATAGGGATGTGATCGGCTAAACCAACTGGGTTTGCCCCCGTTGATCCTAGCGGAGAAACTTTACTTCCAGTCAAACTTATGTTGTTCATAGTGTTAGCATAAGCGATGATGGTCGTTATATTACCTTTACTTCAGATGCCAGTAACCTGGTAAACAACGATACCAATAGTGAGGACAACATGTTTGTCTTTGACACTTGATATTCCAGTTTTTGGGTGAGGGAAAAGACGGATAACTTCCTGTAGGCTTAACCTTTTATTGTTTATTGCCCCAATCCAACCCAGAGAGAACGGAAAAGAAGTAGAGTCGCAACTACAGAAATACAGAAACGAGGAATGGCTAAGAAAGAGCGATCAACACCTCCAAAAACAGATTCACCATTAAGTTCTGTAACCCGGGGTACTTAATGGTAAAATATAAAACAGTTTTAGCCCGAAAACCCCTTACTTAACCCTTGGCTCGGATGTTAGCGGTGGTGGAACTGACTTTGGCTTAGCCTTGTGGCATTAGCTATGCTATTGGAGGAAAGACCTGGATAATTGGTAGTTTCCTCTAAATTCCCATTGTAGCCACAATTACCGTCGTTATTATTTAGTTTCCACTCATTTGGCACCGTTGATCGCAACCTTAATGTGTATGATTAAGGTTGCTTAACAGATCCTCAACCAAACAATAGGTTGCGATAATTCTTTCTAGCATCAATTTTCTGTAGAGCTCTTTCCTCAACGCTTGGGTTAATAGATGTTAATATATAAAGAAATGGAAGGAGAATTTCAATCGATGATGACATCTGAACAGCGGTACTTTTTCGATGTCACCGGTTACTTACACTTAAAGAATGCGCTCACTGCTGAGGAACTGGCAGCTGGGCAGGAAGCTAGCCTGCGGTATATAGAGACTCCGACAGATCAACTGCCGGAGGGATTTGGTAAAGACGGTAAACGACACCTGAATGGTTTTGCCTTCGATGAATCGCTGGAGTGTCTCGTTTTTCACCCTTCGATCTGGCCAATTATTATGGAACTGACCAATGGTAAACCGCGATTAGTCAGCGGTACTTTGCAGGTGGATCTACCGGGAGCCGGAGGGGGAGCCTTGCATTGTGCCCGGGATGATTACGGTTGGGAAAGTTGCCGTTATGAGGTGCGAGAAAACCGTATCTACTGCGATAACTTTGTGATTTTCCCCTATTTCGATGATGTTCTACCGGGGGATGGTGGATTGCTGGTTGTTCCAGGATCTCATAAATCCGCTTTTTCCCGTCCACGCCACCTGTTCCAAAACGGAAATCCAACAGATCTGGACAATTTACCCCAAGGCATTATCAATCCGACCCCGAAAGCAGGCGATATTCTAATTATTTCGGAGTTATTGACCCACGGAATTTTACCTTGGCGACCAACCGACCGGATCAGACGGATTCTAGTCTTACGATACGCACCGCAACATTGCGGCAGCGGTAGCATTCCAGAGGCGTTGAAGTCGAGATTGCGACCGGAAACTCAGGAGTTGATGGCTTCTGCTCACTATACACATATCAAGGAGATCGCTAAACAGAATCCGGCAGGTCAAATCGAGAAATAGGGTTGAAGATGATCCAGAGTACGTTCGGTCGCACCCAGATTGTCTTGGATCACCCGCAGGGCGGAACGAGCGACCTGCTGACGTTGCTGAGGTGAAACTAACCAACGGCCGAGGACATCCACTAGTTGATTAGCGCTATTGACGATCTCTGCACCGCCGCACTGGACTAACTGGTGGGCTTCGTGGGCGTTGTCGATAGTTGGCCCAAACAAGATTGGCTTTTCCATGGCAGCCGGTTCCATTACGTTATGAACGCTGCCGTGAAAACTCCCCCCGACAAACGTCACATCCGCCATTCGATATAATTTGGCTAAGATACCAATAGTATCGATGATGATCACCCTGACCTGAGACAGGTTGCTCTCTTCAACCAGTTCGGAGTATTTGACGTAGGTTAACCCGCTTTTTCCCAGCCGTTCCGTCAATTGCTGTACGTGAACCGGTGTCGGTTCGTGTGGTACGATAATCAAGTGGGGGGAGACTGTGGTCATTTGATTCAGGCTCTCGATCAGAATCACCTCTTCTTCGGTGTAGGTGCTTCCAGCCACAACTACCGGAGCAGATAGTGTCGATTGCCCCGGTAAAAAAGCTTCATCCTCAGGCACTACCAATGCCTGATTGTAGACACGGTCAAACCGAGTGTCACCGGTAACTTCGATTCTGGCAGCGGGTGGACAGAGTTGTTTGAAACGAACGGCGTCCTGTTCGGAAATAACACAGTGCAGATCAATCTCCTGATGAACAGATCGAAAAAAGGCACTAGCGACAGGTTGGAGTCGCTTGGAGTTAGGTTGCAAAGTGCCAGCGATTAAGGCAACCGTGATTTTTCGTCGCTTGGCCTCCCAAACTAGATTAGGCCAGATATCGAACTTGGAAAAAATTAAAATAGAAGGCTGAATCAAGTCGAAGAGTCGATGCGCGTTTTGTCGACTGTCTAAAGGCAGGTAAATAGCAGTGTCAGCCAATGGGTACCGATAGGCGTTGGCTGCAACAGAAGGAGAAAAGTAGGTTAGGACAATTCGGGTTTGCGGATAGAAATGATCAATCAGTGGCTTGGCTTGCTCAAATTCACCGACAGAGGTAAAATGAAACCAAGCAGTACGATCGAAGGATCGAGCAATCGCGAGCTGTTCGGTTAACGATTCAAAAACGGATTGACGACCTAACAAGCCCTGACGTACTTTAGGATTAAAGAACGCCAGAGCTTGATAGCCGGTGTAGAGAGTCGGAACGGCAACCGTGTTGTAGAGGGCTTTCCAAGCGGTTTGCATTGAGCCGACAGTTGGGGGGTGAGACTTTAGATGGCGCTACTGATTTTCTCGCCCAGAACGGCTTTCGGCATTGACCCAACCAGTTGTTCGACCACCTGACCGTCTTTGAAAATTAGTAAGGTCGGGATACTCCGCACGCCAAAATCCGTAGCGTATTTTTGGTTTTCGTCGATATTGAGTTTGCCGATCTTATAGGTGCCGGCATTTTCTGTTGCCAGTTCCTCTAACGCGGGTGCAATTTGCTTACAAGGGCCACACCATTCAGCCCAAAAGTCGACCACAATCGGTAGATCCGATTGCAACACCTCTTCCTCAAAATTTGTGTCCGTGATTTCAACAGTATTACCAGCCATATTATTTTCTCCTTGTCAAGTTAGATTTTCTAAAGTAGGGTATATAGTTTGAGACGAATGCGCTCGAAACAGCATTATCCAACCTTACGACAAACGATAAATTGTTGTTAGGTAGATGTTAGTAATAATACCGTACAGCCCCCTACAGGTCAATCATTTCACTAAGATGACAATCGAGCATCAGCAGTTTATCAATGAGAATTGAAGTTCAACAACTCTCGCTGCGTTACAGTGAGAAATCGCCAATCTTTGAAGACCTATCCTTTCAGGTTCAACCAGGCGAGTTTGTCCAGATTTCAGGGCAATCCGGTAGCGGTAAATCGAGTTTGCTACGCCTGTTGAACAGACTTCAGACACCGACTAGTGGGCGGATTTATCTGGATGGGGAACCGATTGAGCATTTTGAAGTTCCTGTGCTGCGCCGACAGGTTGCCTATCTACAACAAACACCGATTATGGTCCCCGGATCTGTCAAAGACAACCTTCTGTTGTCGTACCAGTTTCGCGTCTCGCGGGTGCAATTGCAACCGGCTACTGACCAATTAAAACAACTGTTGTCTGACTTTCTATTGGATCAGGTCAGCCTAAACGACGACGCTGAAACTCTATCAGTAGGGCAAAAACAGCGATTAGCCCTGATTCGAATCTTGCTAATGAAGCCCAGAGTTCTGTTGTGTGATGAACCGACCTCTGCTTTAGACCAGTCCTCTAAGGCGGTGGTCGAAGACCAAATCCAACACCTGAATCGAGAACAACAGGTAACTGTCTTTCTGGTTACACACACCGATTTTCAGCCTACTGGCAGCATCCAGCCCAGACGATTCCATCTTCAGAACGCCATCCTGACGGAAGCCAACGCATGAATACCTTGATTCATCCGGTTGAAATTGGAATCGACCAACTGCTGATTTGTCTGGTTCTAGTCATGGCCGCGGGGCTCGTGTCGATCTTGCTGAAGTTGAAATTGGAAAAAGATCTGCTTCTGGGCACCATCCGTACATTCGCTCAACTACTGCTCGTCGGCTACATCTTGGGATATATCTTTCGATTGAACCATCCGGTACCGGTGCTGGCATACTACGGCTGGATGATTTTCTGGGCGGCGCAAGCGGTTCGATCCCGAACACAGGAACAGGAGGTGCAGATTTTCACCCCCACCTTCATCTCCATGATCGCTAGCTACATGGTGATTACGATCATGGTTACACGGGTGATTATCCAGGTTGAACCATGGTACCAACCTCAATACTTTCTGACGTTAGGTGGAATGATTATTGGTAACTCGATGACGGCTATCTCTATTGCTGTCGGTCGTTTGCTGTCCGATATTCGTCAGCAACGACAACAGGTCGAACTGGCGCTCTCTTTGGGCGCAACCTATCGGGAAGCAACTCAAAATCTACTGCGAGATGCGATTCAAGCAGGGATGATCCCTTCCATTAATGCGTTAATGACGGTGGGGTTAGTTTCTCTACCGGGGATGATGACAGGACAGATCTTAGCCGGTCAACCGCCGACAGAAGCCATTCGCTACCAGATCATCGTGATGTTGATGATCGTGGCCTCTGTCGCTATCGGTTGTGTAGTCGTGGTTCACATCATTCGTCGCCTCTGTTTTAACACCGCTCATCAGTTGCAGATCTGATCGTGCTGATTAGTGCGGGCTGAGCGCGATGTAACGATCCTCTTTCTCGTAGTGAGGGGCGATCTTGGTGATAAATTGAGCGACGGCTTGCTTAGCTAAGCGCTTGAAGGTAGAATCGGAGGAGGCAATTTGCGATATGATGAGCGTTCCCAATGAATGGGCTTCGGATGTAGCCGTCCGGTAAACATCGTCCCAGATAATCTTCTGGCTTTCAACATCCATAATAGCCACCCGCAAAGTCAGAATATAATTTTTCTGCAAATAATCCTGATAATCGGTGATGTAGCGTTGCAAACCTGGCGAGTAACGTTCGGTATAGTGGCGACGAGGTTCATTGGTAGTAAAGAAACGAAAGTTACCCGTTATTACCGCATCGGCTTCCAGATACTCTCCGATCAGTGCAACCTGTTCCAGGATCTGCGCCTCAAAAATACTGCCTTCCAAGACTTCACCCGCCAGCATTTTAGCCGTCTCTTTACTGTCCACCACTTTAAATGCCTCACGACGGTTCAGTCGATAGCGGAGCATTAGCGCAATTTCATGCCCCATATTTTCTAAAGCAGATGAATTATCCAGAAAACCACCCTCATATTTGTCTGAGTTCGCGGCCTGGTTGGTAAAAGGTAATACAGCTAACCGTTGATACCGATCGACATCTATTTCGGAGTCAACCTTGACCGGCACCTCAATTTCCATTACCCGTTGACCGCATCCGGCCAGCATCAGCAAACACAAAAAGGTCACTGCTCTCATTCTTGTACTTCCTCGATCGAGTCGGTTTCCTCTGCCTGGGTCTGGTCCAGATCCTCTAACGCCCGGTTACTGCGATTCTTTTGGATCGATCGACACCGTCGATAGTTATATCGATAGTGTTTATTTTCTGGCTCTATTTCCACGGCTTGCTGATAGGCTGTCAGGGCTTGCTCGATCTTTCCTCCGGCTTCGTACGCAACGCCTAAATTGTTATAGGCAAAAGCGGCTTCCGGTTCCTGTTCGATAACCTGTTCCCAGCGGAAAGCCGCTTCGTTCCACAGTTTGGCTTTGGCCACTTTAATAGCAAAGCGATTGGTTGGTGTCGTTCCACAACTGGTCGCCAATAGAATAGTAGATATTACCAGAAGGCAGGCTGGGAAATTACCAAAGTTACAGTGTTTCAAATCTCGAACCCGGATACAATCTAATTCTACAGCCAGATAGTGTCGGCGTCAAGTTAAACCCCAACGACCTCTCGATTAGAGTTTGACAAATAGAAGGATCTATTGTAAAACAGTATCGAAACCTGAAAGGAGTGTTACAGATGAAAAATTACTTCAAAACGATAGCGATGATAGTTTCTGTTTGTATTTTTACCGCTGGCTTGCTTACACCGACCTGCTGGTCGGCCGAAAGCGAACTGGTTCTTTATTTCCCTCTGGATGAAGGTAAAGGGAACTCGGTCAAGGGTCTTTCCGACCACAAGCATGTAGGGAAGTTCGAAGGGAAGCCGAAGTGGGCTGGCGGTAAGTTTGGCAAAGCGCTCGAATTTGACGGGGCCAGCCATGTGCAAATTCCCTTAACCAAAGCTCTCGAATCTCTGAATAAAGACTTTACGGTTGAGTTCTGGGTCAAAAAGTCAGACAAACAGGCAGGTACTTGGAACTACATGGTAGCGGCGGACCGGGTTCGTTGGGCGGTCATCTACAATTCCGATCAGAGTGTGTACGTCTGGGCCTCTAATCCGGGTTGGTCGATGCAAGCCAAAACTAAGGAGCCACTGCCCAAAGAGTGGACGCATATTGCGGTCACTTTCGATACTAAAGACGCCGTCAAGATCCGATTCAATGGTCAGGTCAAAGCCGAAAGTGGCTCGAAACCAAACGAGACCATTCCGATTCAGCAATGCTACCAAATCGGGTCGATCGCCACCGGTGGTGGCTGTCCAGCCGGAGAACAGAAATTTACCGGCTTAATCGATGATCTGGTGATCTATAAAGGGATTTTGAGTGAAGCTGAAATCAAACGGGATATCGAAGGCAGTGATGTTGGCGGGTTAGCGGTTGGTCCCAAAGGTAAATTGACAACCCTGTGGTCCAGTATCAGAAAAGGCCACTAATTCCCAGGATCTATCTGATCTGGATCTTCTACCTGACGATTACAGGCTTCAGTTGGGGGCAACTGGTCGATGTCACGGCTCAATCTGGAATTGATTCACGGCATTTCGATGGGCGGAGTGGAGAGAAATACCTGCTGGAGACACTTGGAGCCGGAGCGGTGTTTTTCGACTACAATAACGATAGACTACCAGACCTTTATGTGGTCAACGGCGCTAATCTGCCGGGTAGCAGGTTATCCCCCCCACCGACCAACACCCTCTACCACAACAATGGGGATAGCACCTTCACCGATGTGACGGTTGAGGCTGGCCTCGGAGATACCTCTTACGGTTTCGGGGTGGCCGCTGGTGACTACGATAGCGATGGGGATCCGGATCTATACATTACCAACTTCGGACCGAACAAACTCTACCGCAACAATGGCGACGGAACCTTTACCGACGTTACCCGGGCGACCGGTAGTGGCGACCCGCGTTGGAGTACCAGTTGCGCGTTTCTGGATGTAGACAATGACGGCGACCTGGATCTATTTGTCGTCAACTATATGCAGTTCTCCTTTGAGGATCATAGCTGGTGGGAAACCGATGGACTGCGAACCTATCGAAGTCCAGCTGACCAAATCGCTGGCACCGTTTTTGTTAGTCAACGGGATACACTTTATCGTAACCACGGTGATGGGACCTTCACCGATATCAGCTTGGAAGTGGGCGTTGTCGAAGAGGGGTTAGGACTGTCGGTGGCTGTTGGCGACTACGATAACGACGGTGATCCTGATATTCAAGTAGCTAACGATATGGAACGTGACTTTCTCTATCAAAATAACGGTGATGGTACTTTCGTTGAAGTTGCCAGTTTGGTTGGAGTCGGCTATGATGAAAACGGTATGCCCGGTAGCGGAATGGGATCTGGATTTGGCGACTACGACAACGATGGTGATCTAGACCTGGTGGTTAGTAACGCATCAGCCTTGCCGGTCTTGTTGTACCGCAACGACTCGGGCCTTTTTACCGATGCCTCTTATAGTGCTGGTATTGGAGCACCAACGTTGACCTCCTTTACCTGGGGAGTTGATTTTTTCGATGCTGATAACGACGGTTGGTTGGACATTTATGCCGCCAACGGTCATCTGCAAGAAAATATCGCTCTTATTTCCGATGAGGTCTACGCTCAAATCGATCATCTGTTTCTCAATCGGCAGAACGCTCGCTTCGAACTGATAGAAATTGATCAAGCGGATACCTCCCCGCCACAGGTCAGTCGCGGTGCAACGCTGGGGGACTACGATAATGACGGGGATCTGGACCTCTTCTTTAACAACTCCGGCCAACCGGCCAGACTACTGAGAAATGATTACGGTAATGCCAATCACTGGATTGTCTTCCAACTTGCTGGAACCCGCTCCAATACCGATGCTATCGGTGCCAGGGTGATTCTGAAGACGAGTGGCCAACAGATGGTGCGAACTGTCCATAGTGGGTCAGGTTATTTGTCGCAGAACGATCTGCGTCTCTTTTTCGGGCTGGGTCAACAACAGCAGGTAGATCAGATCAAAGTGCGCTGGCCCAGCGGAACAAAACAGACCTTCACTCATCTGGTCGCCAATCGATTTTATCGGTTGGTTGAAGGAGAAGCCCGGTTAACGATTATCGATCAGTCTCGCCTCAACTAGTGATCCTCATTTTCAACCACCTCCAGCAATTATGTGAAAGTTTGTTGCAATTCGGCAGATTGGGACTCGCCAGCCAAAAGATCTTGGTCTAAGCCGGAGTATTTGGTTCGGCGGAACTGATCGAAGACCTCCAGTGGTAATTGTGACACCACGTCGCTAGTCGGAGCGTCCGTCGACGTTAGTCTACTGGCCGGAATATGTTTGCTCAAGCCCGGTGAACGATCCATCCTGGATGGTAGATATCGCTTGGGTTGTGATTTCAGTGTGAAGTCGATGCAGAAAAATCGTAATATAACTGCATCCACTCCGAGTAGGGCTGCGCGGTATCGAACATATCGCCAGCAACCAGCAGAACATCGACCTGGTAGGCTGCGATTGTATCCAGTCACCAATCCGGAAACTGGCAATGTTCTTCAGCCCGGTCGTATTAAGACAACCGTTTGCCAATATGCCAATCCGCCGGATATAAGATATTCACTGCCAAGTGTTAATCACGGGACAGGGTTAATTGACCTTAATCCGAACCTGCGCACAAAGGGGATATCGTCCCGCCCGTTGCGAATAGAAGGTGATACCCTCGACATTCTCAGCCTCAGCTTGAACCCAATATTCGATGTTGAGCTTACCACTACTCAGGTCTAGCGACCCCGGATCGATTGGCAATCTAACCAGGTGACCGTACTTACCAGGAATCCCATTGATATAGGAGAGTGCTCCGCGAGTATCGGCCGGCGCATTCGGGAATGTCACCGTCTCTATAGTGGTACCGTTGATGGTAATATTGGCATCGCTCGGTGAGCATTCATGATCGGTCTGCGGGGCGCCGTCTATGGTGGAGGAGGCTTCAAACCGGAGCTCTATCGACTGAATAGTTCCTCCTTCTACAGGCAAGTCAAAGGATTGGGATAGATCGTTGACCTCAACCAGCCCACCCTCTAAATTATGATTTATAATCCACTGGTTGCTATCCTGTTCAACGGCTGGAATCTCTTTCAAAATCTCCAGATTGACGAAGTTGCGGGCGACAGTTGTGCCCCCCTGATCTGTTACCCAGAAGTG
Organism: Candidatus Poribacteria bacterium; assembly: GCA_030748495.1. Taxonomy (GTDB): domain Bacteria; phylum Poribacteria; class WGA-4E; order WGA-4E; family UBA9662. The sequence continues at coordinate 57,350 of JASMLX010000015.1, read as the reverse complement.
TAGGGTTCCAGCCAGCCGGAGATCCGGTAGGTGCAGCGATAGTCGATGCACCTTCTCCACCTGGTAAGGATTGAAAGAGATCGGTGCTGTGCCGGAGGCTAGATCGACCAGTAACTCACCGTGGTGGTCCAGCCCATCCAGTCGCCAGTGCAAATTAGCCTGCGAAATCTGGCGGTGCGAAAAGTGGCTGGAGTAGATGTCGGCTTCAAAGATCTGATTGGGGGCAAAGGTCAGACCCGGATGGTGATCGATGGCGATAAAGTCCAGCGTATTGATGTCGTTATAATCGTAGCCAAACTGCTTGACGCTCCGATCGTAGTTCATAAATCCGTTGTGTTCCCATTCGATATCCTGTAGTTCGGTATAGACATAACCGCCAATTTTCTGGTAGAGGCGCATTTCATTAGTCAAAAACTTGAAACACCACGAAATGTCTTTGTCGCCGGATCCGGCCGCAATGCCACCATACTCGCTATTGATCAGTGGTGCATTGGTCTGTTTGTTGCCGCCAACATAGTTGAATTCAGAACCGGGATAGGTCTGTTCCACCACATTGGCAATATGTTCCTTGGCCTGCTGGTAGTCGTTGATGTAAAAGTGCCAAGAGTTAATGTCGGTCTCAACGTGATCATAGAGGCAGGGGGAATTCTCTTCCGCTAGCCGGGTAGGATCGAGTTCCCGTGTCAGGTGATACATCTGCCGCACCCATTCCTGTCGATCTTTCAAATTGGCGTATTCCCTACCGCCTAGCCCCCAAGTTTCATTAAAGTCACACCAGGCGATAATGGAGGGGTGATTGAAATCGCGGTCGATGGTACCCCTGAGCGTCTGTTCCCATCGGCCTTGTGCCGTTTCACCATATCCATCGTTGCCGAAGTTGGGTATGTCACACATAAACAGCATACCCAGTTTGTCGGCCCAATAGTAAAGGCGGGGTTCGTCGACCTTGATATGCAGACGCAGGAAATTGAAGCCAAATTCTTTGGCCCGCACGATATCGGTCTTGATCTGTTCGTCGTCGAGGAAGGTGTAGACTCCCTGCGGATTGAAGGATTGATTTAACGCGCCCAATAGATAGGTAGGTCGGTCGTTGATAAAAACATACTCATAATCGGTGCCGGGTAGCAGTTGACGTGAGACTTTTCGCATACCAAAATAGCTCGACACCCGGTCGATCACCTGCCTGTCTTGACACAGGTTTAGGGTCAGATCGTAGAGGTGTGGTGAGTCGACGTCCCAGAGCCGCACCTGTTCTCGGTCCAATTTCAACAATATAGTAGCAGTGCTCCTGGCAACATCAATCTCAGTTTGGCTAACAGGGGCATCAGTTTCAACTGCTGGAGCCAGACCATCTAACTCTCCTCCACCAATTTCCAGCTTAATTTTGACCTCTGCTGCGTCAATATCGGTGTAAACCTTGAAGGTTTGAATATAGATCTCCGACCTCGGCTCCAGATAGACGGTCTGCCAGATACCACTACAGCGCGTATACCATCCGATTTGCTTGCCAGCCGGTTGGGCTGAATGATCTTGCGCATCATAGGCGCGAACTACCAGCGTAGCCGCTTGGCCCGCCACTAAAAAGTCGGTGATATCGATCTCGAAGGGCAAGTAACCGTTTTCGTTCTGGCCAGCCAAACGGCCGTTGACCCAGACCTTGGTCTGCCAGTCGACAGCACCAAACTTGAGGATCACTCGTTGCTTCAGCCATCCTTCCGGTACGGAGATAGTTCGTTTATACCAACCTATCGTATGTCGGTCAGCGTCGCGATAGTTGCCCTCGCGGCCTAAACCACCGCAGGTGACAGATTCAGGTTCCAGATAGGCTCTGGGACTCAGGTAGTTGGCACTAGTGGCTTCGTCGGCTTGGCCCCAGGCGGCTAAGCTTTCCCATGGATAGGGTACGACAATCTGATCATCGTATACGTCGGCATCGTTACTGTACCAGTTCTCTGCTTCGCCCACGTCTTGTGGATCGAACTGAAAATCCCAAACACCGTTCAGGTTGATCCAGTCCAGGCCCTCACTTGATCCGCGCTGAAAATCGGGGCGTGGGTACTCAGGACGAGGCGTTTCAATGATGTGTGACATTTTTTATCTCTAATCTTTCTTAAAAAATAGGGTCTTGGTATACAATCGCCAATCTTAGCATGATTTACCCAGGATGTCACCCTCAACGATACTGAGAATCTATTTAGTACACAAATGTAGCGCCAGCCATCCGAACCACGATTATTATGACTGGTTTTCTGGTGATGAGGGAAAATATAGCAAAACGTAGGAGCCATGCAATATCGACGAGTTTGGTTTACCGTTGATGTTAGAGTTAGAGAGCAATATGTTTAATGAGGGAGCCCGTATACGTTGCCTGGAAAAAGCCCATTCAAACGTCCAATTATGGATAAGGAAAGTGCAACTTGTTGAAATAACACCCCTTTTATGGAAGATACTCTACCTACATTTTTATTGTCTGGTCGATGAATTTGGCCCGCAGTTTTGGCCCCAATGGGATAAAACTTTACTCTCAAATGGCTAGCGGAAACGGCGACGTCAAACCATCTTGGCCACCGTTGAAATTATGACCATTGTGATTTACTTTTACCAAAGTCATGACCGAAATTTTACACTTTTCTCTCTTCAACAATTCCCAAAATATTGACGCGGATTGGTTCCAAATATTGGTTTCTTGCCCACCATTCATTACACTGGTCAAAATATCAATGTTGTTTCTCCCAAATCGGCCGATGGGGTCATGTTTGTCGGCAGCGACGACTCGATTATGGTTTGGTTAAGTGGTGAAGCAGCCTAGAAAAATAACATCAATCGAGGTGCAGGTGATTTTCAGGAACACTTCAAAGTTTCGCTGAAAAAGGGCGATAATCCCGTGCTGGTTAAAGTCGTTGAGTGCGGTGGCGGTTGGAGTATGTTCGTCGGATTTGACGGGAATATCCAGAAAGGGCTCAAATTTAATACCAAACGGGCAAATCTGGCTGTTAGTCTTGGCGATAAGTTTCCCACCGCTTGAGGCGAAATTAAAGCCCGGCCAGATCGAACCCGACCTGGTAACGAGGGGCATAAACCTAATATTTCCATTGGTTTAAGAAGGAGTTAATGATCTTTAAGGCTTAATATCTTGAAGTTGTCGAATTTCGCCCCTCTGTAGGATGCTCCGGCGTTTATTGTCCAAACGCCTGCTTGACCGCTTTCATAGCGCTCAGAGGAGTGGTCCGAGGCTTCCAATAGCCAACTCCCAGGCTCTGTTTCTCCCTTCTTCCAGACTTTCCCCTTCAGATAGACGTAGGAGTGGTGAGTTGTTATCTCCAACCGGAAGATCCACCATTGACGATCCTCCAGCGTTAAAGGTGCTTCGTTCAAAGTGATCGTCACATACCTACTTCTATCTCTGGGGACACGCTTGACAATCTGAATTCTGTTGTGTTTATTACTAGTCCGGAGCCGGTAATTTTCAGTATGCGAATTCCAGTAAGCAAACACCCCGGCATCCCCACTGTGCTCTATTCGAAGTTCCACCTGAACAATGTAATTGGACCAGCTTTCCTGTCCGACTAAAGCCGCACTGTTAGGCGCTTTTCGGTCAGCTTGTTCCAATACCCTACTGCCCAGAGGGGAGATACGCCACCTACCACTAGAAGGGAAGAGCCAATCGGTTGGCTGTTTATCCAGTTGGTAACTCTCAAAATTGTCCTCAAGCAGGAGTTGGTGGCGGAATATCCGAAGTTGGGCAAGCTGCCTCTCAACCACTTTTACTCTGGCTTGTAGGCTCTCCTGTTCCTTGCCCTTTAAGAGCAGTTGTGCTTTAGTGGGGATGACTATCCTCTGTCTGGTTTTGATCAGGTTGGGGTTTGGGATGCTGTTATACTTTGCCAGTTGAACCCACAATCTAGCATCCTGTAACTTGTCCTGAGCTATCTTTCCCAGTGTATCTCCCTTTTGAACTGTGTAGATTTCCTGTTGTGCGATGACAAAGCTACCGAGCCAAAGGAATAACAAAATCGTCGAACGCCGACCTAATATCATCATGTTTTAGTTCTCCCGCTTTTATTGACTTTCCCATATGGTTTAAAACTAACTCTTTATAGTAACCTGACCCACACCATCCCGGCGAACACCAATTAGTTTAGTTTAACACAAGTTGTTCTAGTACTTGTAATCTGCATAAGCTACTTCACTGTCCCTTCAAGTTGGCCGGAAATTGTCACTTAATACGCCCCCACGAAATTAAATTATAAGTCTATCGGGTGGCTGTATAGCAAGACCAGGCGCAGGCTTATTAATCTCCTGTTTGGTCTTGATCCGTGGTGAAAATGGTTGAAAAGTTGAAATGAGGGTCCTAGGGGGTTTCCGAAAAGACTCATTCTGACTGTACCTGAAAAACAGCTAGCTAGTCAAACCCGGATGACTGTGATATAATGACGATCGTTGCAATGGCGCATTGTGGCGAAAAGTAATAGAGATTAAAACTGAGAGAGGTTTAGAAGATGGCAAATATACCGATAGCCTTAGAATTATACTCTGTTCGCCAGGACCTAGCAGGGGATACGGCTGGCACGCTAAAGGCGGTGGCAGAAATGGGGTACGCTGGCGTTGAGTTCGCTGGACATCCAAACAACGAAGCACCAGAACTACGAACCATGTTAGATGACCTGGGGCTTGTCTGTTGTGGCTGGCACACGCCTATCGACTTAGTACAAGGCGACAAACTAGAGGCCACCATTGAATTCAATCAAATTCTAGGTAATCCGAACGTAATCATTCCCGGGATTCCGCAGAATCTACGGGAGACTCGGGAAGACTGGCTAAAGATGGCTGATTTTTTCAACAGTGTAGCCGAGAAACTAACGGTTCACCAAATGGCAACCGGTTACCACAACCATCATATCGAATTTCAGGAACTGGACGGCGAGTTGCCGTGGGATACGTTCTTTGGCAACACCAATCCAGAGGTAATCATGCAACTGGATACGGGGAACGCCTTCTATGGCGGAGCAGATTTAGTCTCAATCCTTGAGAAATATCCCAATCGAGCGGTAACAGTCCATCTAAAGCCCTATTCCAGGTCGGACGGGTTCCGTCCCTTGATCGGCGACGACGATGTGCCGTGGGATGACGTTTTCAAGGCTTGTGAAACAAACGGCGATACCGAGTGGTACATCGTAGAATATGAGAGCGATCTCTACGAACCGCTGGAGTCAGTCAAACGATGTTTGGACAATCTGAAAACAATGGGGAAATAGGTCGGAAGAAACAGCATATAGCTGTTTCATGCCATTTAGTCAGATACTACAGTCGGTTTCTCAGTAGTGTCGGGATCGAGGGGTTCCAGCAGGACAAGGAAAAAGCGGAGTTTATAGCCAAATCTAACCGAAGGGGTCATTTTACTGGTTGACGATATGGGTATTGGGAAAGCCCACATCGTCTGATTATTTGGGCTTCGTCCGTTCCAATTTTGAAAGTATGTACCGAATGGCTTAATATCGATTGATGAAACGGTATAGAGATACTGTTTCTGGGCCAAGAAACAGTGCGATAGAAGTCGACGTCTACCGATACAACGGCTTTTTGTGGGCGTCCCTTCGCCAGTGCCAGACCTAACTTTATTCCAATAGGTTCTAAAAATTATCGGTAGATAGGGAGTTAATTAGGTCTGCGTCCACCCAGCCGCGATGGATTACCACCCGGTAGGAGAGAGAAAGCGTCTCCTGTCCTGCTAATTGGATTGGTTCATAGTAGGTCAGTGAGGGATGGATCAAGCCGTAATTCTTGTCATTTCTCACCCACCAGGTAGTAGGATGTCGTGGGTTAGTCGGTTGATCGATAATCGTGATACCATAGATCTGTGCATTCTTAGCGTGGGTGCCAGCCAGACCGCACCACTGGCTTTGTTGACCGAAAATCTGGTCGGCTTCGGTGCGACCATTCGCGTCAAGTAACTGACCCGGCGTGAGTTGATTGTCGAACCGGACCGTAAACCCACTATAAAAGAGTCCCCCATGCCCTGGCGTTCCCCGCAGCAGATCGAGAGTGACAGCATCATCCAGGGCTTGCAACTTAAAATCGACATCGATGACCAGGTATCGGTCTGTTGGAGCGTGAATTATTGTGGACCGCTGCTCCGTCAAATGCTGTTTCCCTTGCCAGTCGATCCAAGAATTTACAGCTTCAAAACCGCATGAATTCTCTTTTATATCAGGAGACAATGATTGGTGAATGACCTTGCCGAAACCTTCTGGATCTCCCCCAAGTGAAGGTTGCTCCCAAAAGTTAACTCCATTAACTTTTTTCCAGGCAAGCCATAGACCTTGGTGATGTACGTGGTCACTCGGCTCATTGGCGGTAAGTGCCGGCGAATCGGGCAGTTGCAGCGGATGCCAGAAACTACGGCTACCGTTATCTGGATAGTTGTAAGACAGTAGCAATTGCTGATTCCAAAGGATATCCAGTTTTTGATTGGATTGTTGGGAAGAAAACATACGTGCTCCCTATGACTCTAAAACAACTCGATTGTTAGAGATCTAAGACTTGACCGTCAAAACAAAGCTCGATATTGTCGGGTAAATCAATTCCTTGTTCCCGACATTGCTCAGGGAAATATCGGTGGTCGAGACGGTGCATTATATGAGTTAGATAAGTTGCTTTTGGTTGGAGTTTCTCAGAGACTTCCATCGCTTGCTGAACAGCGAAATGAGTTGGATGACCGGGATTAAAACTAAGCGCATCGATGATTAATAGATCTACCCCTTGCAGCAATTGAAGCGAAGCTTCGGGTAGAACCTTGACATCCGGTACATAACCGAAGTTCTGGATCCGGTATCCGTAGGTAACAACAGTACCATGTTGAACAGGAATCGGAATAACCTCCTGGTCAAATAGACTGAATGACTCGGCGACCGGGTGAGGTAATAGATGCGCTACACCTCCACCTTGAAAGGTATCTTTGAGAAACATATAGTCGTAGTTTCGCTGGATAATCCGTATCGTTTCCTCAGGTCCGTAAATCGGCATGTCTATCTGCTGTTTCCTGCACGGCATTACCAAATCGTTGGTGCCGCTAATGTGGTCTGCATGGCAGTGTGTGTAGATCACTGCGTCGATGTGGTCGATTTTGTTACGATCGATCTGATCAATGAAGTTAGGGGCAACATCGAATTGGAGATGCTTACCTGCGGATTCGACATGAATCGAACTGCGGGTTCGATAGTTTTTAGAACCGTAGACACGAGCGTCCTGACAGGTTTCACATTCACATTTATACTCTGGAACACCAGTTGAAGTACCAGAGCCGAGAATGGTTATCTTCAAAGGATCTCCTCCAAATTAGAATCGCTTGCGAGTCAATAGATCTTAATTAATCGTAGCCGCGTTGATTTCTCAGTTGGGCAATTTCATCCATGATCCGCTCGCTAATTAGCCGGTACTGTTGTCGACGCGGTTCTGTTGCCAGATCTGAGAAATCGAGTGACGTACCAAAAGTAACTGTTATCTTAGTCCTAAGTGATAAAAATCCGCTACGGGATAGTATTTTCTCTGTACCACCGATAAAGGCAGGAATAGTCGGAACTTGGGCGTGCTTGGCAATAAAACCGACACCGTCTGTCGCAGAACCAAGTTGCCCATCGGTACTTCGTGTTCCTTCTGGAAAAAGCAGAACACGTTTTCCCGAGTTCAAAAGTGAAATTGTATATTTAAGGGCCTTGAGATCTGGAGTGCCCCGCTTAACCGGATAACCGTTGAAAAATTTCAGCATACTACCGATCAGTGGCCAGGTGAGTGCATCGTCCCTGGTCATGAAATGAAAATCCTGATTAGCTGCAGTTGCAATCACAAAAGGATCAACATAGCTGACGTGATTGGCTAATAATAAGAAATTGTCCTTAGTCGGGAGATTTGCACGGCCGAAGGACTTCAACTGTCCCAGGATAGAGAATAAAACGCTAACCACTCGGAAGCCCCGTCGAAATCGGGTGCTACTGATGGGACGGTGTACATAATCCATTACCTGTTCACCTGGCTGATATATCCGTTCTTGGGTTCCCCTTTGTGGAGATGTCATCTTGTTAACGAATTATTAGCAAAGCGACCACTGCTCAATTTGCGTGAGAATAAAGGCGATGACTTCATCTATCGTCAGGTTGGTTGTATCGACTACGATAGCATCCTCCGCCATTTGCAACGGGCTATGTTCTCTTGATTGGTCGGCCGTATCTCTCTCTTGAATCTCTCGAGCAATCTGTTGTTCTGAGCAGTCGATGCCCTTGGATTGTAATTCCTGAAAACGTCGCTTGGCACGTTCCTCAACGGAAGCCGTGACATAGAATTTCAGATCTGCTTCCGGTAGCACGACAGTAGTCGTATCGCGGCCTTCCGCTACGACGCCACCTTCACTGGCAATTCGCCTCTGTTGACATACCATCTCTTGGCGCAAAGCGGGGATCCTAGCAATGGCTACGATTTTTTCCTCAATGGCAGGCGTGCGTATCTGCTTCGAGACATCGGTGCCGTTTAAGAAGGTTGTCTGCCCATTATTGCTGAACTCAATTTGACACCTCTTTGCCAACGCTATCAGACGTATTTCATCTGTGGGGTTAATCCCTTCTTGAATCGAGAATAACGTCATCGCCCGGTACATTGAGCCCGAGTTCAGATAGACATAATCGAGAGCCTTTGCAATAGATCGGGCAACAGTACTTTTACCTGATCCGGCCGGACCATCCATTGCAATTGTCAGTCGCTTAACCACTAACTTTCCAAGGCCTGCCGGATCTGTTTAGCTGAAGTCAAACAGTCTCGAATTTGGTCTTCGTCATTGTTTTGTAAATCGGTTTGGAACTGACGGAGTTGGCCGATCAGATCTGAAATTAACGGAATTAAATATGTCCGATTTTGCAGAAAGATACTGTTCCATAGATCTGGTGAGCCAGCCGCAATTCGGGTGGTATCTCGAAAACCGGTAGCGGAAAACTTGATTGCGGCTTCTCCGTCGACCGAAACCCGACCAACAGTCTCTGTCAGAACCGATGCGATTAGATGCGGCAGATGGCTGGCCGCTGCTAACAGGTGGTCGTGTTGATCTGGTGTTAAGATATGGACCTTCGCCCCAACTAACTCCCATAGCTCAGTCACTGTGGCTACTGCCGTTTCGGAGGTCGTGGCCGTTGGTGTCAGCAGACATTTTGCCGATTGATAGAGGTCTGCCTGGGCGGATAAGACCCCAGTCTTCTCAGATCCAGCCATTGGGTGTCCGCCGACAAAACGAAATTGAGGAAAGGTCTCTAAGATCTTCTCAACTGACTGAATGGGTTTGGCCTTGACACTACCGACATCGGTTAGGATTAGTGGCCTCAAAGAATCAGCATGTACAGTGATCAACTCAACCATGGAGGGAATTTTATCAATCGGTGTACAGATTACGATCAGGTCCGTATCTGTCAGTGCCAGACTAAAATCGGTGGTAATTTCGTCTACGGCCTGACATTGAAGAGCGACTTCGAGTGTCTCTATTCGACGTCCTAAGCCTACTCGTTTACCTTTAAATCCATTCTCCTTTAAGGATAGACCAAGCGATCCACCCATCAAGCCAACGCCGAGAATAGTGATTTGTTGAATCTGTTTCATGTACAATCTACCGACACAAAAAAGCAGGGCTAAAAACTAGCCCTGCTTGGTAGGTCGTAGGAGGCGGGTGTAGCTAGAAGCTACAATTACCTCCTACGACCGTCTGTGATAAACACATGCGATCACCTCCTTTTTCATAAAGGTATTCCAAATATAGCACGGCCTATTAATTGTGTCAAGTGAAAATCCAACTCGAGCCTGATGGATCCAGAACAATTTATAATTCTATTGTCGAGCAGTCTTGACGTGCTAATCTGGAAAAATGTATGATAATAAAAACACAGAAGGGAGCTTACTTATGCGATGTTGGCCGTATTTAGGAATCTTATCTTTTTTTGTGGGTTGTGCTAGTATTCCGCCCCAGATAGTTGAAAAGCAGATTGAGGATGCAACTGCACAAATCCACACTGTTCAGCTGAGATCTGAGTCGTTAAACCAAGCGGAAACCTACTTAAACCAAGCCATACTAGCTCAAACCGAGAAGCATTGGAAGCAGGCGTACCAACTTGGAGAATGGGCGGAACTCAAGGCTCGAGTGGCAGCAGCAGTAGCTGAAGCCGAACGGGCAACGAGTTTAGCTAATGAGATCGACTACCAGTTACAGGAACAGCGACAAGTTGTTGAGTCCGCACGACTATTGTACGAAAAAGCCAAGAGCGAATTGCATCTACTAAAACAGGAGCACAAGTAATGAACAGTGTTAGATCGTACTGGCCGGGGCTTGGGATTCTACTTGTCGGTTTACTCTGGGAGGTTGGCTGTGGGGGAAAAAAGGTAGATCCACTAGAATTAGGTCGACGTTTTAACCAGGCAGAACAAGCATTAGAGGAAGCTCGAAATCAAGGAACACAAGAGTTAGCTGAATCCGCTTTTTTTGAAGCTGAGCAACTTTTGGCTCAAGCCAAGCAGGCCCATGAAAATGGCGACCCGCGAGAGAGCCTAAAATTGATCTTTCAAACCGAATCGGCAGCAGACCTCGCTTTGGCACAAGCACGATACCTCAAGGCGCAATCGAGGATTGAAAAATCTAGCAACCTACTGGAAGATGCGCGACTTCAAGAGAACAGCCTGAAGTTAAAAACCGCTCAAACGCATCAAGCCCTGGCAGAAGAGAGGGCTTATCAGGCAGAAGAAAAGGCTGCGGCAGCTAAACGCCGGGCCGATTTGGCAGAACAACAAGCTGAACAATCCGACCAGCAGGCGACAAGCGAGATCCAGAGGACAGCTATACAGTTGCAAATTGACCGGGCGCAGGTTTATCTGGGAATTGCTAAGTCAGCAGGTGCTGAGATACATGTTTTACAAGATTACCAACAGGCAGAATCAACAGTCCAGGAAGCAATACAACTGTTAAAAGATTACCAATTTGAACAAGCCACCGAAATAGCCGCCCATGCTGAAGCATTAGCTAAAGATGTTCAATTGGTGACCACAGTTGCGGCTACAGAAGCGCAGGCTAACTCATCTCAAGCGCTTGCGACGGCTGAATTGGTAATTCAACAGGTCGAGACCGAGATCGCTAAAGCTGAAGCGTTGAATGCTGAAATCCACGCTGAGGAAACGATCAATCAGGCACGACGATTACGGGACCAAGCCAAGCTCCAAGTACAACAGGAAGATTATCAGTCTGCTTTACGCTCAGCTAAACAAGCTCGTACCAGTGCTGAAAACGCTTATGTGATTGCGGAGAAGGCTGAACAAGAAAAACGTGACGTTGAAGCCATGGAACTGCAAATTGCGCAAGCCAAAGATCTGATCTTTAAGCTAGGTGAACAACTCGATTCAAACGGGAGCCGGAGAGTTCCCTCTTCAGTTTCTCAATTGGTAAGCATCAGCTATCAAAAGTCTGAGAAACTCTACCAGGCCGCAACTGAGTCGATGACCGAGGGGAATTACGCCCAAGCCGTTTCTCAAGGACAACAAAGTTTGGATCTACTCCAGAATGCAATTGCCAAAGCTAAAGAGATTGAACGAGCAGAGGTAGATCTAGTTGCGCGCCTAAAACGAAAAATGCCGAAAACGGCTACTATTCAGCGAACAGAGAAAGGCGTCTTGGTCCGATTGGATACAGATCTATTCGAGCCGAATAGCCCCACTTTAACTCCCAAGCACTACTCTAGCCTAAAGCAACTGGGACAAATTATCAAACAAAATCCAAATTATAAGATCCGAATTGAGGCACATAGCGACAGTAGAGGATCACTAGATGTGAATCTGAAAATGTCTCAAAGAAGAGCCGATAACTTCACCCAGTATTTGACCCAGAAATGTGGCGCTCCCCAAGAGCTTATTACCACAATCGGTATGGGAGAAAAACATCCCGTGGCCGATAATATCAATAAGGCAGGGCGTGCCAAAAACCGGCGGGTAGATGCAATTTTCTTGACGCGGGAGAGTGCTGATTAAGCCGCATTCAATGTCACAATGTTAGTCCGCTAGTGGGATATCGACCATCACTTTAGTGTTAAAGATACCGGTATAATCATCACGTTCGGCAATCGTTTTCTCAATCACGGTCTTTGCAAACCTGACTTTTCCTTGAAAGAACGACTGACCTTTGAATTGAATCTCGACCGGTAGATCTAAGTTTAACATCTCATCGTTTTATCTAATAACCACTGTTGGTACAGTTGAGAATCCGGCTCATATGTAAAGAGTATGTAAAGGTGGTAAACCGGCAGCATGTAATTTCCGATTACAGACTACTGGATTATGAGTGCTGTGTCGAGTGGATCAAGAAGTGTTTCCATGGCCACGACTGCAACCATCCGGCTTGTGAAGTTTCGATAGGCCAAATATGAGAATATCATCCAACCAAATGGAGTCAATTGATGATGTCTCCTAGAACTCCGGCACATCATTCCAGCGAGGGCTGAGGAAAGAAGGAAAACTCCATTTCGACCCGGATGATTCACTTGCTGTAAGACCAACAGATAACCTGGTCATGGCACCTATGACCGCGAGCGGTCAGCGATTGTTGGGGCAGTTGGGCAAGATAGCGGTCTAGTGCGCTGGCGAATGACAAGTCGCACGGATCAACAAACCCTCGAAGCCCACGTTCACAAATACACTTTGGCTGGTCCACACGGCCCACATGGTCCACACGGATGAATAGAATGGCGACAGTCGCATCATTCGCCCACAGGCTACCGTGTGTGATTCCAAAAAAAGGAGTGGGCTCGGGATGATGGCGACGGTTATGTTATGGAGTCAATATTCGTATTCTGGTTAGCCAATACAGAGATTGACAGATGTCTTCTGGACCGTTACCATCCGTGAATGATGACAACAGGAGGGAAACAGTGAAAATAACGAATGTTAAAGCGACCACCCTAAAAGGGTACAAAGACTGGAACTTTGTTCGAATCGAAACAGATGAAGGGATCATGGGACTGGGTGAAGCGCATCCCGGTGAGGGAATCACAGATGTGATTGTGAAACGGCTCAAGCCTCTGTTGGTGGGTAAAGATCCTTTAAATGTTGAGCCACTTTATCACCATATGATTGGTCGAACGATTGGCCAATCTGTGGGTGGGACAATGTTAGGGGCCATTGGCGGGGTAGAAACCGCTCTATGGGATCTGGCAGGTAAGGTGCTGAGCGTGCCCATCTACCAGCTTCTGGGCGGCAAATATCGCGATCGATTGCGGCTCTATGCCGACGTTGGACGGGGAAGTGGGGGAATCGATACGCCGCAGGCTTGGGCACAACGTGCCCGTGAAGGAGTGGCTGACGGATATCAAGCCATCAAGTTTGACATCGATCATTCTGCCGATGAATTGCAGCACGATCCCGTCAACCGAGGCTTGAGTCTGGCCGAGTTGAATAAGATGACCACCCTGGTAGCCGCAGTGCGGGAGGCGATTGGGGATGATATCGATGTCTGCATTGATTGCCACGGCCTATACAATGTGCGTGATGTGTTGCTGCTAGCCCAACGGTTAGAACCCTTTAATCTGATGTTTCTGGAAGATCCAGTGCCACCGGAGAACATTGATGCGATGGGCAAGGTAACCGCTTCAACATCGATCCCCATCTGTACAGGCGAGTGGGTGCATCGACGGGATGGGTTTCGACGTTTGATCCAAGAGCAGGCTTGTGATATGCTGCATGTTGACGTTTCGGCTGCAGGCGGGATTCTCGAAGCGAAGAAGATTGCTGATTTGGCGGATCTGTACTATATGCCTTTTGCCGCACATAATATTGTTTCGCCGTTGGGGATGGTGGCCGCCGCACATGTCTCTGCAGCAGTGCGGAACTTTCATAGTATGGAGTTACCCTATCACGCCGATCAGGTTTCCTGGCGTTGGGAACTCATACAATCAAAAGAAACGCTGATTCAGGATGGTCAGTTCGTTGTGCCAGATGGGCCGGGTCTTGGCGTTGAATTAAACGAGACGATTTTTAGGGCGCATTTAAAGCAAGGATATAGCTTTTTTGATGACTAAACTTGGCGTGCTCGTTGGACGAGGTCAAAGCCCAACCGTTGTTATACCTTGGCCGATGTTGCGGATATATCTTTTACCGATTGTGAACCCAGATTGAGCCATTCAGTCGCCAGTATCAGATGGTACGGAGCGTGCAGGAGTTGAATCGTTTTTTGGACCTATAAGTTAGTCCTTGGCTAAGACTTGATAAGGTCAGCAATGATGTCGGCCATCGCTTCTAGACCAACCGACATCCGTATTCAGTCGGGTGTCCACCATCTAACTCTTCCTTCAGATGTTCGACCACCACCAGCGATCGAGTATCGCCTAAGCCGCCCACGGTTAACACGGCTGGGAATTCGATATCCGCACCGGCAAAATCCTGGGTTAATCCAGCTAAAACGCGGATATGAAGCTGTGAAGCCTCGCTCGAAGATGGAGTTACCACCTCGGTAAATGAGGCCGCAAGCAGCGAATGCCAAAAGGGGTTGTATGTGGCAGAGGCGTATGATGTTTCGGCTGAGAAACAGTATGTGGTAGTAGAGGTTTAGGTAGCCTGCTCCGCATCCACATACGTTGACACCCCCTCCTCAGCAAAAATGCGATCAATCTCAGCCCGGTCGGACTCCGTCAAACGCCAATCCACTGCCGCGACATTTTCCTTCAATTCGCGTTCATTGCGCATCCCAACCAGCCCAACCGTCACCGCCGGATTACCAAGCAACCAGGCGATCGCTAATTGCGGCACAGATTTGTTGTATCCACCCGCCAGTTCTTTCAGCCACTCGACAACCCGTAATTCCTTTAGAAAATTATCGGACTCAAATAAGGGTAAGCCAAAGGCACTGCCTCTACTGCGCCAATCCCACTCAACAAAGGAAGTTTCGGGTGTAAAAGCACCTGTAAGCAGACCGAAGCCCAGGCTACCATAGGCCATATATCCGATCCCCTGTTGCAAACAGTAGGGCAAAACCTGGGCCTCCATACGGCGATCAAACATATTATAGCCAACCTGATTGGCAGTCAAATGACCATACTGTTCACATTCAGTCATCATCTGGACATTGTAATTCGAGACTCCGTAATGGCGTATCTTGCCCGCCGTCTTAAGCGCTTCCAACGCCCCAATCGTCTCTTCGTGTGGTGTTTTGTGATCGGGCCAATGGATCAACATTAGGTCGATATAATCGGTGTTGAGGCGTCTCAGGCAACCTTCGGTACGATCTGTAATGTAGGCAGGTGAAGCATTTCGACCAGAGATGGCATTATCGCCTTGCAGGTTAGGATCATCGTGAAAAGTGAAGCCAACCTTGGTAACTACCACCACATCCTTGCGACGATCACCCAACCCTTTCTGCAGTAGTTCCTCCGAGGTGTATGGGCCGTAAACTTCGGCCGTATCAAACAGGGTTATGCCGTGATCGATCGCCATTTGCACGGCGTGTACCGCATCCTGAATATCGATTTCGCCATATTGGGTCGTGCCCATCTCCCAGGTACCAAAACCAACAGCAGAACAACGTAAATCGGTATTTCCAAAATCTCGGTATTCCATTACTGCCTCCGGATTAAGAATTCGCTATATCTGTATATAGCGTAGAATTAAGGATTATAGAAACGACAAACTATGGGTAATTTCATAGGAATGACGCGGCATTTTCATGATTTGGGCTAACATTGACCAGCCTGAAGAACCAACGCGAACAGGTTCGGCGGAAAGCCAGAACGATAGGTGTGCCAAGGTAGTCATAAGGTATCAGGTAATGAATCACTACCAGCCGCAACCGGTGAGTACGGTGGATTTGGCCTTCATGTGGCGTATAGACGAGACCTGTATCAAACTCTCTCATTTGAATCCAAGCAAGCAAGCCGGATTTGTTTTGGCCATCAAATCAAGCTCTTGGTTCGTCAGCCCGTTCTTTTGTAGGCCTCTGAAAAGCTCCTGCCAAGCGAAGGTGTGGATGGGCATCCAGCCCTGTCCGCTACAACTAGACAGAATACAGTGCTTCGGGCCGATAACCTTGATGGCATTAGCATAATCTTCCATCGTCACTGTCGCTTCAGGTTTACCCACCGAGAAGTAAGTGAACTCAATATAAGCACCTAACTGGGCGGCTTCAGCCATCTGTTCGACACGCATACCGATAGCCCAATACATGGGGTTTGTGGCCAAGACCTTTTCAATGCCTCGTTTTTTGGCTTCCCACGTCAACAGTAGAATCTCTTCGGGCGACGAATGGCCTGTGGACAAGATAAGCTTGTGCTTGGCAATAGATCCAACATGTCTAGCACCTCTGGCAGAAGCCTCCCGTCCCGCGAGGTGCGGACAAAGGGTTGTCCAGATTTATTCTGCCGTATCTCATTTTCAGAATCGAGGGTTGGCATATAGATAATTCTACCGAACCCACCCTCTACCTGGTAAAATGTTCGACCGCAGCGGGATTTATGCCCCCTACCAGGCGGTTCAGCACGATCCGCCGAAGATTTCCAGGCTTGGTGCGTATTTACGAGCCAGATTCATAAGCACCATTCCACGCATCCCTCGATCCTGGTACATTTTCGCCAGCTCTAGAAAATCGACCGACCGACTAGTTTTGTCAGGATCGGCATGGGCATGAATATAGATGATGCCTTTAAGTGTTTTCATTAGGATAATCTCCAACTCGAAAGCTCGGAAAAGCTTCAGGCTCAGAGGCTATTCAACCGGTTCAATTGTCCAATCCAGCACGCCAGAATATCCCCTCATACATCCGCTGCCAGTTGCCGCTGATTCGCCCGGGATTCATGCCAACCAGCGGCAACTGGCGAATAGCAAACGCAACCGTAGCTGGATGACAATCGTGAGCTGCTTTGCCAATACCTTCGATTCCCTTGTCAGTGAGCACACGTATAAGGCGAGTCTTTCCAATGAGAATGGTTCGGACTTCGGTAATTTTCACGATCTACGTATCTCCTTTGTTGAGCAGTTTTCGCTGATAGAGCCGTAGAGGCTAGGGAACTAGCGGTGAGAAGCGAGAAGGGGTGATGCGCTGGCCATTTGGAGACTAGTCCCAGATTATTTGTTGGCCTAAGAAAACCGGGCCTTCGGTACAGACACGCTGATACTCAAACAGCAGGTCGCCGCTCTGATCTTGGCCCCCTCCTTCCAGCCGGACTTTACAAACACATCCCAGGCATACACCTAAGGCACACCCCATCCGGTTTTCCATTGCTACCTGACACGGCATATTGAATTGTTGGCAGATTTCGGTCACAGCTTTGAGCATACCATATGGGCCACAGGTGAAGACAGTTGGGAGTTGGGCTTTTTGCTGAGCTAAGGTCGTTAATAAAAGTTCTGTGACGAAACCGTGGTGCCCAGTACTCCCATTATCGGTAGCGATTTGGGGCTGAATACCGATTTTCTGTAGATCAGCTATACTTAACAGTCGTGCTTGATTCATAGCCCCAACCAGAACGTCCGTCCTGATTTTTCGTTTTTGGAGTGCGGAAATTAGGAGCATCAAGGAGGCAATTCCGGCACCGCCTCCTAAGACGACAGCCAGATCGAGACTTTCATCAATGGTAAAAGAATTGCCTAACGGCCCCAGCACCTGGAGTGAATCGCCTGCACACATTCTGGACAGGATCGAGGTTCCTTCACCGACTACCTGGTAGAGCATCGAGATCTGTGTGCCTTCAACACTATAGATAGTAAAAGGTCGTCGTAACAACAGGCCTGAACCTTGGTCGAAGAGTACATGGATAAACTGCCCTGGCTGTGCAGAGATCGCAACCTCTGGACAGTCGCAATAGAGTAGATAGTGGTCTTCTGCCACCTGTCGATTAGACAGGATAGTCGTTTTCAGATTGTGTTTTTTCATCTCTTTTAAGTGCTTTTAATTCTGGTCAACATAATAAACGATGGACTGACCAACTGGCAAAGCGAAATCGTAATTATGGCCAGGGGAAGAAAGGAGCAGAAGCACGGGTGAGATAGCTGATTAAAGTCCAGACAACGGCCATGCTAAACTCACCAAAAATCAAGCCCAGAAAAAAGGGACGAAACTGTCGATATTTCTGGATGCCGCCTAGACGTAAGACGACCGATTTAGTGATCCAGGCAATTAGAATCGGAAACCAGAAGACGATTAGCGTCCAGGAACCTGATAAGGCATAGCCAAGCGGTTGCAATGGCCACCACCAGTAAGCCATTCGACATAAGACCAATATCGTTGTTACCGCTAAGCCGAGGCCAAAGAAAATCGGCGCAGCGAAGTTATAGCCGGATTCGAAACCTTCGATGGCTGAGATATTGTCCCGAAAGGCCCAGAGGGAGTTGCCTTTATAAGCGTAGGAATACATATAGTTGCCACCGTATTTATATGGGAGATAAGTCTGGACTAGAGCAGCGCAGCAGAAGGCAATCAGAATGGCAATCGTCAAAGCCAGTAGTAAAGACCTACGGTCGAGTTTGACACCATCGCTGATCTTCAGTCCATCCAAGAACCCGGTCAGGACCAGACCTCTCAGATCTCGGGCAAAGATGGCATCAAAAAAGCTGAGAATGGTCAGGTTTTTTGCTCCCAGCGAAGACTTGGTAGCTAATAGTTGGTACATATCGATGGGACGGAAAGAGGTCTCAGTCATCAACATGCCTGCTTCAGCAGTACTTCTTGCCATCACAATAGCTACCAGGCCAACAACAATCAAAATTTCAAAAATTGCTACTATCGGACTCATCCCAGCCCAGACTAGCCAGATAGCAGCCCCTGTCAAGCTAAGGATGAAGCCCCAAGCGGCAACTGGTAGCAGTTGATCTTGATCAGACAAGTTCTGGCGAGAGGAAAAGAGCGATCCCAATACACGTTGTTTAAGATAGGGCCAGCTAGTATAAAGATAGCTAATCACCAACACGCAATAGGCACCCGCCACCTGATAGCCAATATGCAAACGGGTAGGGTAGAGTGGCATTCCGCTGACCCGAAGCCCCAACAGAGCGGCGATGATATCCTGTAGGCGCGTCAGCCAAAAGAAGAACCAAAGGCTGAAGAGAAGTTGAGTGGGTAGGAGATAGAAAAATCCAACGGCGGCAAAGGAGAGAAACAGCGGTGTATAAGAGATCGCGTTCCACGGCTTTTCGGTAAAAAAGCGGTTGAGCAAGTATCTGAGCGACAGGGATGGGATCTGAGGGAAAATCTGGTGCAGGCCGTTCAAGCTAAATATCAGGGCTGGAATAGAAAAGCCAAGCCAAACATACGGATGGCGAAAAAAGTTGCGACCAGATGAGGCAAATTCGAGTGGCAGTTGAGTCAAGGGGAAAGAAAGCTTTTCGTTTTCGATCCATTGTTGGCGAAGGACCAGGGCCAGGCAGAGGTAAGCAAAAAAGATCAACAGGGTCAGCAGTCCCCAGATTAGGACGGGGGTGGTCCACTGCTGCCACGGAATCGAGCCGAGATCGTCGATCTGCTCGTAGAAGTCGACGCTGATGGGTTGTGGAGCCAGCACCTCGGGATCGAAAGGAACCAACCACGGTTTGATATGGGGGAAGAAAAGCTCCGCCCAGTTGTTGGTCGGATTGGCGAAGTAATTGACGGAAACCAGGACAGGTAATAGTTTCTCCATTAATCCCCGCGATGAGATCATAGAGGCGATCACCATCATACAGTAGACCAGCATCAGTTCCTGTTGGCTCAAGGCCAAGCGTTGGATCCACGGCTGAACCAGTCGGTTACCGATCACCAGAAAAAAGAAGAGACCAATGACAACAGGTGGAAATTGAAGAAAGCCAATCTGGACATTGGCGATGACTAACTCAGCGTAAGAAACAATTCCAACAACTAGAACAACCAGACAGATGCCGAGGATGAGAGCCCGAGGCGTAATTCTCGAATGATTGGAGTGCATCCTCTTAGGTGCTGGTAATTAGAGAACGATTTCAGCCGATCGAAACTTTTCAAGTGCGTCGAAGTTGAGTTCTATGCCCAGTCCGGGTTTAGCCGGTAGTGACAGTACGCCATCTTCCATGCTTAGACCATCGCCAGCCAGTTCGGTGCGGAGGGGTGAGTCTGTTAAATCGGCAGGTAGGTATTCGATGAAGGGACAGTGTGGGATGGCGGCTGCCAGATGAGCGGAAGCAGCGATGCCGATACCGGAGTTCCAGCAGTGGGGTACAATCAAACGCCCCCGGTCTTCTGCCATGTGGCAAACTCGCATGGCTTCAGTCAGGCCACCCACTCGACCTACATCGGGCTGAGCCACCTCGATTCTACCGGCATCCATCAACTCCAGAAATTCGAGACGGTGATTGAGCCATTCACCGGCGGCAATACGCATCGGTGCCTCCCGGGCCAGGACAGCATACCCTTCCAGGTTATCGACTAGTAGTGGCGTTTCCAGAAAAAATAGATCCAGGTGTTCCCAGTGCCGGATGGTTCGGAGCGCACTTTTGGCA
This sequence comes from Candidatus Poribacteria bacterium, assembly GCA_030748495.1. GTDB lineage: Bacteria > Poribacteria > WGA-4E > WGA-4E > UBA9662. Next base: position 36,857 of record JASMLX010000015.1, on the reverse strand, counting down.
TCTCGCCACAGATACTGCACGTCCACCATCAAGGCAAACTCTTTGCCTACTGCTTCCCTGCAGGCGGTGATGATTTCGGTCATCTCTTCGTCTGTTCCTTGCAAGCCGGTGTGGGCATAGGGGCCGCCCAGTGTACACTCGAGTTTGGCCGCTTGGAAGCCGTGCTCCTTGGTGAGCAACAACCATTTGACCAGGCTATCCTGATACTGCTCGACCGTGTCGCCGTGTGGTTGGAGGCTGGCGTAAGGAACAATATGGTTCACTTGGGCACCGCCTAGCAATTTATAGACAGGTTGGTTGAGGGCTTTACCCTTGATATCCCACAACGCCATGTCAATGGCACCGATAGCGCACATGCCAGCCCCACGCCGGGTGCTCATACAGGTGCCAACATACATTTTTTGCCACAGAGCAGAGGTTTGGAGCGGATCCTGGCCGATTAGCAGATCCTTGATACCCAAGGCCATGGAGTGTGAGCCCGGTGATTCGATGACCGATTTAGCAATCCAGGGACCGGTATCGGTTTCTCCTACCCCGGTGATGCCTTCGTCGGTATGTACCACCACCACAATATTGTCCTGAGAAGAACTGGTGGCATCTTCTCTCAAATCCGGTGCCACTACGATGTAGGATTTAATGTCTGTAATTTTCAATTTTGGTTTCTCCAGAGGCCATCGTTACCGATTAGAACGGTTGCTAACCGAAGGTCGGACGACTTGCGATTGGTTAAATGATAGTGGTCATCGGTGTAGCTACGTATTCCCACAATAGTGGTTTAAGATAGGAGATCGAGGTGGTAACTATCTCTTGTACGGTGTCGAAGTTCAGGTTCGGCAACTTGTGGATACCGACGATTTCCAGAATCGCCACCGAGATATTCGGCATCTGCTTGATGATGCTGGTCAATCCAGCTAGATCCAGTACCCCATTGCCAGGAATCTGTGTCCCTACCGCTCCTACTTTCGGTTCACGGCTGAGTCGGTGATCTCGCATCCGAACAGTAAAAATATGAGGTTGCAACTCTGTCAAGGCTTGGACAGGATCAGCATCAGGATGCGAGCGGTAGATGTGCGTCGCATCGAAGTTGAGTCCCACCCAATCGGCATCGACCTCGGCCATCAACTGTTTAGCCGTTGCCACATCGTGAACGGCCCGACCCATCCGTGGCTTGACTGACAAACGAATCTGCTCTCTAGCCAGAGCGGTACTGGCTTGATTGACCTTATCGACAAATTGAAGAAAACTCTCCTCACTATTAGAAATCCCGCCAGAACTGACGACCACTGTATCCGTTTTCAATTGGCAAGATGCCTCGATTAGTCGCTTCAATCCTGCTGGCTGTGAAATCTGCTGACCGGAGATGGCAATTGACTCGACCTTCAGCCCGTGAGCGGTTATGGCCTGTTTGACTTTCTGGTAATGGCCGTCCACGTCGTCATGTCGATTCAGGTCCAGGTGGGCAATCTGTCCGGTCGTTGATGAACGAGCGCAGAGTTCAATAGCATAGCCTCCGGCTTGTCGAATACCTGCCAGGGCCTGTTCCAGACTAAAGTTACGGTACAGCATAGTGCTGCATCCGAGTTGCTTCATTGTTTTTCCTTCAGCGGGTGACCGCCACCTGAAGGTCGGACAGCCGCTTTCATCTCGGCATAGACCTGCGGTGGGGAGGCAAAACGGATGCCGAGATCCATAGCCTGGACGATCAATTCCTCGATCCACTGGCCTTTGGTTTGGAAAAAGGTTTCAGTGTCAACGGTTCCGTGGTCGTGGGAACAAACATTCCAGACCAGATCTTCAGCCGCGACCCTCTCCAGCATAGCAAATAGGTAATCCTGGTAAGTTTCTCCGTACTGTCGGTCATCGAACCGGTCCCAGTAGAAATCGTCCTGGTAGCCCTGAACTCCCAATTCCAGGATATCCTCAAACCCCTGGTCTGTATAGAAAAACGGCTGTTCACTGAAGGGGGTCGGTTGGCAGTCCCGGTAATCTCTGGCGTTGGTACGAATCCACTGGATACTGTTGTCTGCCAAAATTTGAAGAATGTCTGGTCGATCCACCAGTCCACGATAGTAGCCCCACGGTCCGGTCAACCCCTGACACTCGATTTGCAACAAGTCTTCGATTAAGGTCTGTGTGCTGTCGATCTCTTCCCGAACCTGCTCCAGTGTACCACCCTGGTGAAAAAAGTTAGGCGAGCGACCGTGGACCGGCTGACCATCGCCGGGTTGCATGTAGATCGACTTGAGCAAAACGTGATTATAGGTGTGCTGACCAACGGTCAGCAGTGGATCGGCGATCACCTCCCGCACGTCTTCAACACGCGCTGTTAGTGTTTGACCGGTCAGATATATGGTCCAGGGGACATCGTATTTTTGATGCAGTTGTCGTGCGCCTTGCAAAAAGCCACGCGTACTATCTGATGCACTTTCAACATCGTAACCTAACAGAATTGTGCCTCGCTCTGGTGACGGCATTCTATTTCTCCTTCTTAAATTTGGGTGTAAGTAGTGCAAAAACAGATTGCAGAATTTGCAGATCTGGATATAATAGTCACTAACGTTTTATCTACGGAGGATTTGAACTATGTACTATCTCGGAATAGAAGAGCAACAGGCCGTTTTGGCGGTACTGGAAAAAGGTCACCTCTGCCGATATGGACCTGAAGATTCGACAGTCTTAAACTTCGAACGCGGCGTTGGGGAGAAGTTTAACACAAAACACGCTATCGCGACAAACGGTGGAACCTCGTCCCTGATCGTTGGCCTTTATGCTGCCGGCATCGGCTTAGGGGATGAGGTGATTGTTCCTGCCTATACCTGGGTGGCCACGCCATCTTCGGTGGTAACCGCCAACGCGGTGCCCATCATCGCTGAAATCGACAACTCGTTGACCATCGATCCGGAGGACATTGAAGCCAAGATCACGCCCAGAACCCGAGCCATCATACCGGTACATATGATCGGAGTACCATCCAACATGTCGGCCATCAAAGCCATTGCCGACAAACACGATCTACTGGTGATCGAGGACTGTGCCCAGGCTATCGGGGCTGGTTATGGCGGCAAACGGCTCGGCACCCATGGCCATATCGGTTGCTTTAGTTTGCAACAGAGCAAAATCATCACTACTGGTGAGGGCGGAATCGTAATTACCGACGACCAGCGATACGCCGACCGCGCCAGGATGATACACGACGGTGGTAACCTGTGGGGTATTTCCCCGCATAGCGACGCTTTCTTCCCCGGCATGAACTTCCGCATGGATGAGATGCGGGGAGCAGTGGCTTCCGTGCAGTTGACGCGGTTGGATGGCTTTATCGAAAAGATGCGGATCCGCAAGCGAAAATTGCGTCAAGCCATCGCTGACGTAGACGGAATCGAACTACGAAAACTGCACGATGAGGAGGGTGATGCCGCTACTACGATGGTCTTCTTCTTACCCACGTCTGATTTGGCTAGCAAGTTTGGCGAGATAATGGGTAAATATGGCGTCGGTGCCGGACCGATGTATACTCACGGGAATGGTGACAAGCACGTCTATCCAGGCTGGGAATATATTCTGCAGAAGAAGACCTATCACCCCAACGGGCTGCCCTACAGCCACCCATCCTACGGTGAGATCGAATATTCAGACCGGATGTGTCCCAAGACATTGGATTACCTAGGCCGTGCCATCTGTATCGGTGTTCACCCGGAGATGACTGACGAAGGGATCGAAAAAGTGTCAACAGCCATTCGTTCTGCTGCCAACGATATTTTCTAGGTTCACCTTCCACCTAAAGTAGGAGGTACAGAATACCCATGCGCACAGAAGCCGAACAGCGATTGCAAGCCACGCCTGACCAGAAAACGAAGGTTATTCCCAATCAGGAACAGTTGGCCCAGCTAGACAGGGACCTGCAGTTTTACCCTAGCTGGACGATAGATCCACTGCACTTAACATCAGAGCAGATAGAAGATTTCAACCAATACGGTTACCTGACAGGAATGCAGATTTTCGATGCCAACGAGATTCTAGTCTATCGGCATCATTTCGATGACCTTCTAACCGAGGTAATGTCGGCGGGTGGTGGTAGTTATTCGATCTTGTCAGCCCATCTCAGATATGGGAAAGCCTACGATCTGTTGACCCATCCCCGGATTGTGGGTTACATCAAGGATCTCCTCGGTGACAACGTCGTCGCCTGGGGATCCCACTATTTCTGCAAATTGCCGCATGATGGCAAGATCGTAGCCTGGCATCAGGATGCTAGCTACTGGCCGTTAACACCATCTAAAACAGTGACAGTTTGGCTGGCTATTGATGATGCCGACAGGGAGAATGGGTGTATGCGGTTTCTGTCTGGTTCCCACCGCTTTGGCCATCTATCTTACCAGATCAGTGATCCCGGGGAACATAACATCTTAAATCAGACGGTACAGGAGGCCGAACAGTACGGCACGCCGGTCGATGTCGAACTGAAAGCAGGCGAAATCTCGATCCATTCTGATCTGCTACTACACGGGTCTAACTTCAATCATTCAGATCGTCGACGCTGTGGTCTGACCTTACGGTACTGCACACCAGATGTGCGGGGGCATTTCGATTGGAACCGGGAAGGCGTAATCGTCAGTGGCTGCGATCCCACACAACATTGGTCGAATCATTCTCGACCCAACCATTGGGATTAGGTCTAACCCAGATTAGGTTGAAATGTCAACAACACCTTTGCCCTCGCCAGTTCTTACTTATGCAGAGTCAGTTTTTGGATAGCAGGTGTTGGTAAATCTGGGTCTGTTTGCAGGCGACAGAAGTAGATGCCAGAGGGGGCTAATTCTCCGGATTCGGTGCGTCCATCCCAATAGACGGCACGGTTTTTGGTTTGGTAGGTTCCCGCTGGCTGAAAGCCTAGATCCAGACGGCGGATTATCTGTCCGCTGGGATTATAGATCTCAAAGACTGCCACCGAGGGGTGTGCCAGTTGATAGGGAATCCAGGTTTCTGGATTAAACGGATTGGGGAAATTGGGGCCGATCCTTGTTTCGGCTACGGGGACCGAAGTCTCGGCTAGAGGTGTTTGGTCTGGTAGATCAATTAGATCAGTTGTTTGACTCAGGTGTTCCAAGACCTGTGCCAGATTCGGGGCCGCCATGGCTGACTCGCCAAAGTGTCTAGCCACCAAAATAACATCAAAGATATTGACAGTACCGTCCTCGTTGAGATCGGGGGTCGGTTGAATGGTTGCAGGGCTTGGTTGCCCAAAAAACCGGGCTACATAGACCAGGTCCATAATATCGATTTGGCCATCCCGATTCAGATCCCACTTGGGAAAATCTTCTAAGTACATAGGGCCGACAGGGTCACTCCAGTGGCTCTCCTGTTCGGCGCCGTTAACGGTCTTAATCCGGGCATAGTACTTATAGCCGGCTTCGGCTAGAAAGCGAAAACTCGCCTTTCGCTTTGGGGTTGCTTCAATCCCCTGATCGACTAGAAGCCCCCTCTGCGGCGAAAAATCCCGCGAATCGACATCCACCTGAACTAAATAGGTGTCAATTCTACTCGCATCCTGCACTGACGGCCACTCTAGCAAAATCTCACTTTTTGAAGCTACAGGTGTATCCACGGGTGAAACGACCTCCGGCACAGACCACTCAATCGACGTAACTGTTGGTGGCGGTGTGCTATCGATTTGCAACTTAAAGTGAGTCGGTTCAGTCCAGTAGTCGAGTTCGTCTTTGGCTCGCAGATGTAACCACCACTCTCCATCATTGAGGCCCTTCAAGGTCAACTGGTTGTTGCGAATCAAGGGATCTTCGATTCTGTCGGGTTCCGTCTCGGCCGTGTGGTCAAGGACAAAACTGTATCGTCGACCACTTATCACCTCCGGCTCTGTCATGAAGTAGAGCATGGGAGAACTATTGGTGTACCAAACATCTGTGTCTGGATGTGTCGGCGACTCTATTTTAGGTGGTTGCAACGGTGTATGATCTATGATGACCAAACTGTCGGAGTAGACGCTCACCATTTCGCCACGGTCATCCTTGACCCGGGCCAGAATATAGTATTTCCCGTCGTAGACAAAGACCGTATTCCAGTGAAGATTGTTAAACTCTTGACTGATACCGAGTTCAATCGGTTTGGCATACCGCATATTTTGGTCGATGTCGTAGTAGAGGTCGACCACAAAGCTGTCGTTGTCTGGGTCACTAACCTTCCACTCAATCTCGAACGATTTGTTGGCAAAAACGTCGACGTCAGCGGGAGAAACAAACTTAAACTCCGGCGGGGAGTTTGGTTTGGACAGGGCGTGGTGAGTAGCGTAGATCTCCTCTAACTCAGCCAACTGTGGGAAGTCTCGCTTTCGCCACCCCATACCAACATCGGTTATCGTTTTCGGGTGATCCTCAACCAGGATTTTCCATAACAGATCAAACCGATTCTCCAACTCATCATCATCCTCATCTGGTGTTAGATCGATGCTGTCTCCTGTATCGAATATATCCCACAGGATGCTGGCTACGGCCCCTTCAACAACACCTCCGTCGCGGTTCTCTCCGCTACCATCATTACTGCCGGTCCACCAAGAATTGGTTTCGATGTTAGGAAACTGTTCCTCCCAGCGGCCGGTGACGTTGAGAGCACGGTTGTCAACCGCCGCTTCCAGAAATTCGGCCCAGCCTTCACTCATAGCAAAGCCTTGGTCGGAAACGGTTTCCAGTCGATGTCCACCCTGATATTTCCCTCGAGGCACCGCATTATAGTTATATCCATAAGCCGCCATCATAGCCGCGTGGCCGTATTCGTGGTACATGGTAATGCTACGCCATTGATCCACCCCACCGGCAATGGTCAAGGTTTCACGCTTAACGCTACCACCAAACTGTGACGCATGATAGTAAGAGACTTTTCCGCTACCCGGCCAAATGACCTGAATCTGTTTTTGCCGTTCCCAACCGACCTGGTTCCAAAAGAAAGCGTGGGTTTTGATAATCGAATCAAGGATGTTGCCCAGGCCTCGATTGGCTTTAGTGGCATCAAGGGTTAGATCGATGGTAACCTGACCCTCGGCAACACCTTGCACTAGCTCTGACTTAAGTTCATAAGTCCTCCACCGGCGATTGACGATCCTCAAGACTCGATTATCAGGCTTGACTACAATATGCAACTGCCGGGGCTGATTTGGCTCAAGATCCGCAGTCTCAAACCGGTAGTGCCCTTCAGCATCGGCAAATGTGACTGCCCGTTCTTGCTGGTCCTCGTACAAACTAACCTTGACCTGTTGTAGAGGTCGCATCTGCCGTTCATTATCGTTAAAGTAGGTGAGTAGCCCCTGAACCGTCAGCCCCTCTGCGGCCAACCCTTGCTGAATCTGTACCTGCGTTTGTAGTTGTAAATCGCGGCTATTATGTTCAAGCGGCTCCGGAGAGACGTTGGCCTCTGACGGGCTGGTTTGTAAGTGGAGGTAAAAGTGATCGACGATCGGAGCACCGGAGCCTGTAGTAGCATAAACCGAGGCTTGTAACGGGTAGTTGCCGGGCAGATCAACCTGAATCAACAGGCTTCGCTGAATAAAGGAAAAGGCCGGCAGGTAAACCTGAGAAAAAATAGGGGGCGACTGAGGTGAAACACCGTTGGGCAGACGAAATACAATCTCTACCTTTGCTGTTTCGGCCAGATTTGATTCCAGAGATAGCGTCAGGGTAGCAGTTTGTCCAACACTGGGGGCAGAGGTTAGGTCTAAGTAACCGTTAAAAGCGGGGTTAGCATCCCGGGCAGCGTGGATACGATAATGCGCGGAAATAAAAAATAGGAGTAGTATGATTAGCAGTGTCGGCCATACTAATGGGCAGTGCCCATTGGCGGATCTTACCGATTGCGAATTGTTGCCCATGTGGTAGCAAGTTTCATCTTGGATGAAACTGCGGTTTCATCGACGCTGACATTGTAGCGGACCAGTTCAAAGACAATGTCGTCAGAGTTGACAAATTTGACCGGTCCCAAGTTGGGGGCCAACCACATGGTTCCGGGTCGTTCTAAGCGCAAAACGGGTGAGGCCAGCACATTGGTCTGTTTTACCTGCAGACAATTGTCAAAGGTGCCAGCCGGAATGGAAATCTTATCCACGGCTACCACTTCCTGTGTGTTTTCAGCCATGATTTCACCCAATAAGGGTAATGTGACTTCACCTTTAACCGTCCATCGTGTTCCCAATTCGATCGGTATGGGTAAAAAGACTTGGGGGGGATCGTAGGGTAATTCGATCTCGCCGGCTAAACCGAAGGTGAAAACCGCCTTCAAAATCTGGACATTATCGAATTCAGGGCGAATGACGAATCGACTGTAAGCAGTCTCTTCGTTGGGTGGATTTACCTCTTTGGTCTGATCGACCAGTTGACGTACCTGATCCTCGTCCGTACCCTCGATGCGTAAGACCCGTTCTTCGATTCCATCGGTACTTAGAAAAAACCATTCGTTACCCACTTTGTCCGGATAGTAGGTTTGGGCGAGGGCGAATGAACTGAACATTAACCCTAAAATCAACCATCGAGTGTTTGTTTTCATCTGATCACGTTGTCCTTTACTTCCCTTTCGGAGGTCAAGTATACTGTAACCCAAAGAAGGATTTCAATTAGCATTGGACTGTAGTAAAAGCAAACTTCAAAAACAATTTTATCTCTGTTGCCTGATTGTGTTTTTCACCAGGCTGCCAAGTGCTATAGCTGATAATACGGTTAATAATCCGTTGATTCGCTTAGACCACCAGCTTTTCGATACCATCTATGATGCCGATCATATTGGTACTGTACCTCATCAACTAGTGACAGGCATTACACACTTTGGAGATCCCAAAGCGGTAATGGCCATTTCGGCTTTGTTGATGGCCTACGGTAGTCCAGAGCAAAAAGAGACAGGTAAACTATTAACGACCTCTTTTGCCTTATCGGGGCTATCGGCCTGGGGGGCAAAGCAGATCATTAACCGTAGACGTCCGCTGGACAAACTGGAAAAAGATACGCCTGCTTTCCCTTCAGGTCATACGACCCTGGCCTTTGCAACTGCTACCATTTTCTCTGATAGATATCCAAAGTTGAAGATTCCGTTCTATTGTGGGGCAGGGTTAGTGGCATTTTCCCGGATCTATCTTGGAAGACACTATCCGCTCGATACACTTGCCGGCTCCGTGGTTGGCACCGTTTCAGCGCACGTTGTTCTAAAATATCGTCGACCGGTTTTAGGTTGGGAATTTTAGGCCTGACACACAAAAAAAGCCCCTTGAAAATATGGATGAACGTTGCATCGGTGCTGAACATGACGGTTGAGGGGACAAATGAGCATCTCGATTCAACTTTTTTCTAATCTTGACCACATAAATCTTCATGGATAAGCTTTATTGGAATTGGAGTTTTTGCATCGTTTGCTACCATGTTTGTTGGCGGTACAGGTTCACTAGTGGCCCTATTCATCGGAGTCCTGATTTCATGACTCATTTGAGACAAGAACTACCCTTTGACTCGGTTTGCTTTCTCCGTCTGTTCTCTTTCCGTTGCTCGGTTTCTAATTTCTGCTCCAATCTATTTCGGTAGGTCAATAGTTTACCGAAATCAGTCACAATATCACTTCTTACATTTCCATTTAAATGTAAGTGTTTCTAATTGTCGTAAATCCAGAACCTGTGATGGTATCCCAGTCAAATAATTTTGACTCAGCTTGAGTGAAACTAATCTTGTCAGATTACCCAACTCAGATGGTGATTGATGAATGATGTTTCTGCCCAGATGTAATTCGGTTAAAGATGTTAATTGACCTAATTCAATCGGTAGTTGTCTGAGAGCATTTCCAACCAACCATAGTTGTTCTAATTCAATCAAACTCTTAGTCATTATCGGTAAAGACCTACTTTTGATTGTTATCTAAATGAAGTTGTCGTAAATTTGATAATTGGGTGACTGTTTCAGGGAGTGCCCGGAGTCGGTTTTAATATTAGGTTGAGAAACTGAAGTTTGGACAGTTAGTTTATCTCATTCAGGATACTAGCTGGGCTGGCGGTGGCTGTTTTTTTAGCTCGTTCCATTGGTTGCTGACTAACATCAACTATCACCGTCGGAATCTTGTTGGCTTATTCAGTAACTCTCTTTGACCCGGCCAGTAGAATTACGGGTGGATCAAGCTATTTTCCACTTAACCTCTGGTCGGGCCGACGGTGGATTGACTAGCTTGGCAGACTGGAGCTAAGTGAAACTGGGTTGGATATTGCCTCCAGTAGATCAATGTCATCATGGTCAGCATAACTCAGTTGGCTGGGCCTTGCTGGATTAACTAGGAGAGATAAAACTGGCTGCATCGGTTGGGAAATATCCAGAGGCGGGAATATCTTAGGGGAAAGATAATGCTCCGTCAATTGCAATTGCATCTCTAAGGGCTAAATATTTATCTGGGGGTTGAGATGAAATTGTTGCCAATTATTTACTGGCGGCCTGAACATACCCGTGAAACCTTACGCGCCCGTCTAATCGGATCAGAAAAAGACCCAATAGTAGGATGATCCTATTAGGGGAACTGAAAGTTTTTTTCGTCCTCCAAATCTATCAGGTCGAAATAGGTTTTGATGTTGGTTCGAGATGGGTCTAACTTGTTGAGAGTCTGGCGGAAAAATGCCCATTTCTCTTCGTCGGCCGGCCCTAATTCAACTGCTCGCTGATTGTAGTCTTCAATCTCGGCTAGGGTGCGGGAGGTTCTCTGCTTGATCCAGTCTGCCACGTCCTGGTCAGTTGATAGATGCTTGAGTTGGTCGGTAAACTCATCAACCCGGATTTTCAAAAAGGCCAGCAAGTAACGATCCAGCCCCGAATCGTGACCATACCAATAATCGCCTAACGTTCCGTCGTTGAAGGCCCGTCCTTTATCGACCAATCGGTCTAAGTGAGCGATGCCAGCGATTTTCCGGCTATAACAACTACGAGGGGCGCGTCTCGACAGGTCGATAATGTCAAAGCTTTTTTGGTCATCGTAATCCATCAGTTCTAGCCAATTTGTTATTTCAGTTTGCCCCGGTGTAACTTCGTCTCGTCGTCGAATAAAGTTTTCACGATTAGCATGAACCAAGTAAGGTTTGCTGTCTTCTGTAGAAACTTCGGCTTGTGATTGCATACCAAATTCACGTGCCTGTTGATTGCAAGCCGTAATCTGGTCAGTGTTGACTGCTGCATGTGAGAAGATCCATTCACCAAGCTCTAAATCGTTGGGATTCTCAACTGCCCCCTGTTGGAACAGGCCTTCTGAAATCTCCAGAAAATCTAATAGGTATTGGTCCAGGGCAGAACGTTGACCATACTTATATTCGCCAACCTTGCCGCATTGTGCAGCCCGAGCTTTATCCGCCATTCGGGCTAGGCCAAACATTCCAGCAACATCCCGGCAGTGTGGGCCCCGGGGTGGACGGTGTTGTAGATCTACCGGCCAGAAACCTCCCCAATCATCCAGTTCCATCGACTGCAAAACCGTTTTAATATCGGTGCGCTCCGGTGCATACTTGGCTACACGCTCTCGAAGCATCTGCTTGTGCCGATCATCCTGCGGTTCTAAACTGACCTCCTGCTGATTAAAGGCTTCAATCCCGGCTTTGTTTTTTTCTGCCTGAGCCAGTAGCCACTGACTCAGGGCTTCATCACCTTTCTCCTCGGATGCGTCAGCGAAGGCTTCAGCGGACAGGCCGAAGAAGTCGAGCACCTTCTTATCCAGACCTGAATCATTTCCGTAAAGATACTCACCCAGCGTTTCGTTATTGTACGCCCTGGCTTTATCGGTCATACGAGCCACACCAACCATTCCGGCAATAGCCAGGTTAGTCGGTCGTCGGGGTGGTTGTTTGGTAAGATCCATTTTATGCTCCTTCAGGGTAATCTAAACTAATGAGTCGTCCATCCGCTGATGGGGGAGACAAGATCCGGCGTTGCTGATCGGTGGGATTAAAATAGTCGTCAGCATTATAGTAATTTTGTGAATATGAAATATGACCTGGGCTGTACTTATACAAGAATGTGCGACGCTCATGTTCCGCCTGCCACAATCTCGTGCCGTGAACTAAAGCTTCAGTGAATAGGAGGGCGTCTCCGGCTTTAGCTACAGGCTGCACAATGTAAGACTCTAACCGTTTTAATTCTCGCACATCGGTCGGTAGATCTGACAAAAAGTTAGATTTATGACTTCCTGGCACACAAACAAAGCCACCATCTTCAGGACCAGCATCAGCAAAAAAGAAGATCAAAGCCGAAAGTCCGTTACGGATGATTCCATCGTAGTATCTGTAGAATTGACATCTGCTGGTAGTTTCTGGTCCGCCATGTAGAACGCCTTTTTGTTCTTCACTCCGACACATGAAAATACAGTAGTCGTGGTCTAAACGGAAAGTGGGACCCAGTAATTCATTCAGGTAAAAGGTCACATTTGGGTGGTCGATCAGTCGTTGGCAAGCTGGGTCCCATTTGGAGACGTTGCCTGTTCGGCGTAACCCTCCAGTTTTCTTTACGTTGTCTTCGTCACTATAGTCACGAGGGAATATACGGTGGCTAATTTCGTTGATCTCAGCTACCTCTTCTGTGGTCAGAACATTCTTAATTACAATATAGCCTTGTAGATCAAAAATAAATTTCTCTTCTGCCGTCATCATCTTCGCTTCTCCGGTTGATATCTCGTCACCAACTTTCAGAAACGTTAAATAATACCATAATTGAATCTAACATAAGGTAGCCCAAAAGTTAGACCCCTGGGCTTCGGGCCGCTAGCAGAAGACAGAATTCCGAATTAAGGCTAATCCTCCAGATTTTCTACTACCAAGATAATTTTCACTTTATTGACAAAAAATAGCAATTTTGTTACGGAACTCCGGCAAAAGTTAAATAATAAGCAAGCCGGATAGAAGAGCCAGAAATTTCAGCCTGATTCCTATAATATCGCTTTTTCAAAAATAAACCATATGTCCTATTGTGTAAAAAAAGGAGAGCGTTCAATTATATTTCCTTTGAGACTCAGTGAAAATCTCGGCCGTCGTCAACGCATGTCAAAACCTCATGGAAAGGCTGATCACCTCCTCTGACTGGCTGTAGCTGGCCTTTCCGCCAAGCGGCCAATCTGCTTCGTCAACTGACTGGGGTTGAGCTCAGTTTCAGCCACATCCGCGGGTTGTGTGCCAATCAAGCCGAAATTGTCAGCGCACGGGATCCGGCTGAGTCTGACAAAGTGGAATGGGAAGCCCCAGCAGAGACGACAGAAGTGTTGGTTGAATCTGCGGCCAATCAACCTAGGCAACCAATGGCTCCGTCAACCCACCATTCATCTATTTAGCCAATCTATATCGGTATTGACAGAACATTCATCAATGCGCAGCCAGCTAAAAGTTTTTGTAAGCCAAAGCGGCAATTATCTTCACCAACCAGCGAGTGGTGGTCAGCCGAGGACGAAATGTGTTACAGAATAAGCGATATGTTGGCCGCTGCCTTTCAGTTTCAGAATTGAGTCGGAAACTATTTTTCTGCGCTAGAAAGGCAGGTATCAGTGACCAAACCAAGCTAATCATCCTGGCCCAAAAGCAGTATCCAGGCGCCAAGCTGATTCTGGATTGGTGGCATCTAAAAAACGGCTCTGGTAAACAGTTGACTGGTTGAATCAGCATGGACTGTCGTCCAAAGATAGCCGTGACTGGGCAGGATAAATCGGTGACTGGCTGTGGTGGGCTCGATCCGTACCGCCTTACAATCCTGTATTAGCTTGGGCCAACAAATGGGGTTGGAGGCACCAGCAGACAAAACTCAGACCCCGCTGGGTGAAAGCAGTCTGCAGTCGTTCTATCTAGACTTGAAAAACAACTCGAACTCGATCGTTGATTACCACAGCTATCGAAAAAAGGGCTGTTACACCAGTAGTGTCTTAGTGGAAAAGACAATTGATTTACTAGTCTGCCGTCGCTTAAAATTGAAAGGACAGAATTGGAGTCGGCCAGGTGATGATAACCTGTTGCTTTTCAGGCAGATGATGCTCAATGATCAGTGGCAAAACTATTGGCCAGGACAGAAAACCGCTTGAGTCTCCCACACCTACACTATTTCGCACGCTTATCGTGAAACGGATATTTCCACTTATCGTCTTTGTCTTGCTTCTTATCGTGGTGATACAAAGTCTAATGTTATGGTTTAATGGCAATTACCAACTAGCAATTAATTCTCCGTCTAGTGATATTCCTCATCGTCTCATTCTCAATTGGACCGATAACCCTGCCACCTCCGTCTCGGTGACTTGGCGAACCGCTGTCCGGGTGGAAACTCCCTTAGCTGAAATCGCTCTAGCGGATGCCTCTCCTAATTTTGTGACCTGGCGAACTCAAGTTGATGCGGAAACTCAACAGTGGGAGCAAGGTCAGCATACGGCTTACTTCCACACGGTTACCTTTACTGATTTGAAACCGGCTACCCTCTACGCTTATCGCGTGGGTAGCCGAGATGTTCGTACAGAGTGGCATCAATTTCAGACGGCAAACACGACGCCGACACCTTTTACGTTTATTTATTTTGGTGACGCCCAAACTCAGTTACTTTCACTTTGGGCGCGAACTATTCGTAACGCTGTCCTTAACACCCCCCGAGCCGACTTTCTACTGTACGCCGGAGACCTGGTTAACCGTGGCAAAAATGATCAGGATTGGCAGGAGTGGTTTCAAGCTGCCGGTTGGATTCATTCTCAGATTCCGGTGTTGCCTTCACCAGGGAACCACGAATATCACCTTAACCTGATTGGCCAACCTGAATTGTCGCCTCTGTGGTATTTGCAATTTACGCTTCCCAAAAATGGACCGGTAGGTTTAAAAGAGAGTACTTATTATGTCGATTATCAGGGGGCTAGAATAATTTCGCTGAATTCGAATGAAAATATCGACCTTCAGGCGGGTTGGTTGGAAACGGTTTTAGCGGACAATCCACACCGATGGACATTTTTGACCTTTCATCATCCCATCAACTCGGCTTCAGGGGGGCGAAATAATAAGAAATTGCGTCGGGCCTGGAAACCGCTGATCGATCGATACCAAATTGACCTGGTTTTACAGGGGCATGATCACGCTTATGCGAGAGGAGGCCTCTTGGGAGATAGCGTAAAGCTAAGAGATAAAGCGAATGGAACCGTCTATGTGGTTTCAGTGAGTGGCCCTAAGCAATATCGGTTGCGTAGAGCGAGTTGGATGACACGGGCGGCAGAAAACACTCAACTGTATCAGGTAATTTCTGTCGATGGCGACCGGTTGAGTTACCGGGCAATGACAGTGACAGGTGATGTATACGATCAATTTGATCTGATCAAAAGGGATGGTAAACCCAATCAACTAATTGAAAATCTCCCTATTGACCGGACTGAGCGTCGTTTCAGCAATACATTAAAGAGGAAAATTAGATACTTTACGGTAGCCGACTGAGACTGATTAAACAACATTTCAGTCGAGCTTTGATACTACAAACAAACCTGAGCTGAAAAGAGCAAACATCTGGCCAACTTTAAAAAAGCTTGGATCGCATGTTAGGCTTTGGGTAGAAATATCTATATATAGCAGGAGAATAAATGACAATTAAAATTAGAACTAATCTGATGTTGCTGCTTAGCTTGGTGGGGCCGATTATTGGCCCTACTGCAGTTAGATTGACTTTATTGGTGAGTCTGACTAACCTTATCTATGCACAGGACGATAAACAGCAAAAAGACCGCCAAAAAGAAGAAATCAGCCGCTGGATTGCCGAACTGGGCCAAGGTCAGCCCGGAGATAATAATCAGGCGACAACTGCACTGATTGGAATGGGAACAGAGGCTATTCCCTATTTACTTAAAGTTTTTGAATCCAACCCACAGCTTTTTCGAGATCAAACCTTATTAAGTGATCATTGGGTCCGTTTGCGAGCCGCACACTGTCTAAGTCAGCTAAATTATACTAGCATCATAAATATTCTAATGAGGGAAATTGAACGCGATCCGCATCCTACTATGAGGCATATTTATGCCATCTACCTGACACGTCACGATTTAGAAAAATCTATCCGTGTTTTAGTAGAAAACTTAAAAAGGGCGGAATTTACAATTCCAGACATTATTACAACGCTTAAAAATATCAATAATCCCTTCGCTATTTCAATGTTAAAGCCGCTTTTGAAAGCAGATCAATCTCGAGTTCGGTTAGCAGCGGCTGAGATCTTGGTGTTCTTAGGTGATGCTAGTGGTGCCGAGATCCTCCTGTCTCAAAGAGAAGACCCAGATCTACAACTAACCGCGGCGCTTCTTCTACCTTTAGAGTATAAAGACACAATTTTGCCTGTCTTGAAAAGATCCCTTACCCACACTGACCCACAAGTGCGCTTGAAAGTAGTAGAGAAATTAACCGATTTAGGAGAATCTGGCGATATGCAGCCCAAAGACAAGTTTAGCCTTTTACTCGAAGCACTCGAACGGGAGTCGGATGCCTGGAAGAGAGGTTCCGACCTCTTTTTGAATGAAATTCCACTGCCCGCCGATGGCATCATTGAGATGATTGGGCACCCCGACGGTTATGACCCGCATGGGACAGCAGAACTGCGTCATACCGTTATCCAAAAATGGAGAGAGAGGCTGGAGAGGGAGGAAGTTGAATGGCTAGAGGGATTAAAACCGCGACGGGAAATCACCGGCTATCAGAAGGCAACCATTGGCAACATGTCTATCTCCCACCAGCAGATAGACATGAGCAGTTACTTCTGCTTGACTGGTAGAAAAGCCTACTTGATAGGTGCTATGGATGGCTCCTTCCCACCAGCAGGCAGGCTTCTGGGTGACGAAGGTGGACTCTGGGCACCGCCGATTAAGCTATTGGACGGCTTTTCACTTACCATCGCTGAGACAGGCAGCTCCCCTTGGGATTTACAAGGCTGTCGCAACTATCAACATCAGTTTTCGGATAACAAATTGCTTTTTGAAAGATCGGACATCGTCGCTAACCGACAGGACTTCGTTCTCGAGGACAAGCCGGGCCTTTTCTCTCGGCTAACAATTCGTAACCTGCAAAATGAAACTCGTACAATTACCGTTCATCTGCAAAGCCAAATCAATATCCGACCAGCCTGGCGGTCGGGATTACCGAATGATGTAGATATCATTCAGTACCGACAAGGGCAAGTAAGGGCTGAAGATCGATCCAGGTCAGAAGAGCGGCTAGTTTTCGGTGCCACAATTTTACCAACAGAACATCGTATCGAGGGAAATCGAGCCACTCTGTCCTATAGTCTTCAACTACCGGCCAACGGTAAGGTCTCCATCTCTTTTCTGTTTCTTAAATTGGCTGCTGGTAAGGAGAACGAATTTTCAACCCTATTGGGTCAGGAAGACGAACTGATTCAGCAAAAAAGGCGCACCTATCAAAGTATTGCCTTTGAGGGAGTTCAATTCGACTGCTCTGATCCCCAGGTTGCGAAAGCATTTGTATTGGCTAAACTCAATCTACACATGCTTCGCCTCGACCTTCGTCCTCATCTGTCAGCCTCTGTATTCTTGGCCGGCTATCCCAACTATGCCAGGGTATTCGGATGTGACAGTTTCTATTCCATCTCAGGTGCAGACGCCATTGGGTTTTCCGACACGGCTGGTGGAACACTGGAAACATTGGCTGCGGCGCGCGAAAATCCTCACGGTACCCCGGCAGGGCCGATTCCCCATGAGATTGCCACCAGCAACCGGTTGATCGGCATCGGTAATGCTCAAGAACCGTCCCAATTCGTTTTAGCTTGCTGGCAGCACTATCGTTGGACTGGCAATCGCCGGTTTTTAGAGCGCATCTACCCAATTTGTCAGAAAAGTATCTCCTTCTTGTTAAGTCAACGGGACGTCGATAAAGATGGTTATGTGGAAGGTAATGGATTGATTGAAGCACCCGGCGCCGGTGGAAAAACACTAGAGGCAGTCTGTTATCTCTACTCTGCCTATCGCGGTTTAGCTGAGATGTCAGCAGATTTAGGTCAATCGGATATGGCCTCTCAGTATGAAGAACAGGCATCTGACCTGAAATATAAATTCAATCGGCAGTGGTGGGACAAGAAAAACCAGATGTGGGCCACTGGACTGGAAACAGATGGTTCACAGCACATGAAAGGTTTCTGGTCGGTCGTCTTCCCGATGGAAACGCAATTGACTACTCCCGGTCGGGCTAAACTGGCTCTAAATCGAATTCGGAAGGAGTGGGTTAATGCTTGGGGCGGCGTGCACACCTGGGAGGAAGACGTTAGTCGACAAGGATCCGGTGTGATAACCACTAATATATTTGGTCTGGTCGGCTTTCAATATGGACAATCTCAGTTTGGCTGGGAGATGGTCAAGTGCGCGGCCATGGCGCCGGAACAAGATCGAATGCCGGGCGCGTTTGTGGAGATGATTCCCCCAGGAGGTTCCAACTTCATCCAGTTGTGGTCAGTGGGGCCGTTTCTCGATATGTTGGTACGTGGGCTGGGAGGTGTCGAACCCAATGCCAACCAGCACAGTATCTTACTGTCACCAGTACTACCTTCAGATCTGACCCATTTTCGTTTTGAGCGATTGCAGGTCGGTGAGCATGTCTTTAGTTTTTCGCATTATTTGCAAGATGACGGTATCGAGACCTCAATTACTCATCACAGCGGTTCTGTGCCTCTTAATGTTAAGTTTTGTGTCAAGGGGCGTAACATAAGTTCAATCTCTATTGATAGTACTTCAGTACCAACAGAGACCAGTGAACATTCGACCTTCGGGTATATTCAGTCGATGGTGAAGATGACAGTTCCTGTCGGTCAAACGAAGCGTATCAGAATTCCACGGGATTGAGTAGAATCAAAACCCTAGATTGACATTATTGCTGATTAGAAGCACATATCAGACTTGAGAAGTAGTGCGAAACAAGATCGGATATCTGCAATGAAAATGATTCAAAATCTCTATCTCGCAATTATGGTGGAATAGCAACCGAAATTCGGCAGTTATTCGTCTAACAGGTAGATTTTAGTAATATGTGTGAATATTGTTCCACCAATCATAATAAATGAGGAAGTTACAAATGAAAAAGATAGTGTTGGTAGTAGTGCTGCTGTGTCCCTTTTTGTCCACTTTTCACGCTGAAGGCCAGGATGAAAAGTGGTTACAAATGACAGTGGTCGATCAGGCTTTTTACCGGGTTATTACCGACTTCAACCTGTTTCGTCCGTTAGGCTGGCGCCCACCAGATAAAAGTCCTAAATATGAGTTGATGGCCACCAAAGTGCCGGCAAACGGTTTGGCTAAAGCCCTGATTCGGGAGAGACGTTCCAACCGCACCTATTATGTCAGTGTAAATGATCAGCTAGAGTCAGCCGAGATTGAGAAGATAGAAGTCAATAAGGTTAGTCTGAAGATAGATGGAAAAATCATTTTACTCTCTAGCCCAGGTGTCCAGTTTTTGGAGGGCGTTGGAGGTCGCAAAGGTCGCGGGAAAGACAACAGAGGTCAAGAAGGCAGAGAAGATAGAGAACAGGGGAAAGGTAAAGATGGTCGGAGTAAAGGTGGTAAAGAAGAAGGTAAGAACCGCAAAAAAAGTGGCGGAAAAGATAGTACTCGACAGGAAGTTGATGGATGGTCGGGTTATTTCCGCAACGCCTCTCGTCAACAGATCATAGATGCTGTCAGAAGTGAGAAGTTCCGTGGTTTGCCGGAGGAAACTAGAAGGGAAATTGGCACGATAGCTAGAGAATACTTATCGAAGGAAGAATAGAGATAGAGCCCAGGGTCACCTCATCAATGCGAACTTGGTAACTGAGTGACTGTTCCCAAACTAACCCCAGGCACTGCTGGGCGATGATAGGCAAATATGTCTTAATACAGTGGTCAAACACACAAAATATAGGCTTGGAAAGTGTTTGAAAAGTACGAGTTGATTCATGAAAAATACGGGGAATAAAAACGAGAAAATAGGATTGGTATTACAATCATCTAAGAATGGATAGTCAATTAAGTTGGTTTCGTCCTTCGAGATTTCCAGCTTTACTGAATCAAAATCTGATCAACCTGAACTTGGGCCAACTGAAGTTGGATGAGTTGCCAAAGATTGATCAGTAATCATCAACTAACAAGGTTTTGAATGACAATCAAAATGGTAACCAACACGGCTATCCTAATGGGCTTGATAGTTCTGGTAGTAGGATTTTATTACTGCCAAGAACAGCCAATAAGAAACTGAATAGCAAAAATGGTAGCGGTGTGGAAATATCTGTTTCCAACTGGATACGGATAGACTTTTTAATTTCTCTCCTCCATTGGTAAGTTGATAAGAGATATGGTTTATTTAGAAGGAGCCCAATCCATATCAGGGTCGATTGGCCAAATTGGACGATATAGATATTGGTAGGGTAGGTTCGCGTAATTAATAGTACTGACACCGGGTGAATTCAACTCTATTGTGCTAGCAACCACAGGATCAAACGAGGCCCGGTGAGCTTGATTGGATTTCACCACCAGGATCCGTTTCTCCTCCAGAAGGATGCCTGCGCTTTTGAAAAAGTCACGGTCCTTGCCGGTTCGTCTTTGAGAAAAGATTACGTCGATCTTGTTCCCAATACGCAGCACTATTCTGGAACCTACGTCGGTTTCCCGAAAGGTTTTCCTGACAACTTTACGCCCCCAACCACCATGGGTGGGTCCGCAGATTACATACTTGCCGTCATCTATAGATTTAACTACACCGGTTACTTGTAATGGCTGGTAAAAACGCTGGTCGATTTTACCTCCAACACTCATCGTGATCGTTGCGCCCACGCCGGCCGCGATGCCTGCCTTCACTACTTCGGCATCACGGATTGTGAGAGCGCAATCGCTGGCTTGGTTCCGGATCAAACTTTCCAATATGACTGGACTATCAGCCGGACAGGCGCTACCAGGATCATCGCCCAAATCTACCAGGAGGACCGGTGTCTCTTTTTGCTTCATTGCCATTCTGACACCTTCATCAATGGGATATATCGGTCGCACTTTTTGTAACTCTCCGCGCTGTGTCCACAGATCTATAGCTAGCTCATTAGCCAATCGCTTGGCCAGTTCCGCGTCTCCATCCGTTGTTGTGACAACTGACATCCCAGCGTCTGGCGAGTCACCGTAGCCATAACCGCCCAAGATAGTAATGTTGATAACCTGCGGAGTTTCCTCTAGTGCTTCACGCTTGAGGTTTAGCTGATGTAGCAACAGCCCTCCCTCCTCCATAGGGATATGTGACCAGGTACTCTGTCCGATGTTAGGTCCGATAACAGGCACAAAAACCCGGTGTGTGACCGGTTGGATCGTACCATCTAGCATCTGGAGCAGGCATTTCGCTGCCTCCAATCCTCGTTCATAGCCATCAATATGGGGATTGGTGTTATTAGGAAACGGAACAAGAGATTCGACCTCATAATCGCTCATAATGGCGTGAAAATCGTAAGTACCGACCATGGGGATATCCCCTAGAATCCTACGAGCCTCCTGCACCAGTTCACCTTCAGCATCGAGATACGGCGCCTCCGCCACCATCGCTCCGTGAAAAGCGAAGTAGACACCATCCAAAGGCCTTGCCTCCCGTAAGGCATCTATAATCATGCTGCGACAGCGTTCATATACTTTGGCATGAATGAGTCCTCCATGTGAAAAACTTATCCTCAAGGTGGGAACTAGCTCCACTTCCGGGTGATTTGCACCTTCGACGAAACCACCTATAAAGTTCCTGACATGTTCCTGTGGAAGTAAGGCTTTGCCGCGTTGTATATGGGTAGTTGCCATAGAATCATTCTGTTCCATGGCAAAGGTATTCGTTTCGTGCCACAAACTCGCTATTCCAATTCTCATTGCTTATTTCCCTCCTGATGGGTACACGAAGGCTACCGGCACTTAATCCTGCATCAGAACCACGTAGTTGCAAAAAAGCTCCTAAACTTCAAAATTAGTGGAACTGAGAATGCGATCATCCTACTGTTGACACTGTGCCTTCAGTGCATCGAGCGATGCTTCTAGTTCGTCGGTGCTAATATGAAATTTCAATGGTTACAGACCCAAGTGAATTGCGTACGAGCGTCCGAACCATTGCGGAAAACGAACTTATCCTTTTGATCTTTCCACTGGATGATTAACCGTGTTTATCTTTCAGGTTTACCCCATCAGAGGTCGAGGATTGAACCGTCTGTGTCAAAAGTTACTGATCTTTTCGGTGGCGGTCGCTCTGGAAGCGAGCGAATGAACGCCTCATTCAACGAAACACCCCAACCAGGACCTGACGGCACTTTCAAATACCCATCCACTGGATTTTCCTCAAAACCATTAATAAGGTTTTTGCGCGCCGGACTTATTTCCGTTGGGCACTTCTTGAATGAGAAAGTTTGATACAACCGTATCTCAATGCAGACAAATCACCGTCGAGAAAGGGCTTAACGGGTTGTGTGGCGCAATTGTCGAGAAAAAAGCATCAGCCATCGCCGCAATTTTGAACGTTTCCATGATACCGCCACAGGTGCAGATATCCGGTTGGACGACATCGACAGCACTTTTGACCAGATATTCACGGAATGGATAACGTGTAAAAAGGCGTTCACCAGTGGCGATGGGCACATCTGCTTTTCGCTGTAATTCAGCCATCGCATCCACAGATTCCGGAAGTACCGGCTCCTCAAAGAACAGAATCCCGTAAGGTTCGACTCGTTTAGCCATCTCTATTGCATTGATTAGATTCAATCGACCATGGCCGTCAATAGCAATCGGTACTTCAGCCCCTACTGTTTCCCGAACGGCCTTCACCTTGGCTTCGACTTTTTGCCATGAGCGAGTGAAAAAGTTGGTGCTGTCGGCTCGAATGGCGTGGATTTTAGCCCACCCCATCCTGCTTCAATACGCCTTTGAGCAGCGTCAGTACACGCTTGAAATGTATCACCACCAATCTAGCATAGACCTTGGCTTGATGGCGATACATCCCACCAATGAGTTCATATACGGGCACGTTGATGGCCTTGGCCTTTGATATTCCATGGCACGTGCTTAACGTCGGAAAGCGTGCTAATGGGGACAGGGCTTCCTGGCCAGAATGCGGTACGATAAATCAACAACCAGATCTTTTCTATTTCAAAAGCATTTGCCCCGATTAGACAAGGCTCAAGATCTCTTAATGCTCCGATTAACGCTTGTTCAGGAAAAGAACAAGCGGTTGCTCCAATATCGACAACGTTTTTATCAGTATGTAGCTTGACATAACATATGTTGATCCATGAAAAGGTGCTGGGAGGATTTCAAGTTGTCTGATTTTCATATTTTTCCTTTCTCGAGGAACAAGAAAGCTGACTATCTCCTTTACCGAAACCGCCAGTTTGCGGTTCAAACCACTGGCAGAGCCAGTTGAGGATTACAATAACCCTCAAGGGCTTACCTGGGGTGACAAAAATCAAAATCTATTCCCAGAAAAACTGCTGGCGAAATAAGGATTTACCTGAGCTGATCCAAGTATAACAACGAATAAAGCTAGTATCATTAGCTTGACTGATCTGGATTTTTACCCTACTGATAATACAGTGATTCGAGCATCGAATTCACCTATAGTTTGGTTTCAGTCAAGCAAAGGTTCTGGGGGTCGCTCGCTTTTGCGAGTCCCGTCTGCCATTCCTTGCCTCTCTTACCGGCGTATACTATAAAGTACACGTTGTCGATCTCGATTACCTGGGACGTTAGTACCCCGTCGCAGTTCCAAGCGTCGGAATCTGGCGAGGGGGTGAAACGGGATTGTAAGGATTGGGTTCGAAGGTACGGAAGTCGTGCGTCCGCACGTACCCGCCCCGCCAAACTTCGCCATCAAACCCATCGTAGAAAAAGTGGAAATACCGCGGTCCAGTAAAGATTGCTGCCTCTCGGACGCCGCAACTGTCCCATGTTTGACCGCTACCTTTGAAGATAGGATTAGGATTAGCGAGGTCTTTCGTAACGACCATGGGATTATTGACCGACGCGGTCGCGTGACAGATAGTCGGCGGCAATCACGGGAGTCTGGCGAACGCGTGTCCATTGGCCAAAATCGCCGTCACCAACCAATAGGCCCATCTGCTTAGGTCTGCTTGGGAGGGCTTTGTTGCCTGCCTAGATAATAGGCATAGAATCTGCGGTCGGCAGGGTTCCAAAACAGGAAAGGGTATTTGATTGTGAAATCGTCAAAACCTTCCTTCGAAGGCAACAGGACAGGACTTCTTGGGTCGTGTTTGATCGCTAAGGGGTCACCCACAGGTAGTGTGTACGGTGCCATCCACAACCATCGCGTGGGCAGCGGCAGCCCATTCTGGTGGCTTACAGGCGAGGATAGGATTGACCTTTTAAGCTCCTCGAAACCTACAGGCGCCTCGAAGGGAATCAAGTCGCTCTTCGTGAGCCTTGTTGATTCTTTCATCTCGTCTGTTTCCCAACATTACAAGTGAGAGTTCGGCGCAATGTCTCATTTCAGGTAGTCAAAGATGTCCGAGGACTGGTTATAGTGACCCGGTTTACCATCGCTTTTTCATTGCAAGAAGACTAAGTATTCGTCTTTTGCGCCTGTCAGAGCTGTTATGCATTGTGTCAGGTGGCAGGGTTAGACCATAAAAAAAGCCCCTACATGGGGCTTTACAACAGTTGAGGGTGGAAAGTTTACCTTTATTGTTTGATCTCCCCCCACTTAACAGCTAGCTTGGCTTTAACATCAACTGCCTGTGGGGCCAATGGATCTTCTGGTGTTTGGTGGAAAACTACGTGATCCCAGAGTCCGGCTTTGCCGTCCCATGCAGTAAAGGCTATTCCCGTGATTTTTTGCCCCCCTTTATTCAAATCTTTCCAATCTTCAATTAGGTCACGAGTATGAACTTCCCATTTTTCAGGGATTTTCTTATCTACTTGGATGGACGGATTCCAGTTCTTAACGTTGGCCCCGGCATGATAGCGGTGTCCCCACGAATTGACATTCGCATGCAATTGCAGCTGAATTCCATCACCACCGATCTTCTTCCAAGCAAAGGTGATGTAACGAAATTGATTTTTTCCTGTTGGTTTCTTTTCAATTTCTAACTCCCAATCCGGCATGGTTGGATTAAAGTTCTGACCGTCACCACCTGCTACGTTTATTCTGATGGCGGCTTTTCCGTCGTCATCTTCTTTATAAATATCTTTCTTTTCCAGTTCTCTTTTTCCCTGACCGTTAGTCAATTTTTGCAAGGCATCTTTGATGCTAGCTTCGTCGTCGATAACCACGAACGCGCCTTTGAGGTCAGCTGCTTGAGCAACCAAGCCAACGATCAGCGCCAGTGCTAAAATTAAGCTGAATTTCAAGTGCTTCATCTTTATTCCTCCACAGTATATCCTATAAATATACTAAAAAAAGGGCCAAGCTAAGTTAGCCCTTTTCTCTAACCTTCAGACAAAATCTATTTTTTTAGTTTCGCCCACTTGGTCGTCAGTTTTCCTTTGGATTCGACGGCCGTCTTAATCTCTGGGTTCTGATGCAGAACCACATAGTCCCAGAAACCACCTATATCGTCACCATCAGGCCATGCGGTGAAAGCAATCCCGGTTAAGGTAAAAGCTTTCCAATCCTTGAACAGGTCGCGGGTATGTTTTTCCCACTTGGTGGGAACACTCTTATTGACCTGGATGGACGGATTCCAGTTTTTGACGTTAGCGCCAGCGTGATAGCGGTGTCCCCACGTATCCGGATTGCCGTGAAGTTGCAACTGTATCCCTGTACCACCGTTTTTTTTCCAAGCAAAGGTAATATAACGAAATTCATCGTCTGCTTTGGGATTTTCAGCGATCTTGAAAGTCCAAGGCGCCTTGTCATTGTAACGTTGCCCGTCGCCTCCTGTACCACCGACGTATAGAGCTTCTTTACCCGCATAAGCGTCTGCAACCTTTTTTGGCGTACCATTGCCCTTCGTAATATACTTTACAACAGCGTCCACGTTTTCGTCAAGAATGACAAATTCTCCTGTCTTAACGGCTGCGAAGCTAACTGTTTGAAAGAATATTACAGCTAACGCTAGACATAAAATAAACCTGATTTTGTTCATCTAACTAATTCCTCCTAATCTCAAAATTGGATTAACTTGCACATTATTACGGACGTTAAAAGAATTGTCAAGGGAATGAGCAAGAATCCAGTTTGTTAATTGTTAGCCGCTCTAACTGTCTCAAGTTGGTTCAAATAATCTGTGTTCTGAGGGGCAGCCGACAGTAAGTTCAGGAGTAATGATTCAGCTTCAGCATATCGGCCTTGAGCATAATAAACGAAAGACAGCTTTTCTAAATCTTCGGCTTTCCCTCTTTCTTCGACCAGTTCTTGGGCTTGTGTTTCAGCAATTTTTAAATGGGTTTTAGCTGCCTGAAAATCATTTTGTTCTTTATATAAAAGGCTTAACATTACTCGTGTCTGCACCTCTTGCGGAAAGTGTTGCACAGCTTTCAGATAAACATGTGTCGCTTTCTCTAGTGCTTTTTGTTGAATATAAAAATCAGCGAGGCTTTGATAGGCCGGCAGGTAATTGGCATTAGCTTGAATAGCTAGTTTATAGTTTCGTTCTGCCAAGTCGAACTGGTTGTGCTGTAGATAAA
The DNA here is from genome assembly GCA_030748495.1 of Candidatus Poribacteria bacterium. Lineage (GTDB taxonomy): Bacteria > Poribacteria > WGA-4E > WGA-4E > UBA9662. Next base: position 10,250 of record JASMLX010000015.1, on the reverse strand, counting down.
GCTCACCCAGGTGAAGATAACCTTTAACCTCGTTCGGATACTGTTGAAGGTAAGCTTGTGTTTCGGCTAAATCATTTTGAAATTCCTGAAGTTGCTTAGCTTTAGCGTGTGTTTCTTTAGCTAGTTTTGTCTTTCCCAACCGGGCATGACAATGGGCTAGGTTGTAATAGATAGATGGATCTTTTGGCATCAGTGTTAAGGCTCTATGATAGGCTTCTACTGCTTGATGAAATTGCTTGCCTTGTTGGTAGGCGAAACCGAGCTCAAATTGTGCCTTGGCGTGGTCAGCATCTCGACTTAAAACAAATTGGAGATTGCTTAAAGCCAAGTCTATCTGCCCTTGCTTGGTGTAAATGACTGCTTGATTGTAGCGGGCATGTAGATGGTCAGGATCAATGGTAAGCGCCCGATTAATGATGGTTAAGGCTCGATCAAGTTGACCCAGTGAAATTAAACTGCTACCCAAGCCAATGTTAGCTGGCAAGTGGTCTTTATCCTCTGCTATAACCAATCGATACTGCTCTGCAGCTTGACTATATCTCTCAGCCTGCCACAAAATATCGGCGTAATTAAGTCGCCAAGTTAGTGTGTTAGGTGAAAGTTGAACAGCTCGTTTGGCGTAAGCTACAGCCTGCTGATGCTGTTTTTGGTCGGATAAAATAACACTAAGATCGGCGTATGCTACCACGAAGTTGGGATTGATCTCGACCGCGCGTTCATAACAAATGATGGCTTCTTTAGGGCGATTATCCATCCATAGGACTAATCCCATTCCCCTAATAGCCGGAACCGATGTAGGATCTTGGTCTAAGATGTTTTTGTAGAGAGTAAATGCGAGATTAAGATTTTTCTCGACTATTGCTTGTTCAGCCTGTTGAAACAGATCCGCCTTGGGTGAAGTCAAGCTAATTAGTAACAACCATGGTAACCAATATTTGATCGTCATATAGATATTTTGTTTGCCATCATTACGGAAGCGTAACTACTCGCCCCAACTATAATCTCTCACCAGCCAAAGCGATTTGAATTGTGATAAGAGGATTGTCTCCCTTATTTTTCATCGTCTGTGGGCAACTCGAAATACGCCTGTATACCTTGGCATACGATTCGTTACGGGAGCAACTTGAAACCTTCTGTGCCACCTTTGTATTCTCAGTTCCTGTTCGGCACGCTGATCGTGGTTAAGGTGTAAGTGATAGAATGATCAGATTGCACTCAGCAATCAACTGCCTGGTGACGATATGATGAATAGGTGTCCAACTTATAAATTGAAAGAAGAAGCATCAAACAGTTAGGTGATTATCAAATTCTGCCGTTAGAGAGTAATTGCTTGGCTCGTACCTTTCGTGGTCAAGAAAGGATTTAGTATCTATCCAACAACAAAACACTAGTGGTAACAACAATGAGGCTAAGAGTTAGATGAAATTGGACCATTAAACAGCATGTCTAGTTACCAGTGGATTCACAGTGTGCGATTTCCTGGTAATTCTGCGTCCAAGTGCTTCGATAATATGTTGTCATGAACACAGTCGAGCAAACTGCTATCACCTCAATCCTGCCGCCACACTTCCAATGGGTGTTTCCGTTGTACTAAGGGAAGCGTGACACGCTCCTTTAGCCGATGGGATTCATAAGTTCCTAAAATGAGCTCCAGAGCTTTCAGTGCTTGACGCCCACTGGTCGGATGCTCCTCTCCCGTCTCGATGCACCGTATAAATTCCTCAACCACCATCCGATAAACGGAATCCCAACGGCTTGAGTCAAATTTGGCCAATGCCTCCGGTGAGAGTTCAATTGGCTGCCACTCGTTCTCTGTTGGATCAACCGACCAAAGGGCATCTTTTCGATACATCATCGGCCCGGGTGATTCAGGTTGCCTGATGACCAGAGAGCCAGTCGTCCCAATCAACTCGATGCCAAAATATGGAGGAGTTGCCATCCAAAACTCAACCTTTGCTGTCACACCGTTGTCGAGCCCTAAAGATACACTGGCCTTATCACCAGCAATCAGCCCAAAACCATCAGAAGTTTTCTCAATGTCCTCGGCAGTAACATCTCTGCCCTCAATAGTGACATGACCAAAGATCCAATTCGCATCTCCGCCAAAGAAGCGAGTGGTGTCAAAAAGATGGGTGCCGAGGTTGATCAAACAGTGCCCCGCCGGGCGTGGGTCACGGCATATAGCTCTAATTGAGAGCAACTCACCGATAAACCCTTCGTCCAAGAGTTCTTTGGCTCGAATATGATAAGGGTCACAGCGTCGGAGATTATGTATAGCAAACTGGACTCCAGCCCTTTCACAGGCTTTGACCATTTTATCAGCGGCTTCCAGAGACACAGCAATCGGTTTTTCTCCCAGCACATGGATGCGGCGTTTAGCCGCCGCCAGGGTCATCTTATACCGTTGGCTCGGATCAGAATCGATCTCGAAAATGTCCAGATTTTCGCTGTCTAACATCTCCTCATAGCTCTGATAAAATGTGGAGACACCATAGGCTTGAAACGGCTTTTTTTCTACCTCGGTCTGAGCGACAGCAGCAACCAGTTCGATGTTTGGTACTGCATTCAAAGAATATAAATGGGAATTAATGTGAGCAGATCCAGCTATTCCGGTTCGATACTTTTTCATAAGGTGCTCCGGTTCAATTTCGTTAGTCCGATCTCGACGCGAAAATTGACTTATACCCATTCAGTATTAAAATATTCCGATAACGGGTCTTAGTAGAACAAGCAACCCTGTTTTCGCTGAGATGGCCAGTTCTGCTATTGATCTTTCAGTTGGTAACACCCTTAGGTGATTGGAGCATTGGACAACCTATTTTCTTGGAAGAGGTAAGTGAATCTTGGTGCTATCTTGCGATTGGGAGATCAATGCGCCTAACATGATCTCCAGCGTGTTTCGGGCACGCCGCGCCGGTGAACTACTAGGCGCACCATTCCAGATCATCATAGCGAGTTCCTGAACCGCCGGAATCAAAGTATCACCGAAATAGTCTGCATAGCCGCTAGCCTGTGGTAGCATAGCCTTCTGCGGCGAGCCTTCGGGTCGATCCGTCTTCCAAACCGTACAATGTTTATCGGTTACCCAATAGCGCCCATTTGGACCTAAGAGATCGAACTCAAAGATGGCTGGCGTCATCTTCGCGCTGTTGACTATGCCGCGGATGCCGTTGTCGAACTCGATAATAAGCGTCGAGGCCGGATCAAGCCCCGGATCTTTGCCGCCTTCTCCTTTGTACTCGATTCCATAGTCTTCAAACCCACGTTCATGAGCGGCAATTACCCAAACAGGATCGGCTTCAGCAAAGTAACAGACGGCATCAACCAGATGGGTTCCGTTGCGAAAGAGCATTGATCGACGACCGCCCATGTGAGCGACGATGCGGGTCAGGTTACCGATTTCGCCTTCTCTGACTGCTTGTCGCACGGTTTGATATATTGGCACCCAACTCCGGGTGTGGTCAACTGACATCTTGGTGCCGTTGTGCTCAATTGCTTCGATCATCCGATCGGCATCCTTCAGGTTAGTTGTCAAAGGCTTCTCACAGAAAATGCCTTTGATCCCAGCGTTGGAGGCGTCACAGACAGGGTTGGCGTGGTAATCGTCCGGCGTGGCAACGCTGACCACATCCAACTCTTCCTCTGCTAGCATCGCCTGGTAGTCAGTGTACTCACGGACGCTGCCTCGCTCAAGTTGGGAGCGTTCAAAGAATGCGTCGATCACCTCGGATTTCAGATCACAGATAGCTACCAGTTCAAATTCGGGAGCGTGGGTATAGGCGTAGCCGTGTGAAGCCCCCAATCCGCATCCGATGACGGCGGCACGTAATTTTTGGTTTGTCATGTTGTCCACTCCAAATTTTCGCCCTATTTAGGATTAGTTGTGGTTATTTACTGCAGAATTAGAGATGTCACCAAATCTTGAGTCATTTGCCATTATACGCTAATGCTAACAATAGGTCAACGGGACAAGATTGGGCAGGCCATTCTGACCGTTCTATGGTCTGAGGATCAGTGATTCGGTTGGAGCTGCTAATATCCCAACCATCTACAGGGGGCTTCATGGAGATAAATAACCAAAAATTCGACCTATTGATAGTATCGCTGGTAAAGTTGCTATAGGTTAACCGACTGCTCGACGAATGGAGGTCAGGTGAAACTGCCAAAAACCAAGGCCTCTGGCTTATGTTGGCAGAGACCAGACAGCGTAAGTGGGTTTTGCCCCTTAATATCCGATAATTGGAAACCGGGAGCCGTTTCACCGACTTTAGGAGTTGATGTCTGGTGTTGCTTTCGCCACGCCAAAGCCTGTACTTTATTTTGGATGGTTGGGTTGATAGATTGATTGTAACCCATACATCTATTCTCCTTACTATGAGATATATATGGCTTGCTTCCTTTTGGGGCTAGCAAGCGTCAAGACAAGAATAAAATACCTTGGGTAAAAATCAAGCTTCAGTCGGCTGGCCGCTGTTTTCAGTAATCGTTCCATTAGTCGTACAAAATCATTCGTCGCCAGCTTAGAAACTTTCTACCAGTGCCGAACCAATGTAAAATTCCGATCTGTTGGAAGTGGTGATAATCGATGATGGTAGCTTCGAGTTAAAGGTCGTGATCCAAACCGTACTTACACTGGTACCTGGATTTACACGTAGATATCTAGGTGATCAAAAGATTGGTTGGCCCCCCTCAGTTAACCCAGACCCGCGAAAGAAATTCCGACGACCGCCAGCATCAAGTCGTTTGGCAGTCTCCACTTCATCCGCATCATCAATCTCAGCGATATAAACGGTGATATGGCGAAGAGGATCTTGCTGAATCAGGGTTTCGGCTTTCTCCACAAGCATCAAAATTTGTACCTCGGCTATCCCATCTTTCCTCAAATCGGCTATAAAACAGGCCTTTTCACTGTCTCCAGTTCCATTCCAGTTGGTATCAGACCACATCGCCCAAATTTTTCGACTTGCTTCTTGTATTAATGTTTGCCATTCTTGTGGATTTTCACCATCTGTTAGTTGTCGTAGGAGTGACCGCCATCGATGATGATTCTCCTCCACAAATTTGAGCCAATCGTACAATAGCCCGTTAGGTATCTTTTCCCAGAGATATGTAAAATCGCGGTATCTTTTCATGCTTATTTAGTGTTTTGACGGTAGGCAATCAAACTCGCATATGGATGCCGAATCATCATGTCAATTCTTATCCTTGATCAATAGAAGGCCCTTGCTATACTCCTTGATTGGCAGGTTGCCATGGTTATCATAATAGTATTTGTTAATACCGCAACCGGATGAGGTTATGTGCTTAATTCCCAAGGAACTGGTAGATCAACACATCTGCGGTGAATACTTTTGGATACCCGATTAGTTTTCCAAAGGAACGCTTCGACCTAGATGTCATTGATACATCAAGCCAATATTCAATAACCTGTGCCTGTACTGTTTCTACGGGAAATACGGCGAGATTTTTCTTTAGTGTCTGCAGGCTATCAGATCCTTTCTGATCTTTTTCTTACCTCTAAATTCTTCTGCCCATTTTGACCACATTGCCCCGTGTATATTCCGCTAAGCCCGTTACTGCGACCTCACCTTGGCCGTTAACTACCCGCCATTTAATCCTTCAAGTAGATAGTAACTAAACCCTACCTGCTTCAGAACCACCATCTTCCGTGTTGCATGGTAATCTCCAGCGTGTATCTGATAAAAGTAAGTTCCCGAAGATACAAGCTCTCCATTTTCAGTTTTCCCATCCCAATAAATCGCTTTCTCTGTCTGGCTGTAACTGCCGGCTGTTAGATGGCCCAACTGCATTTTCCTGACGGCTCTTCCCGCCACATCATAAATGGTAATGGTTACATCAGCATCTTGACTCAGTTGGAAAGGTATCCAGGTTTCTGGATTGAAAGGGTTAGGATAGTTGGCTAAGAATTGAGTTTGGGTGAGTAATCTTTCTGGAAGGATTGCCTTCAGCACATTAAGCGACTACCTCCTCGGCTAGCAAACGATTAGGCTTAGCTGCTAATTGGTCAATGGCCATGGCAGTATAGTGCTTCTGATCTGTGCTGAGTTCTATCTGAACGTTAATGTATGAATAAGCAGAAGTATTACATTAGCAGATTAACCCCCGGATATTTTTATCAATTGTTGCCTTTTTGGGTCGCCAAGCATCGGCCCACAATACAGCCAAAGTGTTTATCATCAAACCCCAACTACTTCGATGACCTGAATGCTCAACCGGGCAAATATTTTTACGCTACTCGTTAACGGATTCTATCACACCAGGTTTATTTAATCATAATTTATCCCTGAGTGGCATTAATTTATTTGTCATGTTTTTCTTGACACCAGTCACCAATTGAACTCCTTGAGCCATCAAAGGTTGAAATAATTTACCTGACAATTGGCGTCTTAAATCGGCCACTGGATCTCGATCATCAACATTTCCTACCGTGATTTTAAATGCCATAATCTCTCCCATATCATTGATCACTAAGTGCAATTTAAAGCCAAAAAACCGACCGATTGTTGATCTGGCTTTGGTGGCAACACCTCTCAAGACCCGATTCTGTCGTTCTGGTTTAATGTGACAGGCTTTTAGAATGGTTGAATCAACAGGTAAATTCCTGTTGCTTCTCCTTTGAGGATGGGCCGGAAAAAATTCAACGGAAGCCAAATAGACTTGACTCGTGTAATGAATGGTGGGTAAGAAACTAAATTTGAAACCAATCCGCGTCAATATAAATGTAAGTAGAGTATCTTCTATAACGACTTCCTTTTTTGGTTTGTACTGCGAAGTCTTGATAATTTTGCAATCAAGCCACAAAAAGGTCGTTTTTTTCAACAAGTTACACTCTCCTTATCCATAATTGACGTTTGATAGTGTTGTGGATAAAACCGGATCGCGGCTTTTATCAGCGGAACCAGTGTCATAATTTTGGCTAGCGATCCAACTGGGATGATCTGACGCTTGGTAATAGCGTCCATGACATTGACCTCTCCCATCCAGAAATGGTGCGCAACATCCCCTGACATCACTAACTCAACGTCGGGATTTTCGATTTGTGCATTACACTTCACCTGCTGTTCCCCATTCCCGGTTATCAAACCGATGGTTGCCTCCGGTGCCAAAAAGGTAAATTGAACACTTAACTTCAGATCGCTTAACTGTTCTTGCGTTCGCAAGTCTTGTTGCATCTGAGCAAAAAGACCGCCGATGCAAGCGTAGAGTTGATCGGCAGTCTCAAATACCGGCAATCTCAGTCTCCCTTTATCTTTATGTCAATCCGGCTTGTTCCCAAACCGTATCAAGTGAGTCAATGGTAGCTTGTAGAGCCTGTTCGGGTTTCATTTCTCGCAACTTTTGGCTGAATGGCTCGACAGTCACCGGCCCATCATAGCCCACTTGAGCCAGAATTTTAAAGAACTCAGCTAATGGAATGACACCTGTTTCAGCAGGCAAACAGCGGACGTTATCGATCTGATCTTCCACGTCAATTCCGCTTGGGGCATCATTAACATGAACATAGACAATATCCTCCGGGTATAGTTGTGCCAGGTCAGATAGGGTCGACTGGGCTGTGTACCAGTGCCAAGCATCCAATAGCAATCCAACATTGCCGGTACCGATAGCCGCAGCTAACCCACGCATCCCGTCCATGGTATAGACAAATCCGTGTGTCGCCTTGGCACGGCTAGTTCGTGGACCAATAAACTCAAGTCCTAGGGCATGCCCGTGATCGGCTAAAATCTGCGTTATTGGACGAAATCGACGAACGTGAAAATCCCAATTCTCACCATAGGTTTTTTCGTTCGAAGCCGGTGGAATCCAAGTTGAGGTGCGAAAACAGCCCAGTTCAGCGGCTAAAGCGGCTAAAGCTGGCAAACGGGCTAGACTTTCTTCGTATTCTTCTTCTGGGCCACTCCAGGCCACAGGGAAACTCCAGCCCCCCATGTTGATCCCATCCCATAACGCTTTTACCTCATTGATAGATTGTTCTTCGGCCATTTGGCTAGCTTGATGAATATTAAGGTCTAATCCTTCGAACCCAAACTGCCTGGCATAAGTTAACCCTTGTTGCATGTCCGCGGAGACACCGATGGCACCCGGACTTAAGTTTTTAAACATCTTTGATTCTCTTCCTTTTGCAAAATTACTAGCTATTTCGTCGCCCTTCCAGTTCCATGGGGGATTTAGTGTCAGAAATAATCCATATTCCGTGCCGATTTTATCAAATCCATCTGTCAGCGTCAAGTTTGTTAACCTTTACTGTTCAGGTAGTATTAACGGTTAATCCTTGATTCGACAAGACTGGTTTGGTAGACTCTGACCGGCCTTGGCATAAACTCCAACATTGCTCGACACACCTACCCGGAAGCCGAATCAACCTGGCGCGGCTTTGACCTCAATCACCACTCGGTCCGTTTGCGCCGTCCACATTTGATGCTGGCCATGAGCCTGTCGATGGTTGTTGGACTAGCGGTGGCTTACTATGCGGGGCTAATGACCTGATACCACAAAGGTGGCCATAATATGGACTACTGGTTTGACTCGGAACCGTGGAATCGCCTAACAGCTTTTTTGACCTTTCCTAAAGAGACTCACTGGTTGGAACTCTCCTTCATCGGTTTAGAGATGGCCATAATATCGATGATGATTTTCATGCGCTACCGGTTTCTGTGGTGGCGAGTACATCCACTCGGTTACGCTATGACCACCAGTTGGACACCCTTCACCGTCTGGTCCTCATTCTTCATCGGTTGGCTCTGTAAAATGTTGACCCTCAAGATTGGCGGCTTTAAGCTCTATCGCCATTGTCGGCCGTTCTTCTTGGGCCTGGTCTTCGGCGAAACCTTGATCGGTGGAGTTTGGATTATCGTCGGTCTGTTCACCAAAGTCGGCTACCGGCTTATCCGGGCTAATTCAAGCCAAATACTTGATATGGATTTGCTCTAACCAACTGCTGGTGTACCCATCCCCTCAGTTAGACATTTATGAATTAATTTAAGTCAACTACACATCTAAAACCTGTATAGTTGTTTTTCATTTCAGGGTTTTGATAATTTCTTAATGCAACCCTCAAGAAGTGCTTAAAACTCATCCAACTACCCCCTCTAATCACTCTTCTTTCCATTGGAGTGGATTCTGGTCCTCCAGGGTTTTCAACTGGAGATACGGCATAATAATTTTCATCATATAAATCTTCACACCATTCCCACACATTTCCCATTACATCAAACAACCCATAATTGTTAGGTTTGAAACTTGCCACAGGTGAAGTCTGGCCCCAGATATCTATTTCACCTTTGCCTTTGAAGTTAGCATCTGCGTGTTTTAATCTACCTCCATTAGCAAATCGTTTGTCGGTTAACCCTCCTCTGGCGGCATATTCCCATTCAGCTTCTGTGGGTAACCGTTTTCCAACCCATTCGGCGTAGGCTTTAGCATCAAACCAATTGACTCCAATTACGGGATAATTGTCATCTGGTGCAATCTTTGCTACCCAATCCGGCAGAGGGGGATGCTCCGTTGCTTGCAAGAATTGCTTGTATTGACCCAAAGTCACTTCACATGCATCCATATAAAATCCATTAACGCTAACTTGATGGGTTGGAAGCGAAGGTCGCATAAATTCTTCAGGGTCTTTTAACGCATCTCCCATCTGAAAACTACCCTCTGGAATCAGCACCATTTTTGCACTGTCGGTTTGCCATATGATTTCTTTTGAAAGCTCGTTATCGGCAGATTTAGTTCTGGTTTGACTTCTCTCTATTGGCTTAGTTGGGCTTTCACTGCAGCCACCAAGTAGGATCAGGGCAAATAATAAGCTAGAGATGGAATATTTATACATAGAACTATTGAATTGCCATATGAATGACTAAGTAACTTCTTGATTGGTAATTGACCTTTTGATTCAATGAAAAATGGTATGACAGCAAAAAAGAAGGTGAGCCAGAGGGGGTGGTCCACCTTACACAAGAAGGAAGTTTAGAAGATGCTATCTATTATCACCTGATTCTGGTATAACTCGAATGCGGAAACAAAAAAGACGAGCCTCGATGGCTCACCTTGATTGTTCTTCTTCAACCTCTTGTGCAAGGTTTAATGTATCAATACATTTCCTCTAATTGATTATGAGGCTAGATCTCATTTAAGAAATTGCACACAACTGTCTTCTTTTCATTTGATTTACTTTCCCGCAGCTCGTATACTCATTCTAAAGTTGTGTCAACCAGCCGCTATTGGCCGCACCT